>JAGVVZ010000001.1 GCA_018304545.1 Candidatus Aenigmatarchaeota archaeon | reverse complement strand
CGACACTATTCTATGTCGATTCTACATCACCCACGCTGTCGCCGGGAGTTGAATGCATGAATCAAGCTAATGCATGGATTAACTGTAACAGTTTGCTTTACAATAACGTAATCAAGAAAGTTAGAATAACATGCAATGATGATACAGGCATCCAGAAAGGAACATTTGCATTACAAAATCTGAACGACTCGTATACATACTTCTCTAGCGGTGATGTAACTACAAAAGAAGGCTCGGCTATAGTCTATGATAACAACGATGTTACAATAATTGACTCAGGATCGTGGAGTGCCAGTGGAACGTGCTATGACAGTTTAGGTAACTCAGCTAGTCAAACAATATTGTGGAACGTTCCATTCGGATATTATGAAACTTATCTAAATATGAATTTGGTCAACAATACAATCCTCGCTTCCCGTTATGCAAACTTCTCAATATCATACGGGATAAAATGTGTTCAAGGTGAATGCGGTCATACACAACTGGACCTGCAGGCATCATCCGATCCAAGTTCACTACCGTATTATATATTAAGCACTGATCCACAAACCTGTACAGCCCTGAAGGCAGGAGACGCTTGTAACAGGACATGGGATCTCAATGCAACAGGAGCAAAAGATAATGTGAGCAGCACATATGCAGCTGTAGGTCCGACACAATACTCCTTTGTTGCTTCTAATCAAACACCGTCTGTTGATGTGAAAATAACAACACCGGGCAAACTCATATTGACAGTGAACTCGCCGCATGTAGAGAATAGTACGTATATGTACTCACCTGCAACCACATTCAACTTTTCATTCTCTATCAAGTGCATGGGTGGGGATTGCGGAGACGTCAATCTCACTCTAGATCCGACAGAACTGAAAGAGAGCATACTTTCAATGTCAGGCCAATTTATTAATAACACAAGATTCAGACTGATGTCTTCAATGTATAGAATGGAAAGGCAAATGAGTAGCGCTTCATTCAAAATTTTGCCGTCAACACCGATACCAGTTCTTTTCGCATCATTTAATTTCTTGCTAACAGCAGATTTTGTTGCAAGTTTTTCAAACAACACCAATTTCAGATTGATATCTTCATTGAATTTACAAATGAAGGAATATAACAAGATACAGACTGCGGTTCCAGTCAACGCGACAAGAAAACAAAAATTCTACTACTTTGCAAGCGGAGGATTAGCCAGGGGCGGAGGATTTAAGCTCGTGTCCCATCTTTACAAATTAGAGTATACAATCAAATCTTCCCAATTCAAGATTTCTCTTAATGACTATTCACCGTCATTTGCTCAGCCAGCAGCCAACTATCTCTTATCAGATGAATTCAGCGGCGGTTTGTCCAACGGAACTAACAAAAAGCTCATCTCATCGTTTAACCGTTTCCCACTAAAAGTTGCCAAACTATCATGGGCGACAATTTCAACAATACCTGCCGTAGAACATTACAAAGTGAATGAAACTTTGATTGACGGCGTTTCCAATAATAGCAATTATAAAGTGCACTCTTCCATAGGCAAATTGTCAAATGGTTGGAAGAACAGCACTAACTATAAAGTATTTAGCGGAGCTTATGAGCTGTTGCATAAACCAGTAAAGAACGGAGCAATATCAACTACAGTTGGAGCAAAGCCGTTCTACACATTCAATTCCAATCCGCAAATATGTCTGGGTATGAAAGATGGCGATACATGCAATGCAACGTGGACTGTTAACACTACAGGCGAAATGAAGACAACACATACATTCTTTGGTGTTGCCGCATCCCCATTGGTCGGAGTTGTTCAGAATACAACCGGAAATGTATATATTAAGATTGACGAGTCTGGATTTTTGGGAGATTTGCAATGTGAAATAGCTGCTAGTGGCAACTGGACATCTTGCCAGAATTTAACGTATGGGCAAACTCTGTTAAAAACAAGAGCAAGATGCGACTCTTCTTATAACATTGTGAATATGACAATGTATCTTGATAACATAGACGATAAAAAAACTTTGACTAAATCTGTTGCGAACACAACAACAGGAGGTTACTGGATATTTGTTAATAATCACCAACTAACAGATTCAGGAACGATGAATTTAACAGCATCATGCGGGTTCAGCAACAAAAAACAGAATACAACTTCCGTATCATGGAACGTTCCATTTGGTAAATTAACTACAATCATGGTAGCTCCATTCACAAGTGGCGCAACCGTAGACGTGACTAAAAGAAAATTCTTTAATTATTCATTCATTGTTTCTTGTACAGACGGAGAGTGCGGCGATGTCAAACTATATGCAGATCCGTATCCGGGCGATACTTCTATAAGCAGTACGTTCAAAGTCACTGAACAAAGAGAAGAAGGGCAGGGCAACACATCATCATTCAAGAGCTCTTCAACAAACTTCAAACTCGCATCTAACCTGAATGAAGTTATGATTAAAGATTTGACAGTCGGAAAGGCAGAGAGAATTACAGCTGGATACAAGCATACGTATGTGATGAGCGGAAATGAATCAACAAGTAATACATACATGCTAACGTCAGTATTTGGGGAGTTGGCAGGCAGATCAACATTGAGTTATGAGGATCCAGCCAATCTTACTATCATAACAACAAAGAAATTCTACAGCGGATATGTTGATGTGAGACCGACACCAAAGGCATTTGTTGATTACGGCAAAGGAATAATATCAACTGTTGCAGGTGCTAAGCCGTTCTACACAACAAACCTTAATCCGCAAGCATGTTTGAATATGAGCGGAGGAGAAGTGTGTTACAAATCATGGCAGGTCAATGCAACTGGAGACGTCACCTCAACTCATAAATTCTATGGACTAGTTGAAGGGTCGACATACTGGAAGAATATCACATCAATGAGAACGGACACGACAACTGTAATAATACAAGAGCCGTCAAATATTACTGCACTTGAGTGTGAAATAAACAGTACTGGACGTTGGGAGAGATGCCAGAACTTAACATATAGTAGCACATTATTAAGAACAAGAGTATTGTGTCCATCATATGTAAATGTGACAAGTATGTCTATGAAGTTGCAAAATGTTGAAGACAATGCTCTGTTGAATTCAGCAAGCAACACATCAGTCGGTGCAGACAATTATTGGTTGGTTGCCAACAATTATCAAATAACAGATTCCGGAACGATGAATTTGACCGTTTCATGTTATGTAAATAACGCATTGCATAGTTCAAGAACAGTAAAATGGTTTATACCATTTGGTACTTTGAAACCAATAATGATTTCTCCATACACAGAAAATGCAACTAACTATGTTGAGAAAGACGAAATGTTTAGCTTCTCATTTGGTGTCCGTTGCGTTGGCGGAGAGTGTGGAAATGTGAATTTAACCGCTGATCCAGAATCATCCACCACATCACCTTCATACAAAGTTAAATCAAGCTTTAACAATGTATTGTCAAATAGCAGCAGTTTCAAAGTTACAACATCCGTTAGTGAAGTGATGAACGGCGAGTTCACGACCCCAAGACAATATCCATTCAAACTCAGATCATCATTCAGCGGAGGAATATCCAACAATACCAACTTCAAAACAATATCATTCAATGATTTAGATCCAAGTGAAAAAGTATATGGAAATAAAACAGTCAAGCCAACAATGTCTGATAGCTACGGCTTGATATCAGTGATGAGCGATGGGGGAAAGCCAATAAGCAAAAACTATGGCATAGGCGTATCAACATTCATGAGCCCATTGGCCGGAGTGCTTAAACTGCCTAATGGTACTACACTCATACATTACGTAAGCTATGCAGACATAAGCGGAGCGGTTGAGAGGAAAGGCATAATATCGACAAGAACAAGCGCAACGCCATTCTATACAACCAATGCAAACCCGCAATTCTGTACGAACTTGAAAGCTGGAGATACGTGTAACAAGACATGGCAGGTTAATGCAACTGGCTTGGCTAACTCGAGACATGAATTCTTCGGAATCATAACGCCAACTAAATACAAGACGACGAAGATATCTGAAGGTAATATAACTGTAACCAATTCAAACAAAACAACAATTATAATCAAGGCATTAAGGATGGATCTATCATTCTCAGATTCAGTTGTATTCAGAAATGACAGCTATGTTCCAAATAGCACGACAATAAATATTCTGGTAAAAGATGGTCCGCCAATTGAAAACGCTAAAGTCAATATGTCCATTGACAGCGTTTATGTCCCGATAATGTATACCAACTCGACCGGTCATGCAAGCTATGTCTATAACCCATCAAATACCACGACACCCAAATCCGTACTTGTTAATGCAATAGTTACATTTACAGATCGCAGTGATGTTTTGATAAAGAATAATACAATAGACGTTAGAGGAGTGTTGCTTACACAAATAGACTCCCCAGCAGAAAATACCAAACTAATTAGAGGTAGCTCTTACTGGTTGAATTCTACAATAAGTGACGAGAGAGGACAAGCAGTTACAGTTAATGTGACATGGTATACAAATGGCACACAACAAGCCACGAACGAAGATGTGCTATGGTATATACCATTTACGCAAGCTTCTGGAAATAATACTTTGAATATAACTGCAACCAAAGTCTATCATCAGACAGGCTCGTCAACAATACAAGTGCAAATATGGGACAGTCCATCAATATTAGAATTTGCAAATGCGTCACTTGTACCTAAAGGGCACTGGGCGAGATTAACAGCTAAATTGATATTGCCAAATAATACAGGGCTGAACAGCAAGAACGTAACATTCTTCTTGAATGATACTTATGTAGGATCAGTATTTACAAATACAACTGGCGGTGCATATCTGGAATTGGATACGACACCATACCTGGGATTATACTCTGTGAATATGAGTTATGCAGGCGAACAGGATAAATTCTTGGGAGCCGTGTTTAATAAATCACTAACAGTGAATATAACAGATCTTTCCTCGCCTGTTGTTACTTTAAGTTCTCCAGCGACTCAGCTCAACACGACTGATAATACGCCAGACTTTACATTCACCGCAGCAGATAACTTTGACACATCAATGTCTTGTACATTATACTTAGATGGAGTGACTAAAGCATCGAGCAGTACTGTAGCAAATAATACATTGACGACATTGACGTCTTCGGCTTTGGCAGACGGAGCATAACAATAGAAGATCCAGATCCAAACGAAGTGCTGGGATGGACTATACAGTTACTAACGACAATTTCAGATACAGCAACGGACATACAGTCAGTTACTTACAACATAACCAATGAAACGTCAGCACAAGCCCAATTGTCGTGTTCAGTAGGTGATGTATGTGTAGGAACTGAAGTGTTGCACATGTCGGCATCATCAAATGCCCATGCAGAATTGAATAATGAATCTGCTTATGGCAAGAAGTTATGCTGTTCAATAACTGAAGGAACATTGTCGGTTGATGTTAAAGATACTGGCGGGCTGATCGCATTGTCAGCCAATGCAAATGCCCACGCACAAATGAATAATGAGAGTAGCTATGGTTATCGTGTTGATCTGATTGCTTCGAGCGGGCCATTAACATGCGCATACGCTAACAGCTGTGCAGCTTATGATACATGCCTGCTATCAATATCAAACTCAACCGATGCGCATATAGGAGATTGTGTAACAGATCCATATGCAACCAAGCTCTGTTGCAGCGGATCAAATGCAAAGAAAGTTTATGCGTCCGGTCAACTCAACTTATCATCCGGCTGGGACTCAAAATGGAATACAGGCATTGGAAATATCGGCGATGGCAACTACAATTTCAGTGTTAGCGCTACGGATATCATGAGCCATTACAACTCAACATATGTGCAGTTCACTGTTGATAATACAAAACCATCAGTAAATGTAATATATCCAGATAAAATATCAGTTAATACGACATTTAATCTGAATTTGTATTCATCCAATAGTCATCTTAACTATACTAAATACAACGTAACAGATTCAAGCAACGTGTTGAAACAGCAAAACAGTACCACACTGGTATCAGCATTAACTCATACGTACTCTGATGAAATCAGTATGAACAATTACAATGACGGCAACTACACCATAACATTATATGCGCAGGATAAGGCTGGTAATAACAGGACTGTTCAGTCTTGGTTCATGGTAGATAAATCTGGCGCATTCGCAGACATAACTTCACCTATAAATAACTCATGGCAAAGTGGATTGACAACAGTGACTTATAGCACTAGCATATTCAATGTCAAAGAATGTAAATGGAGATGGAGAGATGAGGCAGGAACGTGGTCGTCATATGCACTGGTAACATGCGGAAGTGGATTGACATTCAGTTTCAACACAACACAATGTAATGATGACTCGGTTGCTGATTGTGAGATGGAGCTATACGTAGAAAAGAATAGCGGAAGCATACAACGAAGAAAGTTGCGATAAGAATAGATAATACAGGTCCTGCAGGATTAATGACACAACCTACAGCATGGAATACTGGTTCAATACCAGTTAACTATTCTACATCCGATACAGAATCTGGAATTTATTCTTGCGAGTATGCATATGATGCTGATGGCAGTGGCGGCACAGGATTTTCATCATGGCAAATATTATCAGAATGTACAGGATCGTTCAGTTTCAACACGACATTGTGTAATGACGGCACTTCGAAATGCAAGATCAGGATGAGATTCTCGAATGGCGCTGGTCTGTACTCTGCTATAGTTGGTGAGGGTGATGCATACTTCCACGTGGATAACTCTATACCGTTGATTTCATATGTAACATTGAATGATACTGTTGTTAAAGAAGGCACAACGATTACAGTCACGTCAAACGGAAGAGACACAGAAGGAATAATAAATTGTTTCACTTACTTTGATACTGACACAACTGTTGCAGGCGCCACGCAATTAGATAATTTAGGCACGACTTGCAATGGAACAGTCACCTTACCAACCAGTATAGCTGACGGCACATATTATGTCATAGTAAGGCCGAGAAACAATGCTAATTTGATTACAAGCACTGCTACATCAATAGACGTAGATGACACACCGGCTTCTATTGTGTTGAACAGTCCCTCTAATACATCTCAATTGAAATTTGGAACTGCAATAGATTTGTCTATCACCGAACCACACCTAACAGTTGCTAAATGGTCTAAGGATGGAGGAGTCAGCAATTCAACAACATTCGTTGCAACGTATGATATAGACACAACAGGATGGAGCGAAGGCATAGTGAATGTGGATGTATGGGTGGATGATGCGGCAGACAATTCTGCATATAAGAGATTCCAATTCACAGTTGACAACACACCTCCCGTTATAAGCAATGCACAACCTTCTGGATTATTGTCAATAGGCAATCCAACAATATCTGTTACAACTAATGAAGCCGCAACTTGTAAATATAGTACAACCAATGTCAGTTACTCATCAATGACAAGCACATTCGTTACAACTGGTGGCACTTCGCATTCAAACCAGTTATCATCTCTTACTGACGGAACACATACATATTATGTAAGATGTTCAGACGCAGTTGGCAATACCAACCCAACTTCAACAATTATAACATTTAGTGTAGATACTCAGGGACCTGTGCTGTCAAATTCAAGCGTGACTCCGTCATCGCCTGTATCATATCAAATAGGGAGAGTTTATCAATTCAGAGTAACAGCAACAGATAGTCCGTCTGGTGTAGATAAAATTATATTGCAATTTAATGGAATTAATTACACAGCTTCATTAAACGGAGGACAATATGCAATCAATATATCAGATTTGGCTGCAGGTAATTATCAATACAAATGGATTGCTAATGACACTGCAGGTGCCGTATCAAATACATCCTTCCTAACTTATACAATTAACAAGGCATTAACAGCAGTAACATTATTATTAAACGGAACAGCTGCAGATGCTACATATATTGAAAGCGAAATTGCAAACTTCACTGTTGTCGCAAACCAAGCAGGCACGCCTGTCAAGCTGGCAACAAACATAACTGGATGGCAAACATTATCAGGTTCATCACCATTACAAAACTTAACCAAACTAGGAATACAGTTGGCTAAATATAATATAACAGGATATGTTGAAGAATCACAAAACTTCTCTTCATCCATAGCAACTCAATACTTAACACTTGGTTTAGAGCTGACATTTAACATAACAAAGAAAGCATCACCTGTATCATTCTTCAATGATGTTAAATTCTTCATGCTCGATAGAGGAGGAGATTATAGTAACTTCAGATACCAAAAGAAATATGATATTACAACACAGAATTCTCCAATGCTGAAATATATATTCACTGAACAGGATATGAGAGAGGGCAGAGACCTGCATTTGGAATTGCCAACAGACTCGGGATTGATGAAAGTAGATGTATACAACATATCAGCTAACAGATCAGGCACAGTGCCAATAAGAGTAATGGATGGTAAAGATTATACAGGCCACAATCCGATCACAGGTAAACTAACATACATATTCTTCATAGATGATAGCATAATCAATTACACCAGCTATAAGCTGAACTTGCCATTCAACAAATCTGTAATTACGCAGCCAAACAAATTCTTGAAATGCGTGCAATTCAACTGGACAAGTAATGATTGCACCAGATGGGATGTTAAGGACACTTCACAAATAGCAGCAGATTCACAAGATCAATTCCAAATTCCAAACAAAATACAGTCGTTCAAATGCTCACCTGCAATGCAGACAGGAATAAGAGGTGACACATTTTCAACATTATACGCAAATCCAACCGGAAACTTCCAAGCAGCATTCTTCAATGACTTTGAGTTTGAGCCGTACGGCGGATGGTATGGAGAGAATTCGATGGTCGCGTATTCAGAGCCAGGTGAGACATATTCAAGCACCGGAGATATGTATCAGACAACAATTATGGGATCAGGTCCTGCGTCAAAAGGCGGATTTGCATTGAAAGCAGAATACACAGGTGGCGGTAGTACATACACAAGCACATACAGCGGATTTGGTGGTAACAATGTTCCAGAAATGTGGATGGCGAGTAGTTACTTTAATTCAGTAATCCAGGCAAGACAAGATGCAGATACAGTATTCCAGACCGAATGTAATAACAGGTGCAATGGCTTAGGAACAGTTTCAACATATATTGATTACTTCGACGAACAAGATCCCAGTCAATTGTATTGGAGAACATGGAAGAAAGCAAACTGCATGTGCGGTACATCGATAGGAGCGACATCATCCGGTTACATAATCAAGGACGTTAATTTCTATTCGGACAGCTCATCATTCCTGTCGTTTGCTTATAAGATAGACAACACTTCAACCTACAAGATGGATATGAAAGCCTTGGTTAGTGGTCCCGGTTTAAGTGGCAACCAGTGGATTACGTGGAATGGCACATCATCTTCAGGCAACAGTTCCATACCAGGATTCTTGAGAGACGGTAAATGGCATAGAGCAACAATTAATTTAGATAAGGATATAGAGAGAATCACAGGATTATCAGGTAATTATCTAATCACAAAAATCAAATTCGGACATGATCAAGGTGTGGCAGGCACCAGATTCTATATAGATGATATAGGTGTTACGAACGACGTGCCTCAAGGCGCTGCCAGATCACAATACAGCAACGACTTTGAAGATCCAGAGCCAAGAATATGGGAATGGAGAGGATTTGGAGATCAGAATATGGAACAGTCACCTACACAGGGATGCGGGAACGGATTCATTGACGGAATCGAACAATGTGATGATGGCAATAATCTCAATGGCGATGGATGTAGCAACACATGCCAGAATGAATTTACGACACAACCCAAATTAAAAATATTCGGACCGAGACCAAATGATAATATATATGGCAGCGACGTATGGGTCGATTTCGAAACTCAGAACTTTGCAATAGGAGGAAAAGGCAGTAGTCATCTGCACATAGCAATAGATGATAATTCAGGTAACTATGCCAATTCATACATGTTCTACAACGACAATGATAATGTTGTGGAATACAGCACAACACCAGGTCCAGCATCAAGAATAACATGGATGTCGCCAGCAAGCTTCAGAATAAATAATCTAACAGTTGGTAATCATTCGCTATACTTCTATCTGGTAGACGCTTCTCACTATCCAGTATCGTATAACTCTGTGGATTATTCAAAACAGAAATTCAACATAACAATAAAATCAATGGGCGGGACTAGTGGAGGAGAATCAACATTCAGAATGTTGGATCTCAGCACAAGACACACCGGAATGTCTTCGATGAAAGTTATGTGTAATGACAGCAACTGCTTCACAGGAACATTCGCAGGATTATATACAACAGATTATCCATTCTTAGATTTTGCTTACAGAGTGCCATCTGGAACAAAGATTAACTTTGTTGTTAAATACGAAGATGCTTCCCATAATTTCAAGAAAGGATTGTTGACAATGAGCAGTACGTACTGCACGACATGTTCTAACGTGCAGTATCTTGGATCTCTACCAGGATTTGTTGCAGATGATCAATGGCATACGGTTCATCTCAATTTAACACAGTATCTGGGAGCAAACATAAATGTAATGGAGATAGGATTTGAAGCGAGTGGTGATGCTACACCAAACACAAACTTCTGGATAGATAGTATAACAGCATCTAACGAAGTGCCGGGAGAATGTAGAGATTGTAAAATCACAACAGCATCAGGTGTCTTTGAAACTAAATATGTAGCAGACTTCGAGGCAGATTACAGCGGATTTGTTGCTGGGTCCAGACTGGAGAAAGTGAACACGTCATTCATAGGAACAGGTTCCTTGAAGATCATACCTTCAGGATCAGCATATATAAGTACTATATTCAAGCCCGGTGGTAGCAATCCAAGCTTTGATTCAAACACATTCAAGTATATCAACTTTGCTTACAAACCAAACATAACAGGAACGCCTAAAGTGATGAGCGTCAAGATAAATGGCAATTGGTTCCCAATACCCGGATTTGTGAATGATAATCAATGGCATCCGGTAACAATGGATATATCAGGAAACGGCACTGTCGGCTACATAGAAATAGGAAATACAACAGCGACGCAAGGCGAACTATACATAGACGAGTTTGTCATATCATCAAAAAGACCTGAAGAATGTCCATATCAAGATATGAATAGAGAAGTCATATTCAACCTCTTCGGCGAGTTCATAGACGCAGGTGGTGGAGAAGCTAAACCAGATCTAACGATATTTGCACAAAACGTTTCGGTATCGCCATCAACAATCAATACAGGAGATTATGTCAACATAACCTACCTAGTATCTAACATCGGTAACACATCCACGGGAGGTGGTGTTGATGCGATTAGAACGACATGCTACGCTAACGGCGTCAACGTATCAGAAGACTTTTCAGATTCGCTTGGACCGGCACCTCCGCATAATTCGACATGGGCGAACTGTACATGGATACCAACATCCGGCGGTACGTACGAATTTAATATATCCACGATGCTAACTCCGCCTCCACCGAAAGACGAGTGGAACTACACAAACAACAACTACACATCAACTTTAGTAGTTACGCAAAAGTTCGCAAACATATCATTTATAACAGCGACTCAAGCAGTGAATAGGAGCAGTACATTTAGATTGGATGCGATAGTAAAGAATAACGCTACTGGTGCAGGTATAGCAAACTATCCGTGTAAATTCTATGACAACGATGCATCATTGGTTACAATATTAACAAATGCAACAGGTAATTGTGAATATGCATGGAACACACAATCAACAGGTGTAGGAGCACATACGGTTAAAGTGAATATAACCGACAATGCTACGTTGTATACGAATGCAGACACAAGCAGAAAAGAGGACACAATAACAATCACACTCAAAGGCACGGTCAATCTTGGAATAACATCACCTGCTAATGCGTCAAGTTATGCAAGGGGCGATACAGTTAGCTTGCAATCGAATGTGAAAGACGAGAATGGAGCAACAATAATTGCTGACACAATCAACTGGTACAACTCCACAACAAATATATTATCAGCAGAGGACGGAAGTTGGGTGATACCAGGTGGCCACACAATAGGCTCACAGACAATTGCATTAAACGCGACCAAGACAAATTACAATACAAATATATCAACAGTACTGATTACAATAGGCAATGCTCTGCCGCAACTAACTACGCCGGCATTCAACATGACACCCGCACAAGTACTTGCAGGGAATGATGTGAGGACCAGTTGTACAGTAACAGATGTTGAAACATCTGCAGCATCACTAGCAGTAAACGTGTCAATCAAAGATCCAAGTGGAGTATGGAGTAATGTCACAACATCGAGAGTAGGTAGCCTGTTCTACAGAGACTATGATACGACATCTTCATCAACACTAGGAACATATACAACGGTATGCTCGGCTGTAGACAGCAACTTAGCATATAATGAAAGCAGTTCATCAACATTCGTCATCTACAAGAGCGGCACTATAGCTGTGACGTTAAATGCTACAAGTGTCTGGTGGAACTCGGATGTCAACGTCTCAATATTAGGCACAAGAAGCGACGATAGTTTATTGTCAAGCGCTAGCACGATAATAAGAGTTGATGGAACACAAAAATGTAGCGGAACGACAAACTCGCAGGGCAGATATTCATGTATTTTTGCAGCACCAAATGCGATAGGTTCATATAATGTATCTGCTCATGTAACAGATCCATTATCGAGTGTAGAAATAAACGGCGCTGCGACTTTAGATGTATCTGCAACTTATGGCACATCAGAGTCTGAGAAACAGCAGGCAAGAGACGTGGGATGTTATGACGTGCCACGGCTAATACAGAATCCAGACGGAAGCATAGACACAGTGATAGTCAGAGTTTGCGCGTGGAAGTAATCATTTTTTGTTTGTTTTTTATTTCTAGCAACCTTTTATTACGAGAAAACGAATCGCAAAATTTTATTTACATATGTAAACTTATTTATGTTAAAATACCGCGACAAATTGTGCTTGTTTACTGAAATAATTGTTCTTAAAATCGAACATATGTTCGAAAAAAAGATAGTTATTTAAACAAGAAAAATCAGATAATAATTATGTTACCCGACATAATAAACTCAAGAGTAAAAACACAAATACTAAAAGTTTTCTCTATGAAAAGAGACTCATTACATGTCTCTGAAGTGGCCAGATTAGCTAAAGTATCGAAATCTAGGGCAAGTGAATGTTTGAGAGAACTAGCTGAAAATGGAGTACTGGAAAGTAATATTGCCGGCAGAAATCTTGTTTATTCATTATCATCAACAGAATTCGCAGAAACTGTCATAAATATTTTTTTAGAAGATAGAAACTTCCTAAATAAAATTCATGAATCTTTGGTTAATGAGATAAAAAACATTAAACCAGTGAGTGTAGTATTGTTTGGTTCGGCCTTAAATGGCCTAAAACCCGGAAGCGATATTGATTTTTTCGTGATTACAAAAGGCAAAAACGAATTTTATCATATATCCAGCAAATTGACAGAAAAATTTGGATTCACGATATCCGTTTTGGATATGAGCGAGGATGAATTCAGACAGAAAGCCAAAAAAGGAGAAGAGTTTATTCTTAATGTTATGGCAAATCACAAGTTATTATATGGCAAAAATTTGGAGGAAGTTGTATGGTTAGAGAAATCAGAAAAGAAGAAGCAACAAATTTATGAAAAAGGCAGAAGAATTTTACAATTCAGCTTTAGAAAACTATCAAAAAGAAAGATATAACGCATGCATTTTCGATTCTTCGCAATCAATAATATTGGCTAATGACGCTTTTTGTATTTTGAATATAGGTAAGAGAGCAAGTAAAGATCACAAAGAGGCAATTAAACTACATATAGAAGCATCTAGAGGGAAAGAGTCGAAAAGGGATATAGTAACGATAGCATTAGAAAAAAGAAGTGAGTACGGATATACCGAAAAAGATGGCGGAGAAAAGGAAGCTAACTTACTTTTAATTAGAGCAAAAAGATTTTTGGATTGGGTGAAGAATAGCTTAGAACTCTCATAGCAAACTTTTTATTACAATAAAGCAAATCTATTAGTATGAATTTCCGGTTATTTGGCATTATTTTCCTAACTGTCACTTTGCTATTATCTTCTGACGCATATGCGTTCAGTTTGACAGGATTTTTCAGTTCATTGTTTAAAGAGCCAGCTCCACCAACAATACTTGACACTTATGTAAGTCCTGTGAAGGTCTATCCCGGTCAAACACTGAGAGTTTTAGTTGAAGTTGATGATGCGTTTGGAATCAAAGAGGCGTATGCTGATTTCCATCATGAACTAGGATCAGATAAAGTTAATTTAATTCCTACATTCGAGAAGAATGGAAAATATGCTTTGCAAGCTTCATGGGTTGTTCATGATACGAAAAATTTAGCATGGTATGATATTGGTGTGACTGTTGTTAACAATAAAGATCTATCTGCTACTGCTACTGTAAAATATCAGGATCCAACTGTGAGCCATCCTGCTTCGCAGATAGAGGCCGGAACTTTTCCTGCTGGAAACTTTACATTCTCTAATGATGTCAAGATAATGGGAGTTTTGTCTGGAGGCTCTCCATTGAAAATTTCTGGTGGAATAAACTTGACAGATGTGCCCGGTTCAACACCAACAAATACTACATTTGATGATAATACGTTATTTATTGATGTCAGCAACAATAGAGTGGGTATTGGGACAAAAACACCGTCTCAAGTATTAGAAATTATAGGAACAACCAAAGCCACTGCCTTCCAAGGTGATGGTTCTCAACTAACAGGCATTCAAGGAGTTCCTTCAGGCGCCGTCATGTTCTTCGTTACATCAGCATGTCCTTCAGGTTGGACTGAATTGACTACTGCAAGAGGGAGGTATGTTGTTGGTTTACCTACAGCAGGAACTATGAATGCAACTGCTGGCACTGTATTATCTGATCAGGAAAATCGAGTCGTGGGCCAACATCTTCACAGTGTCGATCCGCCTTCCACGTCAACAGATACTACTGGATCACATCAACATGGGAGAAATACGGACAATGATGTTGGTGGAAACTTGTGGTCTGGTTGGACTGGGGGTGATGCAGGGTTGGGTTATACATATACGGACGCTGCTGGTTCCCACTCTCATTCTGTCGACATCGCCGCCTTCAACTCCGTCAACTCCGGCTCGATCGCTGGAACAAACGCCCCATACATTCAACTCCTCGCTTGTGTGAAAACATAACTGACTTTGATTGAAATATTTAATGTAAACTTTTTATTACAAAAAATATACAAATTAATTATTGACATTTTCCATAATACACTAACTATATATATTTATATAGTATATATTTATATATAATAAAATGTAAAAATGGGAACAGTGATAGGATGTTTAAGACAAAAACAAAAGTGTTGCATTATCCAAGATTGGATACTGTATTAATGGTAGAGAGTAAAATAAAAAATCTCGAAAGTTATCCAACGAAAACTCAACTTTGGAGAAATTTACCAAAGAAAGTGATGTTTCAGACATTGGGTCTAATTCTTAAATATCTACAGGAATCCAACAAAATTTACATAACAAAAGAAGGATTGATAATGTGGATATCAGCTGATACAGAAAAAAGAAGAAAACTTTTAGAGGAAAGTGTACCTCATGTTTGAAGTCAGATTATCCCTAGATTTTAATGAAGAATTCCAGAAATTTAAGATTAAAGCAGAGAAGGGAGACGGTGAAGCTAAATATCTCCTAAGAATTATAGAGAAGGGAATAGATAAGCTGAAGGTTAATTCTGAAGCAGGAAAGCATATACCTAAAAAACTTATTCCAAAATTTTATATTACCAAATACGAAGTTACAAATTTATGGAAACTAAATTTAGATTCGTTTTGGAGAATGATATACACTCTTGAAGGAGATAAAATAAATATATATTCTATCGTTTTAGAAGTTCTTGATCATAAAAAATACGATAAAAAGTTTGGATATAAAACCAGTTGATTGATTTAAAAACTCTCATAGCAAACTTTTTATTACAATAAAGCAAATCTATTAGTATGAATTTCCGATTATTTGGCATTATTTTCCTAACTGTCACTTTGCTATTATCTTCTGACGCATATGCATTCAGTTTCACGGGCTTCTTTAATTCTTTGTTTAAAGAGCCAGCTCCGCCGACAATACTTGATACTTATGTAAGTCCTGTGAAAGTAATGCCGGGCGATACATTGAGGATTTTAGTTGAAGTTGATGATGCGTTTGGCATCAAGGAAGCGTATGTTGATTTTCACTATGAAGGTGGATATGATCGTGTTAATTTGATAACGACTTTTGGCAATAATGGAAAATATGCTTTGCAGGCATCATGGATTGTTCATGATACGAAGAATCAGGAATGGTATGATGTTGAGGTAGTTATTGTAAATAATAGAGGATTATCTTCGAATGCCGTGGTCAAATATCAGGATCCTACACAAAGCCATCCTGCCTCTGAAGTTCAACCTGGAACTTTTGCAGCGGGTAATTTTACATTTCCTAATAATCTTTATGTGAGTGGTAATACGGGGATTGGGACAACGAGTCCAAGTCAGCTTCTTGAATTATCAACAAACTTAGTTGGTACCTCATCAGGGGCGTCGCTGGGCTTATATAGTTCTAACGTTAATGATGTTCGTAATTGGCTAATTACAAACAGTAGAGATGATTTTGGTGATTTATCATTTAGAGAGTCTAATGTAAAAGGAGGTAATCCCGATACTGCTGGGACAACAAGGTTAATAATTAAAAAAGGCGGCAACGTCGGCATCGGGACGACGGGACCAACTCAAAGACTTCATGTTATTGGAACTACATATACAGCAGTTAATCTCGCCGAGATGTTTAATAGCCCTACATTTAGAATCCAACCGAGAAGTGACGGGGCTAATTCCTTTTTTGTTCAAACCGTTACTGGTGGTGGAATGGGAATTCAAGGCGCTGATTCTACAACTACAGCTGTGGATTTGTCACTACAACCATTTGGCGGCAACGTCGGCATCGGGACGACGAACCCCTCAACAAAATTAGATGTAGCAGGTGGTGTTAAAGTAGGTAATGAAACAGTTTGCGATTCATCAAGAGCAGGTACTATACGCTGGACTGGAACCGATTTCCAGGGTTGTAATGGCACAATTTGGCTTGCCCTTTATATATCAACTACAACTACCTATACATACACGGGGGCTCAACAATCCTTTGTTGTCCCTCCTGGAGTCACGAGCGTTTCTTTTGAATTATGGGGAGCTCAAGGTACTAGTAGCAGTTATGCAGGCGGTCAAGGTGGGTATGTGAAAGGTACCTTTAATGTTACTCCAGGAAGTACCTACTACATTTATATTGGTGGGCAAGCCGGGTATAATGGTAGCGGAACTCTAGGTTTTGCGGGTGGCGGAGCCACGGATATTCGATATGGAGGAACTGCACTTGCTAATAGAATCCTCGTTGCGGGTGGAGGTGGAGGTGGGGGAAATAGTGGTGCAGGCGGTGCAGGCGGTGGTAGTACCGGTGGTAATGGAGCAAGTCAGTATCCAAGTATGTGTCATGGTCAAGGAGGGTTTGGAGGTACTCAATCAGCAGGCGGTGCAGGCGGTGCAGGCGGTGGTTCTGATTATGGTTATCCTGGACAGGCAGGATCGGCAGGATCGCTAGGTCAAGGTGGAAATGATGGCAGTTATAGTGGATATACGGCATATGACGGTGGCGCTGGGGGTGGAGGTTATTATGGTGGCGGTGGCGCTGGGGGTGGAGGTGCATGGCAGGGTGGTGGTGGATGTTATAGATACTCAGGTGGTGGTGGAGGTGGATCAAGCTATATCAGTGGCTCCTTCACGAACACCAATAATACTCAAGGAGGACGTAACGGAGATGGTCAAGCAAAAGTGACTATATTACAATAATAGCGTTAAGATTCACTAAGCCCAACTCTTCGGGACGTACCGTCTAGTACATCCCTTCGGATGATCTAGCTTAACATCTCTTCTTGACATCATATCCCCAACAAAATATTTCCCACTTCTGGAGTGATTCAGATACGACACTCTCGGATGTTCTTCTAAACGTCCTCTACATCCAGTTCCTTGCTTGTGTGAAGACATAATCCACCCAAAATACAGCTGCATTGATTCTCCTTTCATTAAATTAATCATCATTCAACTTTCCTATCCCAAAACTTATCAGCTAAATCATATACAAGACCCATCAGAAAACTGACAACTTTCGCATACAAATACCGTCTGTTATTTTAGAAACTTTAAATTTGGTTGAATGAAATTCAATATTTTTCCAAACCTCAAAAACTATAAAATTCGTGATACGGAAATATAGTTTAACAAGAAGCAAAAAAACCTTTAAATACACTTCAATTGATAATAAATCAGTGATGATATGGGAAGAATAGAAATTGATCTGAAAGTTATGCATGGAAAACCTGTTATTAAAGGGACAAGGATTCCTGCAGATGTGATTCTAGGTTCTTTAGCTGGCGGTATGACTTATGAAGAAATAGAAAAGGAATATGGTGTGACAAAAAAAGATATTCTAGCGGTCATTGAATATGCCGCATCAATAATAAGTCACGAAAAAGTTAAGCCACTAAAGATGAAAGCATGAGATTCATTATTGATGCTGATTTGCCACGTTCCTTGAAGAAAACTATTGAAAGTCATAATCATGAATGTTTTGATGTAAGAGATTTGGGTTTGCATACTGATGAGGAAATATTAGAATACGCGAAGAAAAACGAGCTGATAGTTGTAACTAGAGATCTTGGTTTTGGAAATATGGTTGAATACCCTATTAAAGAAAATATTGGCTTGATAATATTTAGGTTACCTTATCATTTCACTTCAGCAAAGATTACATCCATACTTAATGAATTCCTAAAATCAATAGATACCAAACTTTTGATAAAATCGTTAATTGTCATAGAGCTTGAAAGATATAGAATTAGAAAATATTGATGAAATCACTAAATTAAAGTTTTGATCATCATGCTAATATTTCATCTCACGAATATTTTTCTAAATGTCAAAAGAGTCATAAAACCCGTGATAATACACATTAAAAATACAGTCATCTTCATTTTCCTTTAATTGAAATCAACCTTATTCAGGCTTCTCATATTCCAAAAACCATCAGAAAACCGACAATTTTCACATACAAATATCGTTTGTTATTTTAGAAGCTTTAAATTTAGTTGAATAAAATTCAATATTTTTCCAAACCTCAAAAACTATAAAACTCGTGATATGAAAACACTGTTGATAACATATCTTAACTTTGAATTGTAATTACAGAACCCCAAAATATTTAAGATACCTGTACACCTAATAATAACATGGTTGAAGCATCATCTCTGTTTATAGGAAAAGTACCTGTGATCAATTTTTTAGCCTTTCTTCTATTATTTTTCGCTACTTTATTGTTTGGAAACATGATTTATTTGATTACTAGAAGGTTTCTGGATGAAAGATCAGACAAGAGGACATCCAAAACAATAGGAAGGGTTTTGAGTTATGCTATATATGTTGGCGGATTTTACCTTGGCATAGTTCATGTCCTAGGATTTGATATTACAGCGTTACTGGCAGCAGGTACTTTAATAGGTATTGCCGTGGCGTTTTCTGCGCAACAGCTGGTTCAAAATATCATTTCAGGAATAATAATTTTTGTAACTAGAATAATCAGGCTGGAAGATTGGGTAGAAGTAGGCGGCTTCCCTCAGTTTGGTTTGGCCCGGGTAAAAGATATAAGCCTTTTTAGAACTACGTTAAGAACATTAGATGGGAAAGTTGTTTATGTTCCTAATGCAACAATAATAACATCCAATCTTTCTAATTATACAAAAAGTGAGTTTGTTATGATAGCGCTCAATGTAAAAGTTTCCCCGCACAGTGACTTGCAAAAAGTAGAAAACATAATATTAAGCATCTTAGATAAACACTCCAAAATTTTGCCGAATGTTTCAAGCGATACGAAATCTAATTTAGATAGATTATTAAATATTCCGGGATTATCCAGATTTCTGGAAGTCCCAAAGAATTTGAAGTCCCTGAGGCCAGTGGTTTTAATCAAAAATGCAACCAAGACTACTATTCATATGGAAATTAATGCGTGGATACTGGAAATACAGAAAAAAGATCATATTATTTCTGAAATATGGAATTCCATATTGACCGAGTTCAATAAACAAAAGATAGAAATGGGAGAATAATCTTTTAAATTCTATATACACTTTATTCTATGATATGCAGGAGTTGCCAAGCCTGGTCAACGGCGCAGATATGATGCGTAAGCCTTAGGAGCCTGTCCTTTAGTAGGTTCGCAGGTTCGAATCCTGCCTCCTGCATTATTTGAGTATCGAATATTACTATTCAGCATAATTAATTTAACATTAGATTATAATATCATTTTATGGTAACTGTTCGTGACGTATTGAACTTATGTCCGGAAAACATATTACTTCAAAATATTACTGAACATTATTTGACTGGATTATCAAACAAAGAAGTCACTGTTCAACATCCAGATAATTTAACATTAGAAAATTTTTTCTATGGTTTCAGGGTTTTAGAAGATGGTAGAATTCTCCAATTGCGTAAAATGAGAATAGATGATATAACTTATTTAGAAATATCGTTATATGATAATCGTTAAATTTTGTTGGATTGTATATATCCTGATTACGACTGAAACTTTACATTAGCCATTTTTAATTCTTTTTTAAGTTGATCTATATTATCAAAAACAATTCCGTTCATACCAACGCTTCCCGCAACGTTGATGTTTTTTTCATTGTCATCTATGAAAACAGCTTCTTCCGGTTTAATCTTCAGATCCCCGATTAATTTCAAAAACATTTTCGGAGATTTTTTTGTATATCCGACATCCGAAGAAAATAAGGAATAATTAAAATTTCTGAACCATCGAACCTTCTTCCTGAAAAATTCTGTCTTTTCTAGAAAATTATCTGAAATGACGGCTATTTTATAGTTTTTCTTTAGAGATATTGCCAGATCTACAACATCTTTTTTTGTTTTAAAATTATTCAGCCATAAATCAAAAAAATTCTTTTCCGAAATTTTTATTTTGTATTTTTCTAAAAGGTTGTGAAATATGTTGAAATTAGATCCGTTCTTCTTTGTCCTTTCCAGCATTTTGGAAGATTTCATTACATCGTAAAATTCTTCATGCGGAACTTTATATTCGTTTTCGAATAATTCGCTAAAAAGACAATTCTCTTTGACAAGAACATAGTCTAAATCAAAAACAACAACCTTTATCATGTATTCATAGCCCAGTTTTTATATTTATGAATTCAGTTTTAATCTTGAACCTTCTTTTTAACACTTCCAGCAACATTTTGACTCCGACTGTTTCCGTGGAATGATGACCTGCAAATATAACATTTATCCCGTAATCTTTTGCAGTATGATAAATTTCGCTAGTATCCCCAGTTATGTATAGGTCCACTCTCTTCTCTAAAGCTTCAAAGAAATCATCGTAATTGCCCCCACCACTACATACAGCTACACTTCTCACTTTCTTTGGGCCAAACGATAAGCACACGCATTTAGTATTCAATTTGTTGTTAATGATTTTTTCAATTTCTTGCATCGTCATTAGTTTATTTGTTTTTCCGATCCATCCTATGTTTTTATCTTTCGAGAATACGAATTCACTTTTTATTTTTGCATTCAGCATTTTTAGTATCAAAACATTATTACCGATTTCTCTATGTCTGTCTAAAGGCAAGTGAGCTGCATATAGAGACATGCCATTTCTATATAGAATATCTATTCTCTTTTTGCTATTTTCATTAATGGAAGGATTACCATTTTTCCAGAAATGGCCGTGATGCACAATTAGAAAATCAGTATTTGAAGAAGATGCCCTTTCAAAAGTTTCTATTCCGGCATCCACCGCTGATGCAATCTTTTGCACGTTTTCTTTGCCTTCGAATTGTAACCCGTTCCAACTGCTATCTTCAATATCATTTATCTTCAAGTACTCGTCAAGGAACTTCACCAGGTCATCTCTAAGCATAATTATTATAGTGTGCAACTATTCTTTAGCTTTTTCCATGACGTGTTTGATTTCATCTATTATCTTGTCGACCACTTCTTTTGGTTTTTTTGCATTTCTTTTTATTATCATTAAAGGCAGCATCAATCCCCTGATACTCTCTACAGTTAGCAATGACCATACAAGTTCGCCTTCGGATATAGTCCTTACTTGCTTAACTTCTTTTATTTTTGGCAAAAATATAAGCGAGAATATCAAGCGTAATACACCTGAAAGTATCAAAATGAAGATCATTGGTTTCCAAGAAGTAATTTTAATATTTAACAAATAGGCACCTAGAATCGGGGCCACAAATATTGAAATGCCGTATAACACCCTGTAATATGATACTGCTCTGACTCTCTTTTCTGGCGAAACAGTATCATAAACAAAATTGAAACTGGAAAGATTGAATCCGGCCCAGAGAAAACCAGCAAAAACTTCTACTATTACTAGATACATTAAATTTGTAGATAACGCCCACAATATTGGGATTGAACCGATCAAAATCCCCGTAACGGAAAGAATTTTTTTGTTTCCAAATTCATCCGAATATTTTCCCCATAACGGCATGCTCAGAAACCCAGATACGGCGGCAACGGACGTAACTATCGTAAACGTTAAAAAGTCAAAGTTAAGATCCTTCAACATGTAGACTGCAAAAAAAGGTGCTGCTATCTGAACTGAGAAAGTAAATAAACATATATATATTACGAACAAACCGTAATTGGTCGATCCCATTTTTTTAAAAAAATCCATAAAGCTGAACGGATCTTCTTCTTGGATAGTATAATCCGGCTCATATATTTTCTGTAAAAAAACGAATGATACAATTCTTGAAACTAGAGCCAAACCAAATATTATGCCGAATCCCAACAGCAAATTTATTCTGGCGAACGCATATAAGATGAGGCCCCCTATAAAGTATGATGTAAATTCCGCTATTCCTAAATATCTGTTCCTTTTCCCAAAATATTCCCCCTTTATCTTGTCAGGCACTATGTCCCCAAACAAGCTTATCCATATGGGAACCACTATGAAATCAGATAAAAAATACACAGTCGCGAATAATATAAGAAGCCAAGCACTGAAATTCGGCAAAAAAGCAGACAAGAAGATTGGTATTAACATGAACGCGCTGATGATAATGCCCAAAGATATCATCCTTTTTCTGTTTTTTATTTTATCTAACAAGTTTGTAGAGAATAAGTCTGATAAATATCCGACAAATCGTGGTATAGATGCTAAAAAAGCTATTTGAAAATTGGACGCATTCATTATCTTTATTGCAAATGCGCTTATGTAAGATTCTCCGAATCCAACCTTGCAAGAATTTCCAACCCCCTCGATAACACTGTTTTTCAGATTTTTGTCGACGATTTTAGAATAAGTTATTTCCTCTTCCATTGCACTTCCAACTCAATTGATCTAAAATAGTATAAATATTGTGAAGGGTATTATTAATTGTATGATGGATATCAAGTGCCCTAAGTGCAGTAATTCTTCTATTGAATTGATGGAATGTGAAAATTGCCTTTCAATAGGATGTGAGAGGTGCATGAAAAGGAGTTCAAAAAGATGGGTTTGCTTCAAATGTGAGAAGCCAATTGAAGCGTATACATATCAAGAACAAAAATCTTCTGCAAATGATTTAGGAAATGTGTTGTCTGGAATGTTCGGTTAATTGCCACCGAAATGATTGAGGTTGCCGACAATTTTGTAGCCGCAGAATAGGCACAGTCCGTCCCTCTGTTTTAATTCATTTCTTTCGTTCGGTTTTTTGCAACCAGGACATTTAATATTTTTCCAGATAGACATACTTTAGTAATTCTGTATTTGGTATTATTATAAATTTCTTTTATAGTCTGCTACTTATTACGATGTTATATTTATCATCGGCTTGTTGACAGTGCTATTGATGCCTTCATTGGTTATTATTATTTGGTTGCTGCCTTTAGGAAAGTGAATATTTTTCGATAGATCTATCCTGTCGTACTTAATAAAGAGTGTTAGAACGTCTGTTGATATTGTTGCATTTACTCTGCCTCTTTGTCCTGATATGGCTAAGTTTGAATTGAGCTTATACGTATAATTCAGATACTCCAGCCATGGATCAAAATACAGGTTCCCATCGCTCATTTTTATTGATATGGTTCTTCTTGATCCCTTCTCTTCTGATGCTACCTCTAGAATAGTATCATCTATTAACTCTAAATTATGGAAACCCTCGTTCGTAGTTGCCGTATCCTTTGTCCTATCCAAAACAGGTTTGACAGCGGTTGTCACGATGCCAACCGTCATTATCGAGAACAGAATGATCAATGATGTTGCTAAGAATGGGCTGACTCCTTTGTTCATCATGATATTAATCTATATGTTCTTTGAAACTTATCTTTATATGACGTGTCCCTGCTTCTGAGTGTTATGTCAAAAAATGCATTGTAATATTTGAATCCGTTTCTTGTGATAAACGTCATGTTCTCATTGTATGTGCTATTGTAAGAAATAGTGACCGTATAATCATTTCCCTGTGCTATTGTGAATGTATTCTCACGCATCGTTCTATCAAGAAAATTGTCCATGTTCAGCGATTGAGAAGGTGTTGAGTTCAGAGTCAAAGTGAGATTTATGGACTTGTTCATGAGATTGATTGCGCTAACATTAAGGGTTGTGCCGGTTCTTTGAGATAAGGTAGCAACGAACAGAAAATCAAGGTCATTCAATCTTTCGCTCATTCTTTGTCTTGTGAAATTGGCAAAGTCAAAAATGTTTGTGCTTACGTTGTCATATTTCGAAGATATTTCAATTGCCTTTTGGAACTCATCAATAGTGTTGGAGAAAAATCTTTTTTCAAATCTGGATCCAGTATCTTTCTGTCGTTGTATTATATCCGGCAGGTTAACCGATCCTCTTAAGAGAAGGAATACAACTATGATGATGACTGACAATATTAAAAATATCTGGCCTTTGTTTTTCATTCAAATCCCCATGCGAACACCCTTATATCTCTTGGACTGTATTTTCCCAGATCACCTGATACGAAATAACTTACAGCTATAGTGTTGTTTTGAACTGTTATGTTTGAAGGATAATTGGTGATATTGGCAGTGGAATTGTATATCACAACTTCATACGATAAAAGATCAGCCAAGAATGGATTAAGATCAGTTTTTATGCCATTTACATTATTGTCTACAGCCATTTTTCTTAAATCTCCTGTTTTGTCTAATGATGCCAGAGCTTCGTATATCTGAATTTTAAAATCCACGAATCTAGAACTAGACACTGATACAGGATTTCTGAACAGGTAGACAACTATGAATAAAATCATCAATATACCAAGAATAACTTCTAATACAAACATAGAGCCCTTACTTATTTTTAATCACCTCTATTCTGACTTTGTAATCTTCTCCAATTGTTTTTTTGATTTCATCTACGCTTTTGTTTTTCAACGCATCTAATTTGGTTGAGGATAAGGTTTCTATTCTTTTCTCTGGAAAAACAGTCAAGTCAAGGGGTTTTTTCCTAAAGAATAAATTATCTATTTTTAGCGTTCTAGTCAATCCAGATGAACTGTTTGTAGCTTCAAAGATAACGTAATCTATTCCGTTTGTCGCATTGAATGTAGCCCAATTGCTCCAGCCAGCCCCCGAATTCAGTTGAACTAGAAAATGATACCACGTGTTGCTTGTCATATTGCTTATGATATTTACATCAATTGTTTCATTATTGTCTTTGACAAAGAATTTACCCCCGTCTATTCCGGTCTTATCATCTATTTTCACCCACGCATCTAAATACCAGTTGTTGTCTACGCCAGTGATAAGAGCAGAAGGATCGTATTTCATGCCTAGTTGAGAAGAGTTGAAGGTACCAGTTATGTTGACGCTTCCAGTTCCTTTTATTTTATCCCCATTATCCAAAGCCACCGAACCACTCGCACCGCCATACCTACTCCAGTCAGTAATGGCTTCCGTATAACTGTCGCCATTGTTCGGCACCCAATCGGATGTGCTGAAAGACGTGCTGTATCCAGGTCCCGTTATATCGTCATTTCCAGAATAGTAAACGTAGTATCTTATCTCTTCGTTTGCTGATAGATTGGCAGCCCATGTTATATTAGCTTCTTTGAGATACTGACTGGTGCAGAATGCAACGTTTGATAACTCATACTTTGTTGCGTTGTTGTCCTCGTCATATATTCTAAACGTGTTATTCCATACTTTGTTGACGCAATCTTCATCAAAAACAATCCTAGTCGTTATGGGCTCGTTGCTCCTTAATAAATTCCCATTTTCAATCACAAGAATAGGCGTTTGATATAAGAAATCGGCTAGACCCAATTCAACCGGAGCGTTGTTTGGATCATCCTCCCAGTTGCTGGGAGTTCCCTTTTTGGTGAAAATTTGGTTGAAATAATTCGTTGCAACTTGTTTGTATTCCTCTCTTTTATTCAGACTGGCCAAATTGGAGAAATAATTCGTTGCAACTATTATGACTACAGCAAAAAACACGACAAATACAGAAACAGCAATCGCAAAATCAACATAACTCATACCAATATATTTTCTTTTTAATAGAAATTATTTTTGTTTTTCCTTATCCGTAGTTTTTTGTAAGTTATTAGCTTTTTCCATGTATTTCTTCCACATTTCTATCTCTTTATCCGAAAATTTGATGAACTCCTCTATTCTGCTTTTTGCTATTCCGAGCGTTTCGTGTGCCTTGTTTATATCATCCGTTCCCAGAGCCTCGTCTAAGTTTGATTTGATATCTTCAATAAACCTTGTTCTGTTCACTTCTTTTCCCTTGTCATCTACATATATTTGGTTTATACTATCCTTGATAAACTGGGATAATTCTGTGTTTAATGATTTGTCCATGAATTCTAATGATTTTTCAAACCCAGATTTTAGGAAAGATGTCTTATCCATTTTCTCCAAATAACCGAAGGCATTTTTCACATAATCTTTTAGTGTTGTTATTTCGTTCATACCAAAGGCGGAAGTTATGTAATTATAGGCGAATTGCAGTTTGCTTCTCTCCTCTACAAAGAGGCTGTCTATATTTTCTATGGATAGAATCTCTATTTTAGGCGGCTTTTTCACCGTCTTTCTTCCGATTATAAAAAGTATAACGCCAGCAATGGTTGCAATTAATATAGAAATACTTGCTATTTTTTCTATTGATGAGAAATTTTTGAAAGAATTGACGGCTGATTCTATTGGAGACGACAGCATCTGAATTATCGTTATGTTTTTTGTTTCATTGATTACATTCGTTTGTTTGCCAGAATCAAAAATAGCTGTTATGTTTTTATCAGTTTTGATCGTAGTTGTTGTAACTGTTAAATTAATTGTTGGGAATGTAAAATTCATTGTAGCATTAGTTGTGTTGCCTATTGAAACATTACTATAGATCTCATTTGATCCAGGAGGATTAGCTATCAATATTCCAATCTGACTTGTATTTCTGTTTCCAGCATAGTCTGCTCCCTCATATAACAGAGGATATGTGCCGTTATCGAGCATATAAGAATTGAAACTGCCAACGCAATTGTATAATTTTCCGAATAGCTGTTCTGAGCAGCTCATGGAAGAAGATATGTTACCGATTCTGAATTTAACTGCGCTCGAGTTTACTAAGTTTTCGTCCGTAATTGTCAACTGCGGATATGCAGCTCCAGTTATGGTGGTGTTCGAAGGCCCGATTATGTATAACTGAGGCAGTGTTCTATCCACAGTCACTGTTGTCGATTTGTTGAGGTGATAATTAAAATTTCCTGTGGCGTTAACAGTCAATGTATAGCTTCTCTCTTGAAGCGTGTTAGTATTCCATGTGTAATCGCAATAAAAGTTCTGATCGCAGTTCATAATGGCCCACGGATCATTCGACGGATCAAATCTGAATTTTACCGTTTGAATCCTGTTTTCATGATTTGCTATATTTGCATTGATGGTAGTAGATCTGTTTGTATAGCTATTGTCTATGGGAGAGTTTATGTATAGCTGCAAAAATGAATTGTCAATTTTAAAATCAATAGTCTGATTTTTTTCATTTTCAGCCATATCATTCACAACATAAACCAGTTTGAAATCCCCGTTTCCCAACGGATTTGTGTATAGTGAATATGAGCAATTAACATTTTTTTCTGTTTGGCCAGTGCAACTCATAGCATTCGAATACCTGCTCGTTTGATCGCTTTTGACTACAAAATATATGCTTGATGTCTTAATGGCAGATAGTGCATCTTGTGCGTTTATCAACAAAGGGGAGGTCCCGTAGAGTAACATGTTTGATGACGGTGAATATACATTTACAGTAGGCAATTCATTATCAATCCGCAAATCCAATATTTTGCTTTCGTTCACATTGTTCACATTATCCGTGGCATTTACATATACAGAATACGTGCCGTTGTTGACTAGGGCTGAATAGTTTAATTTCATTGAAAAAAGAGGGCTTGTATATGTCATCGGTGTATATGATGAATTCCACGTTTCATTGCCATATCTTGATGTTGTATTGCCATAAGCACCCTGACTTAGAGTTATATTGACGCCGGATGACCTATCAAAAATATTGAATAAAATCTCTTTTTTTGAACTGACATAGGAATAGTTGGCAACATTAACTGCTGTTATTAAAGGAGGATTTATATCTACTGTGATATTTAGAGGATGTGTTTTATTACCCAGTGATCCATAATTGCCAAATGTATCGGATGCATTGAAATAAAAGGATTCTAGTGTATCATCGCCAACTATAAGGAGCGATACCAATTTACTACAAAAGTGAGTGTTTTCGTTTATATTTATACAGCCCAAGTAGTGTCTATCCCATATCATTCTACTCGTTTCTTCAGCAGCTTTAATCTCCATATATACGTCAGATGTATTCAACGCGCCTTCAGTTACGTATACTGAGAAGTTGGTCAGACCTCCGGGCCAATAACTACCGCTGGGCGGGGATTGATCTTGAAGTATAGGAAGAGAGTAGGCTATGTTAATTGCCGTGACTGACGCAATAATAAAATATAGTAATTTTTTTTCTATCACATATTAAACTTGATTTTGTTAATTAAAAAAATAGTTCTAGGCGAATTTTGACGACAGAACGTTGAATTTTTCGACTATTCTATCAGATTCCAAATGATAAAACACAAGCAAGTTGCTGTCATATCCTTTAAGCTCTATTTTGTAGACTCCACCAGGCAGATTGCCATAAATCAGAGGCTCTTTTGCTGACAATTCATTCACATCTTCTTCGCTTAGCCAATATACATCATAATCATTGAAAGAGAATTTTTGGATTTCTGGGAATTTCTTGATATGTTGTATTATCGCAGCTGCCTTTTCTGCTTCTGAAGCTTTAACGACTTTACCGGTAGGATTCGAATTTTTATAGTTTTGATACAATGTTCCTAAAACAAGGGCAAGAGCAATAAGGATTAGAATAGTGATATTTCTAATCATTACTGATTTGCGATCTTTCATATTATTTATTTTTAAAAAGAAAGATAATAAACATATCTACTAGGGCTGATTCAAATGCAGAAAAACGAATATTTCCAGATAAGAAGAAAACACGTTCTTTATCTCTTAATTATGCTTGCTTTACTTGTTGGCGTGTTTTACCTACCAAGACTGGTTTCAAAAATTAATGTTGATCTGTTTGTTAAGCAACCTTATGGAGAGATAATAAAAAATTGTGAGAAATTCTGTTTTTTAGCAAATACAGAGTACGCATTCGTGAAAGATGATAGTTGCTATTGTAATCAACGGCAGCTAGTATACGATCAAAACAGGAATGAGACTATAGTTGTTGTTCAAAGTGTCAATGCCGGAATTATCAAGAATATAACTGTAGAGAAAGGGTTAACTCCCGAAGCTTTACAATTACTTCAAAAACAACAACTGCTTGAAAATCAGCAAATTAGATCTTTGGGCCAGCAACAGCGTTAACTCTCGCTTACTATCAGCATTCCTTTCATAGAAATATGTCCTGAGCCGCAAGGCACGTTGCAGTAAAATGGGAAACTACCGACTTTGTCAGCCGTAAATTCGATCACCGTAGTTTTTCCCGGATTTATGCTTTGGCTGATGCCGTATTCAGGCAAAGAAAATCCATGTGTCACATCCGCGGTTTTTATGTTGAGTCTTACATGATCGCCTTTCTTGACACGTATCGTGCCTGGTACGAATTCCCACTGTTTGGCGGTTATATCAAAGATCTTTGCTCCACTTGTTTCAACAGTTTCAGAAGTAGTTGATGTTGCAGAGACAGTGCTTGTTGTAGTAGCACTTGCAATGGTGGTTGTGGATGTCTCGGTAGTTTTAGTTTGCTGGACGCATCCGCTAACTAGAACTATAGAAATTAGTAAAATAGCAACCAATAAAATTGAATTCAGTTTCATAGTATTATTATATTGGATCTGATGCATTTATTTTTATCTCCTTTATTTGATTATATTTTTCTAACAAAGTGTATATACACACGCAACACTATGGATATTCATAATTACAAACAAAGACTCAATTCTGGAATTAAAAGACTTAAATTCAGTATAGAAATTTGTGAAGAAAACAAAAAATTCATATTAGGTTTTATTGTTCTGTCATTAAAAACTTTGTTGTTCCCAATCATCCCATTTTTTGAAACTTTTTTTAATCAGGCAAATAGATAGCACCATCAATAATGGACTCATTAAAAGATAAAATGGATTTAATACAGAGAGAAATATCAATGCCAATAAAACAGGAGATATTAATAAAACGTATGCCAAGAGTATTTTTGCATCATATAAAAGGATGTTTGGATGGAGACCTGTCAAATATACAGTCACAGCTAATGAATAAAATGACACCATTATGAAAGACGCAATTGACGGCAATAAATAATTCAAAATGCTTGTTACTAATGCCACAACGATTAAAATAATTAGTGAAATTATATTTAGCAATACATAAGTATTGAGTTTACCTTTTATCACTTCAGATGTTTTGATAGGAAGAAAAGAGTATGCAGTGAACAAATCGAACTCTGTGAGCCAATTATATATTGAAGATGACATAACACCCAAAAATATTGAAAACATTATGAGCGTATTAGTGGTAGGCAAAAGTTTCAGGAAAATTGAAAGCATTAACCAGATAATTATCAGTGGAAATAATAGTGAGAATAGTATTTTTCCCATCCCGCCACCGCTTCTGTTCATATCCAAAATATCCTTTGCAATAAAAATCGAGTATTTGTTGAATCTAAAAATGTTTGACAACACATTAAAATGATTCTTGAACATCCTCTTTTTTTCAGCATAATCAACTTTGAAGAAAAATATAGAAAATGAAGATAGAATAACTACAATTGCCAAAGATGCAATTATCAAATTCATAGAAGGATTAAAGAAAAATGTTATTGATGGTAATAACTCCATCACATTTGTATGAAAGTATCTGTTTGTAAATACTCCTGAAATTATGGTCAATGACAAAATACCAATAAGCAGTTTCATAGAATGAACGTATATTGTTGATAGGAAAAACGAAATAGACAACCCGATAAGAAATGACAGTGTTAAAGTTGTCAGCAATATGAAAGAATAATTTAGATTTACTGAAATTATTGGAGATGCAATTGCAAATCCCACTACAACCGGCAAAATCCATAAAAGAAAATAGTAAATTATATCTTTAATGAAAAAATTCAGCAATATTCTTTTTTCAGATAACGGCAAAGTTCTGGATGAATATGCAATCATGCTTGCTTGTTCGAATCTCCTGTTCATAATTTCCCTGCCAAGCAAACCAAATGCCCCAACACTCAAACCAAATAACACAAAAAGATAATGAATTAACAAAGCAATTTGATTAAATGTTATAATAGAGCTAAAAATTGAAAAAAGTAGAGAAACAAGAAATACAAATAAGGAAATCACAAAAGGAAACAAGAAGAATTTCATGCCACTAAATATGGTTGAATGAATACGCCATTCTTCTTTTATCATACTCATTAGAATTTCAAACATTTCAGGCCTCTTTTACTAATTTCAAAAAGAAGTCTTCCAGATGTTGCCCCCTTCTTTTCAAATCCTTCATAGGACCTTTGAAAATAAGTTTTCCATTATAGATTATTCCTATATTTGTACATATTTCTTCAGCTATCTCTAATACATGCGTACAAAAAAATATTGTTCTCCCACTTTTTACAAAATTTTGAAGATAATCTTTCACTTTCTTTTGTATTATTGGATCTAGATTAATCAGCGGTTCGTCTATAAACACCAACTTGGGATTATGTAAAAATGTTTGTGCAAACATCAATTTTTGTCTGGTTCCACGTGACAAATCTTTGCAGAGAACATTTTTCTGATTTTCAAAATCTAGAAATTCGAACCAATAGTCACTTTTCTCTTTTATATTATCCAATTTTCTTATCTTTGCTACAAAATGAAGATATTCCTCAGCTGTTAGGAAACTTGGAGGGTTTTCCTGTTCAGGCATTATACCTACAATTTCTCTAATTTCTATAGGACTTCTTAAAATATCTTTTCCAAGGATTGTAGCATTTCCTTTTGTTGGTTTTATCTGACCTGTCAACATTTTTACTGTTGTTGTTTTTCCAGAACCATTCGGACCTAGAAAACCAAAAAGTTCACCTTCTTTTATTGATAAAGTAACATTATCAACGGCTTTCAATTCTCCAAAAATTTTTGTTAGACCTTTTATTTCAATCGCATTTTTCATTAATTCATATTTCAGTTTTCTTGTTTATGTAGATTTTTCTTGAAAAGTTTTAATACTCCAAAATACCTCCAGATATACGCGATGCGACCAATACACCATAAAACGGCATCTGCAACACTTAGAGGCTCTGGATGTAGTATGCAGACGCAGCTACCGATTAAGAAAAGGTATAAGTGATTTATGGGAACTGCGAAGGTAACATAGATATATGGGTGTGTGTGGCATATTTCTAATTTAATTATTATAGTGTGAAAATCTTTTTTCTCTTATATAAGATATTCTGTCATCACCGATCCTCGATACTCAACAATCCTGGGAACTTTCTATCTTTTCTGGATAAAAGAAATTTGCACGGGATATCAGGATATGGACTTAATGTCAGATATTCAATTATCAAAAAATGAGTAAAATAAAAATATCGAATAAGCTAGTAATCTTTACGTTGATATTTTTGCTTTTTACCTTTCTGTCTCCAAAATTAGCCATTTCTGTCTGGTGGGATCCAACATTCATAAATTCAAGAAATATAACTATAAGCAACACAGACCCTAACTATGCAAAACATAATTACACACTGACATTAACAGGAACCCAATTGTTTTCTACAACAACTCCAAACGTTTGTGGAGTAAGGGTTTTGGACTCATCTAATAATGCAGTCATTTTTGATTATCAAGACGATAAAGATACTATTTTTGAGAATAATGAAAATATAACCATGCTAATATCTAGGATAGAACCAAATCAAAACATAACATTGCAAGTTTATTACAATAGCAATACTCCTGTTGTTTGTGCTAACCTGACTTTCGGGAACGTCTATTATTACTCCGCCATAAACACACAAGGTTCGGGACAAAATTTTGAAGATAATTCAATGTCTCAGTGGAACATAATAGGTGGCTCAGCTTCTGTAGATTCGAATTCAAAATTAGATGGTACATACTCATTGAAATGTGGAAAGACTGGTGGCAGTAATCAATGTGATGTATGGAGAAGATTTACAAATATCAGTGAAGTCAATACGTCAGTCGAATTTTCCTTTCTATCTCCAAATGGTGATACAAACTCCTGGTTTTGTATTGGTTCAGGTGATAATAACTGTTGGACAAACATAGCTAATAGGTATACGATATTCGGGTTTATGAGAACATCCGAAGGCATTTGCAATGGTCGATTTAGGATCGTAGCCAACGGCGCCAACCACTGCGTTTTTACATGGGACGAAAACACACGCTATGATTTAAGAGTCACTTTCGATACACAAAATGACAAAATAAGTTTTTATTTCCAGAACGGTACAGCTATCATAGAAGGAACAAACAAGGATGGCACGGCCCCAAATGTCATGAATCTATTCTATACTACGATGGGTTATTTTGTTCCAGATGTATATGGTTATCTTGATTCAATAAAATGGGGAATTAATGATAATTTAGAATTTACGGTACAATCCGAGCAAACTTATATGGATTCATCAGCACCAAAACCTGTCCCTTTTCTATCACCGATTATGACTATAACACTTTTAATTTCTCTGGTTATTGTTGGTACGAAAAAAATAAGTTTTGATTCCTGATTCCAATGAAACCATATACGAATTCAGAAAATTCCAACAACATTTTCAGAATTAAAATAAATTCAGAAACGGCAAAATTTATTCTTATCTTTATAGGCTCTCTATCAGTTTTCTATTTTATCTCAATACAATTTGAATCCTTTATCCCACTCTTCAACATGCTGTCAACCACCAAAACGCTTTTCTATTTTCTAAAAACAATCGGAATTAATGCTGATATTTCAGAGAATCAGATAATATTTCCCAATTTTTCGATAGAAGTTATCAGACAATGCACAGGAATTTTCGAAGTAATAGCCATCATATCATGCATTTTAGGATTTCCTTCCTCAATCAAGAAAAAGATTATTGGAATATTTATGGCAGTTCCTATAATTTATTTTTTCAATATGGGGCGTTTAATCTTCCTTTCAATCATAGGAGTTTATTATCAACCCCTATTTGAAATAATTCATGAATATCTACTTCAAGTAACTTTCGTGTTTTTTGTCATATTTTTTTGGGTATTTTGGATAGACAAAGTGGTGAAGAATGGAAAAATATAACCTAATTAGATTTGCCGTCAAGTTTTCGTTAATAACAGCAATTTTACTAGTAATTTTTCATTTCACATTCCCATATTATAGGCTTGCATTAAACTACACTATTGGAGTGTTTTCTCATATTACAAACTTACAAATCTCAAGTAGAATCATTCTTACCTTTATGCCATATGTTTCATTGTCAGCGTTGATCCTTGCAACACCGAAAAAGACCGTAAAGGAGAAAATAAAATTTGTTGTTTTGATTTTTGCCTTGTTTTATCTTATCGACATCTCATTTGCAATAATTCAAATTCTCTTACAAAATACACCCATCAAATACTATCACGTACTTGTTGTTCAAAATTTCTTTACAATATCCTTACCTATAATATTTTGGTTTGTTTTTGATCGCTCTGATATATAAAAAAATATAAGATCAAGATGCAAAGGCATCTTTGATCTTATTTTGAATTTCGCTATTTTGTTCCATCATTGTGTTCACTAAATTCCTAATGCTTGCACCAATGGTTTCATATACAGATTTCTTAGTATCTAGATAGCTGAACATAGCTCTAGATGTATTCTCAATGCTTTCTGCTTGTATCGACAAATTCCTTGCTATATCTGAATACTTTTTGAATACATCTGTGTTTATTATATCTCTCAGTTTATCGACTACCTTGTTCTCTTGTTCCATTGCTTCTATTTCGTTGTTGAATTTTTTCTGTGCTTTGTACAGTTCTATCAACATTTTCCTGTATGATGCATATGCAAATTCAACAAGTCCCATTGGAACTATCCAAACATTGTCTCGGAAGCAATCTAGATTATTATTTAATGCGTCTTGCGGCATAACTGTGGTCGCTAGTATTATGTTTTCTATACCTTCTTTTTTGCCGTGTTGCTTTGCCTCTCTAACGTATTCATCCTTCCATGAGTCTACGTCTTTACTTTCAATGGCTATCTTTCCTGCTATTATCGTTTCGTCAGACTTCACTTCAATTAATATGTCTGTACTACCTTGGTGTCTTTGCTTCAATGATATATTATCATACGGAGCGATAGCTCTCAATCTGGTGGCTAATTCTACTTCTGTATTTGCTCCCTTGAGTGAGGGAACATATCTTTGTTTTGCTTGAGTTTCTTTCAATTGATCTTCAGTTCTTTCCAATCTTCTTATTAGATCACTTTTATCTTCTCTTAGTCTGTCAATTTCCTTTTCGTAGTCTACTATTTCCTCTTCGGATAATCTTCTTGACAGTATTTTATCTACTTTTTCTAGAGTCATTTCAGCGATTCTTTCACCGCCTACTTCTATTCCTGCTTTAGTTAAAGTCATTTCAGCGATTCTTAGCTTATATGAGATTTCGTTTAATCCACCATTATTCAAATGTTTGATAGTCATGCCTGTAACTTCTTGTAATTTTGATCCACAAGTTGGACAAAATTTAAACTCTTCATTTTCTGTTTTCATTTTTATCTCCTCCGTTTTATTTTTGCTTCATCGCGTCTGTGCTCAATTTGTGGTATAAACCACGAAAGATCAAGGAGGCATTTCAGCACTCCCTGATCTAGAGTGGATTGGTTGAGGTGATGGGTGTTTTGTACATGTACAATAAATGTGGTTGCATGTTTCAGCCAACCACATCAAGATCAACTCTTCAATCTTTTTTGTCATTTTTTTCACCTCTTTTATTTTTCTAATAACATACCACAAAACATTGCACTTAAACTGGGTCTAACAGAAGTTATCCGTTAACAGAAGTAGACCGGTTACATTTGTAACCCTCCCTTTTTAAATAATAAAATTATAATTCTTGCTATGAAAAATGAGAGCACATCGAGTAAGAATTTGTTTGAACAATTAGAAAATATTGAGGTATTTATTAAATACACAGTAGTGAGTGGGCTTTGGTTTATACTATATTTCCTAGCTATTATTTTATTGAAGGGGAAAGAAAACCTTGAAAACACTATAATTTATGGGACAAACATAACTTTGTATCAAGCCTTTACTTTATCAGGACTTGTTCTAGCTTTTTTCGGATTTTTTAGTATTAGAAAATACAAGCAAGTTGCTAATTCCGTAAGAAACTTCCATCATAATTATTTACTTAATTCATATAAGCTGAATTTTGAACTCATGCCATCTTTCGGAAAAAATTTATCGCAAAAAATAATTAACACATTATTAGAAATATATCCAAATCTAGTATTTTCTCGTTCTCTGGAAAATTATATAGAAGGTTATAAACTGAAGGATAATTCGTTTGATCTTGTCATAAAAAAGGCTATTAATAATGATATTGAAGGATCTATAATAATAAAGAGTTTTCATGAAAAGAATAAATTGTCCGATTCGGAATTGAAAAAAATTCTAGAAAATATAGAAAAAAATATTAAAAATTATATACTAAGAGTAATTTTAGTGGTAGAAAATGGTTTTACAAATGAAGTCATTGAATATATAGGAAAGTTCAGAAAATTCAAAATTGATTTGATAATAAATAATAAGAAAGATTTTAAAATCATTTATGTCTCGTGAATTTAATGATTTCTAGTACTTTTAAATGTTCTTCTATTTCTTTTTCTTCAACCTCTTTGATTCCTTCATTTCTGATCCAATAAAATCGATTTGTTTGATACCCATCAAAAAATTCTTCTTTTTTAACGAAGTTCATTTCTACTAGAGTTTTTAAAAGTTCTGTGATAAGTTTTGTGTTATAACCAGATTTTTTATTAAAATCTTTAATACTAGTACCCTTTTCTAGTTCCTTTAAATTTCTTTCCATTTCTTTAATTCCCTTTTTGTATGGATGCTCCTTTCTTTTTAAAGATTCTATCTTATTTTTAAGACCAATAGTGTTTTTATGTATTTTATAGAGATACATCAATATCAGTAAAGTTTTTAAATTTCTTGGTGTGTAGTTTTTTTCTATACTTATTTTTCTTCTTATATGATCTGTTCCCATACTTATTTTTCTTAATTGTATCAATTTAACAGTTATTAAATCTTCCAAAACAGTCTGAATCACTTAATTAGGTCACCCTTAAAGGCAATTTTCATACTTCATTTAGTTTCTTCTTTCTATAATTTTCTCTTAAAGCCAAAGCAATCTCAGGAGTTATCAGTTCCAGAAGTTCTTTTTGTTTGCCTTTAATTCTATAAAATACACTCTTTGAGTTCAGAAAGAAGCATATTTACCTTTACTTGGTTTTTTGTTTATAAAGTCAATACTATAAGCAGTAGAATTGAGTCCAAATGCCCCCGCCGGGATTTGAACCCGAGTTTTCGGCTCGAAAGGCCGGTGTCCTTGACCGGACTAGACTACAGGGGCGTGTGGGACCACCCAGAATCGAACTGGGGTCTCGGCCACGTCAAGGCCGCGTCTTGGTCTAAATTTCTAACCACTAGACTATGGACCCGTTATCTCAATTTTGTTAAGTAACGAATATTAAATTAACTATTTCTCGAAAGTTTAACTATTTTTGGTTTGATCAGTTTTATCATGTCTTTTGATTTCATTTCAATTGATATAGTATGCATCCCAGCATTAAAATCTACCATTTCATTTCCGCTAATTCCTGGATCCATGTATGTGGTTAAATTGTGAACATTTCCGAACGGATGAACAGACCCTATTTCGCAGCCAGTTATTTCCAATACTTTATCAGGCGAGGCCAAAGATAATTTTTTAGTTCCGATAATTCCTGCCAATAACTTTAAATCGATCTTTTTATCCGCAGATACTAATGCTAACAAATAAGCATCCTCATTTGTTTTTAGAACTAAAGCCTTCACGCCACTTTTTAATTCAACACCTCTGACCTTCGCCGCTTCTTCTGAAGTGTAGACAGGCTCGTGTTCCATAACTTTATATTCTGTGTTATTGTCATCAAGGAATTTCTTCAATTTCAAAAACTGCTCTTTCATACATATCACTTGAAATTAATTGAGATGTGGTATTTAAATTTTAGATTCATTCTGAATTTATGGTTAATAATTATAATAGAGCCAGTCCGAAAGATTTGTTAGTTATTTTTCATGACAGACTTGATAAATGTCAAATATACTTTTATCCAATATCTGATAGGAATGGAACTATAATAGTTTATCAAATATATATGTTGATTGGAAAAGAACCTTACATCTGTGATTTTGGCCCTGAAAATTATAGTGAGGCTAGACGAATATTTGAAAATATGGAATCAGAACTTAAACCAGAAGAAGTGTCAGGCGACTCCGTCTAATAATTAATTCACAAAATTTAAAAATTATAAAACTATTAATAAAATGGTGATATTAGGAAACCGATAAAGAAGGAACTCGAAGAAAAGACTAGCAAATTAGAGATAGAGCTGCAGGAAAAAGCAAAACTAGCTGAGGAATATTCGAATAGATTGAAATATTTGCAGGCGGATTTTGATAACTACAGAAAAAAATTTGACAAAGAGAAAGATGATATAAGAAGGCTGGCAAACGAAGATTTAATAAAAGAATTCTTGCCTATAATAGACGAGTTTGAAATAGCATTAAATGAAATAGAAAATGGAAGGGATAAAATAGGCTTGGGTTTGCTTTACAAAAAGCTTTTAAAAACATTAGAGAATCATGGATTAAAACATATTGATGCTTTAGGGAAAAAGTTCGATCCGAATTTCCATGAGATATTGTTAAAGGAGATGTCTGATAAAGAAGATGGTATCATACTAGAGGAACTCCAGAAAGGTTATCTATTGAAATCGAAAGTCATAAGGCCTTCAAAAGTTAAGATAGCTGAAAATATAAAAAATTAAATGGTTAAGTGATATTATGGTTAAAGAAAAGATTATAGGCATTGATTTGGGGACCAGTAATAGTCAAGCAGCCGTGATGCTGGGTGGCAAACCCACTATAATTCCTTCTGCCGAGGGAGCAACAGTTGCTGGGAAAATGTTCCCTTCAGTTGTAGCATTTACTAAAGAGAATCAGCTACTGATAGGCGAACCTGCAAGGAGACAGGCAATAAGCAATCCCGAAGGAACTGTTGCAGCTGCCAAAAGAAAAATGGGAACGGATCACAAATACAAAATTTATGGTAAAGAATATACGCCTCAGCAAATGTCGGCTTTCATACTCCAGAAAATAAAAAGAGATGCTGAAGCATTTCTCGGCGAAGAGATAAAAAAAGTTGTTATTACAGTTCCAGCTTATTTCAATGATAATCAAAGAACTGCAACAAAAGATGCAGGAAAGATTGCCGGACTGGAAGTTGTTAGATTAGTAAACGAACCTACAGCCGCTTCCATGGCATACGGACTGGATAAAGAAGGCGAGCATAAAATACTTGTTTTTGATCTGGGCGGCGGAACGTTAGATGTCACGATTATGGAATTTGGAGAAGGAACATTCACTGTTTTATCTACTTCTGGAGATACACAACTTGGTGGAACTGACATGGACAATTCTATCATTGACTGGATAGTTGAAGAATTCAAAAAACAAGAAGGCATGGATATTAAAAAGGATAAAATAGCTGTTCAGAGAGTTAGAGAAGCCGCAGAAAAAGCAAAAATAGAACTATCAACGGTACTGGAAACGGAGATAAACCTTCCTTATATAACCGCAGACAAAGAAGGTCCTAAGCATCTGTCATTAAAATTGGCGAGATCGAAATTAGAACAATTAATAGATTCGATAATCAAAAGATGCGTACATCCTGTTGAACAGGCTCTCAAAGATGCAAAACTAACGAAAGATAAAATTGATAAAATAATTTTTGTTGGTGGACCGACAAGAATGCCGGTTATCCAAAAATTTGTGGAAGAAAGAGTAGGTAAGAAAATCGAGAGAGGCGTCGATCCAATGGAATGTGTTGCAATGGGAGCCGCCATACAAGGTGCCATCCTCTCAGGTGATATTAAAGACTTAGTCTTGTTAGATGTGACCCCTTTGACTTTAGGTATAGAGACGCTTGGTAGCGTAATGACACCTTTGATTGAAAGAAACACGACAATACCAACTAAAAAAAGTCAAATATTTTCTACAGCTTCAGATTTTCAGACAGCCGTGACAATTCATGTGCTACAAGGCGAACGGCCAATGGTAGCAGATAACACTAGTCTAGGTCAATTTAACTTGGTTGGAATTCCGCCTGCTCCTCGAGGAATACCGCAAATAGAAGTCGCCTTTGATATAGATGCTTCAGGGATTTTGAATGTTTCCGCAAAAGATTTGGGTACAGGCAAAGAACAGAAAATGGCTATCACAGCATCAACAAAATTATCGGATAAAGAAGTTGAAAAAATGGTGAAGGAAGCAAAGGAGCATGAAGAAGAGGACAAGAAAAGAAAGGAAGAAGTTGAGATAAGGAATAATGCTGACTCAATGATTTATACAACAGAAAAAACGCTTTCTGAATTGAGCGATAAGTTAAGCAAAGAGCAGAAGGAAAAAATAGAATCGTCATTGAAAGATGCTAAAACCGCAGTTAATGAAAATGATATTGAAAAGATAAAGAAAGAAATCGAGAATTTGCAAAAAGTTTTGCAGGAGGCAGGTACTTCAATTTATGAGGAAGCTGCAAAAAAATATGCAGAAGAACAGGCGAAACAAAAAACTTCGGCAGACCAAGAAAATGCTGACAGCGAAAAAAATAAATCTGATAAGAAAAAAAAGGATAAGGATAATGTGGTGGACGCTGATTTTAAAGTAGAAGAAGAATAATTCTTGGGTTGTTATGACGAAAAAAGATTACTATGAAATATTAGGCGTAAGTAGAAACGCATCACAGGATGAGATCAAAAAGGCATTCAAGCAATTGGCGAGAAAATGGCATCCTGACGTTAATCCTGGGAATAAGGAAGCTGAAGAGAAATTCAAAGAGATAAATGAAGCGTTTCAAGTTCTGAATAATCCAGAGAAAAAGACACAGTATGATCAGTTTGGACACTCGGCTTTTAGACAAGAAGATTTTGCAGGGTTTAGAAATTTTAGTTTTAATGACCTCTTTAGAAATTTTGGTTTTGACGATATATTTGATGTGTTCTCAGAACTTAATGACAGAAATCACAAGGCAAGAGAAGGCGCTGATTTGAGATATGATATGGAAATTTTGCTTGAAGAAGCATTCTCAGGGAAGACAACTAAAATAGAGATTTCCCATTTTGCTGAATGTTCTAATTGTGACGGCACAGGTGCCAAACCGGGATTTCTCAAAACTTGTTCTGCATGTAACGGTTCGGGTGAAATAAAAAGAGTCCAGAGAAACGCCTTTATACAAATTGTGAATGTCATGCCTTGTAATAAATGTAATGGCACTGGAAAACTAATAATGAAATCCTGCGATTCATGTAATGGTAGAGGCAGGGTTAGGAAAACAAAAAAAATAGAAATAAAAATACCAAGAGGAGTGGATGATGATCAATATTTGAGAATTGCTGGCGGAGGCGAGCATGGCGGAAGAGGAGGTAGATCTGGAGATCTATACGTTGTCATCAATGTAAAAGGGCATGAAATTTTTGATAGACATGAGTCCGATTTGTTTTGTAAGACAACAATAGATTTGAACACCGCGGTTTTTGGCGGTGAAATTGAAGTGCCCACTATTAACGGCAAAGCCAAAATAAAAATTCCCAAAGGAACTCAGAGCCATACAATATTCAGACTCAAAGGTCAAGGCATGCCTTATTTGAATTCTAATAAAAGAGGAGACCAACTAGTAAAGGTTACTGTCAAAATACCGGATAAACTAACTAAGAAACAAGAAGACTTGTTGAAAGAATTTATTTCAGAGAAAAAAGTGGATACAAAAAAGGGATTTTTTGAAAAATTCAAAGAATTTGTTTGAGCAATAGTTTACTTATTCTGGTATTCAGTATATTTTTTATTCAGCCCCTTAGATTTTTCTATCGGATATCTTTTTTCATTTATTTCCATTTTCTTCTTAAATGAAGTTGACAAGTCAATATCATATTTTTGGCAAAATCTCAACAAGAAATATAGAACATCCGATACCTCTTCTGATACGAGTTCTTTTTTTATTTTATCATTAAAAAAATCTTCGATTTCTTTCTCAGATTTAAACCTGAAATGTTCCAGAAGTTCTGATGACTCAGTTATGATTCCAATAGCCAGATCTTTGGCATTGTGGTATTTATCCCAATCCCTTTCTTCGCAGAATTTTTTAATAAAATCTTTTAATTCTTGAATATTGGTTGTTGAATCCATTATTTCATCTTTGTTAAATTTTCTACGCCAAGGTAGGGATTTGAACCCTAAAGCCCGTGAGGGCACTGGTTATCCTTCGGTCCACCTCCTTGACATCATTAAATCAGGGTCAAGCCATCTTCCACATCGGACGACTCAAGATTCGCCTAGTTTTTCACTATCCAGCGCATTACCGAGTTCTGCCACCTTGGCTTAATAGAAACAATATTGTGTAATAACTTAAAAACGTTTACAGTTCTAGATTGTGCTTGAATTTTGCTTTTTCAGCTTTTTCTAGCTTCCATGCATCTTCAATCAGCATGTCAGGAACGTCATTATCTAAAACAGGATATGCCAATTTACACTTCTTGCAAACTAAAAACATGCTTTTTTCTTGTATGTCACCTTTGCATTTAGGACAAGCCAATATTTCTAATAACTCTTTCTTCACAGACATATCATCAATTTAAAAGTTTTATGTTATAAATATTAAAAGATTTATATGGCATGCCCGTTTTGCGACGAGAAAATAAAAGACCTAACATTTTTAGAGTCAAAAAATTTCCGATCTGTATATAATATTTCTCCCCTTCTGGAGGGTCATTCTTTGATAATGCCGAAAAGACATGTTGAAACAACATTTGACCTTAACGGAGAGGAACTGAAGGAGATGTTGGAGCTGACAAACAAGACAACAAAGCTTTTATTGAAAAAATTTGGGGGAGACGGATTTGACTGGGTATTGATGTCGGGAGATGTTGCTGGCTCCAGAATACCTCATACACATTTGCACGTTTTCCCGAGAATGAAAAGCGATGGTTTTTCTGATCCGAGAGAATTTTTCTTCAAGCTTCTTGAAGTGGAAAAATCAAAAGACAGAAAAGGATTAACTTCAAAACAACTGGCTGATATAGTATTAAAGCTTAAATCCTGAGTAATTTAACCAAAGCTATAATAGTGGTGAATTTGTCTAGGGTTTATAAAGTTCTCATACCATTTAAGATCGGAAATCCAAAGACGAGATTGGATTATGAAAATGGTTCAGATGGTTTTTTATATCTAGATGAGAGACGTGCTTTGGCTTTACGGTTTCTTGTTGATGTTTATTCTACTTGGATTCAAGCTATACAAGATCAAGGAGACGTTGTAGTTGGTCTGGCGGGCAATGCTCCAGATGAAGCGTTGAGAGAGTTAAGAAGATTAGGTGTAGATACAGTTCAGATGCCTTTCGATGAATTAAATAGATCAATGAAATATTTCGGTCATGAAGCTGCTAAAAACGCATATGAGAGATATGTTGTGTGCGGTTCTGATGTCCCGTTAATTATGACAGAAGATATTGAGTTATTGCAGAGAACTGGTGGAAAATATACGAGAACGAGTCCAGGTGTTGTTTTGTTTGAAGGGAATCTTGGCGGTACGACCTGTTATTTGATTACTCCCCCGACAGCATATGAGATAGAACTGAGTATTGAAGGAAAGACCAATTTAAATCATCAGTTAAATCGTTTCAGAGAATTAAGCATCCCTTATGATTTATTGAATACAAGAAACTTGTTTTTAGATATAGATTATCCAGAAGATTTGATAAGACTTTTACTTATTTTCAGTTCAGATGCATCGATATATTCAGGAAGAGGAACATACGAATTTTTAATGTCGTTGTCTCAAGAATTAATGAGGGATCAAGGAGAAAGAGGAGATAGATTTAGAAATTTGTATAAAAAAATTCATGGTGAGAATGATGGTAATATTTAGCGTCATAAAGGCACTTGCACTCATACCTCTATTTTTCTTTTTCGGTTACATGTTCGCTACAAAAAGTATCATATATCTAATTTTTGGAATATTTGCATTTTTGCTTTATATTATGGTGAAAATGGCCACTTCAGAATTTCCAATAAAAGCTATGATTTTATTCCCATTATTTTTTTATCTTGGATTTAAATTTGCAGTTACAGGCGGATTTGGGTATATTTTAACTGCTATTGCAGGCTTTTTCATTTATGTAGCAATAAAAGCCGTAACTAGCGGTTAAACGACAATACTCTATCCACTTTTATTTTCTTCTCCTTACCATCTTTTATAATTTTTCCCAACGCTAAAATTTTGCCAGAATTTTTTATACATACGTATTCATCTTTTTCAGCATTATCAGAACTAATTATATCTTCAGAAAATATCGGCAATCCGTGAATTACTTTTTTAATTGAAGAATTTTTTATTTCTATTTTTTTCGCGAAATCGAATACATTCTCAATATCTATTAGGGATTCATACGGTCTTTCTTTTATCTCTTTCAAAAAATGGCTTTGATTTATGCCAATGTTAGCAACATGAGTTCTATTCAATTCTTTCAAGTGAGCCCCGGTTTTTATTTTTTGTCCAAGATCATATGCCAACTTTCTTATATATGTTCCTGCCTGGACCTTCGTTCTAAAAAATATGTTCTTACCATCTTTTTTTAAGATGTCAAAGGAATATATAATTCTTTTTCTTTCCTTTCTAGAAACTCTGGATTTGACAGGTGGAACTTGTGTTATTTCGCCAATAAAATGTTTTTTAATCTGTCTTTTTAATTCGCTTAGGCTGATGTCTTTGTGCAAATATATTATTCCTTCATATTCTTTATCTGATCCCATCAAAAGAGGCATCAACTTAGTTGCTTCGTCTAAACATATGGCAAGAAGGCCGGTCGTATTTGGATCAAGCGTTCCGGCATGTCCGGCTTTCTTGCATCCGTATATTTCTTTTATAGCTACGTCTACTTCTCTTGACGTTAGTCCTTTGTCTTTATTGACGATTACTACATGTCTAAAGCTAACCATTTATTATTATTCTATTTTTTTGTCTTTTTAGCTTTCGTTACTTTCTCAGACATTTTTTCTTCCTTTCCCCTTACTCCTCTTTTTGGTTTTGGCTCTTCTACTTTTTTAGGAGCAACAGGTTTTTCTGTTTTTTCTTCCTTTGGTTTCTCTACAGTCTTTTCTTTAACTTCTTTTTTCTCTTCGACTTTAGGCTTTTCTACAACCTTCTTTTCAATTACCTTTTCGCTTTCTTTCAATACTTCAGGACTAGGTTTTTTTAGCGTCAATTTAGCTAAAACACCCGCTTTTTCGAAAGCATCCATAACCTCTTTTTCAGGTGCGTCATCTTTGATTTTAATCAAGTATTGTGTTGGTTCTAAATGCTCTACGTTACATCTTCTCCTCTTAACACCAGTTAGTGCTTTGGGACCAGTAACAACAACAAAATTTTCATCATCTTTTTTAATAACAGCACAATATTTACCAGCTTCCCTTCCAGCTGTTTTTATGCAAACTCTACCTACTTCAAGTGTCACCACTAAAATCACCTCTATTATTATGATTCTTTAAAAATCCTAATTCTATATAAAAAATCAAATTTATATGGGTTTTCTTTGTCAGAAATTCGTGGTGTTTTATATGCCCCTATTTGATTTCTTCCTTTTCACCATGAAATAATACAATACAGCACCCACGACATTTGTGAATATTATTATAATTGTCCACAAAGTTTTGTCTTTGAACTTTCTTTTTATGCAATCGATAAGCATGAAAAACCAGAAAGTCAACAGAACTATTAGCACGATCCCGATCGTTACAAATATCCACCCATAGCTTGCCCAGAACTGTTCGCATGGTATTTCTTCGCCATTTACAATGCATCGAGCAAATGCGATAGGCGAAATCAATAATAAAATTATTGACGACAAAAGAATTGCAGATAGTCTATCCATAATGATATTATTTAGATGACCGAATATAAAACTTTTGTAATGGGGTTTTCAAGAAATTCATTATTTAATCTAATACCTTTTCTCTAAACACTTGTCTCATGCACGCCGAGCATAACTGACCACCATAAGGTCTTTCCGGTCTCTTCTCCGTTTTGCTTAGTTTTTTCCATTGCTTAGATAGATATCTCCCCACACCATGCAGAGGCTTTTTGCATTTTGCGCATTTCATAGCAGAGAGCTTCTGCCTGCTGTAATGAGTAACAATTTTATTTCCAGGAGTTTTGACTTTACTCTTTGTCCAACTGCCGGATCTGAATCTTGTTTTTGTCATATTATTCTCCCATAATCTTACGTACAACAATACTTAAACTTAATGCGCATATGAAATACCACCACAGCCATGACATCCCATTGCCGCCGATGTAAGGTATTACTGCCGGTACTGTGGCGACTATCTGACTTCCATATGTAGATTTCATCCATGGCAAGAAAAGAATGACTAAAAATATAGATATAAGCATCGGCTTAAAGGACAGGGATGAATATTCAGAGAAGTATTTTGACTGGAGTTCCAATACGCGCTTGCTTAGCTGCTCGGCCTTTTTTTTATCTCCTTCTTTTTGGGCTTTCAGTACGTCATCTCTTAACTTGTTCGCTTTTTCCAGTTTTTCTTTTGCCACTTTTCCTTTTTCTGAATTCATTGTTTTTTTATTTACAAATGTTGTGACTATGCTGATGACTAGTGCAACTATGAAGATAGTCAATGCTGGATGAAGAGAAAGTAGTGGTGACAGTATTGCGTTCATAGTTGATTCTAAAACCAATTACTCACCTACTATTCTCCTTACTAACGGATGAGCTGCTTCTGTATCCTCTCTCTGCAATTGTTGGTACATGTTATATAGAATTGTTACTGATAGCAATATTCCTGTACCACTACCAAAGGCACCTAGAATATCTGCAACCGATGCTAGCAATCCGATGCTTGCTCCGCCTATAACAGCGAGGGGTGGTATATACTTGTCTAAAACACCCTTTATTATTCTCGGGTTCTGTCTGTATCCCGGAATTTGCATTTTTATTGAAGATATTTGATTAGCCACGCTTTCTGCATCCATGCCAGATGTTTTAACCCAAAATATGGAGAAGAGTATTGCACCAGCAGTAAGGAACAAAGTATATGTTAACATTCTAAGCATTAGCTGATTGGTTAATGTGCCGTTTAACACGTCCAAAATTATGCTTTGGTTGGGGGCAGTTATGTAATACATTAAACCACTTATAGCTTGGTTATTACCAGCCGAATCAGAGAAGCAACCCATGATGCCACATCTCAATGTAGGATTATCAACTGTAGGTCTTGCCATTAAGCTGCCGACTAATTGCATGTTAGCTAATAAAGCAGCGGCTAAGATGACAGGGATATTACTCGTATAGAATAAGTTTAATGACCACCTCCTTCCGAATCCTCTCATCGATCCGAACGATAATGGAATGTCAACAGTGATAGACTGAGCAAAAACAACGATTATGACAATTATTATAGTGGAAACTAACGGTACCATATCAGCCGTCATTCTGCTGAACGATCCGTTGGCAGCATTTATCAGCAATGCCCAGAATCTTCCTATGGGTTCTAATCCTTTAGATGGCAACGAACATCCGCTCGTACCCGATGCAACACAAGGGCTGAAAACCTGAATAAATACAGTGTTCAAAACACCTGCTGCAATGAATAGGCTTATCCCAGATCCGATACCGTATTTGCTTATGATCTCATCCAAAAGCATTACAATGACTCCGCCTAATGCAAGTTGGAATATAACTGCGCTGACTGTAATTATATCCGGACTTCTTGGACTTATCGCCCCGGCCAAAACATATATCACCGCTTCTAATAAGCAAAATGTTAATGACAAAATTTTTTGTATCGTTTCGTATTTTTCTTTGTCTTCTGGTTTTTGTAAGTTCCAGTTGATGATTTTTGATCCAACCAACAATTGCAAAAGAATAGAAGATGTGACGATAGGTCCGATACCGAGAGTCATTAATGTTCCGAACGTAGATCCTAACAACATTTCAAGTGTTTTGAACTGACTAACAGCTGCAGGCGTGATTCCATAGACATGGCCGAACAACTGCGAAGAAAGCATGAAATACAACATCAGGACAAGTCCAGTCCAAAATAATTTTTTGTTTAATGAAATTTTATAAGTAGGTTTTTTAACTAGGGGTAAAAATCTTTCCAATTTCTTTATATCAAAAGCCATTTTAATCCTCTGAAATTATTTGTCCCCCGGATTCTTCTAGCTTTCTGACTGCTTGTTTTGAAAAATGTTTTCCCTCGATAATTAATTTATGCGATGTCCTTCCGTTGCCTAACAATTTATCGTATCCCAATTCAGACAAATTAATTTTTATTGCGTCACCCTCTTTCTGAACTTTTTTGTTTTTCAATAATTCGTCTATCATTTGATCCAATTCCATCAAACTTATTGTTTTGACTTCTTTAGGTATTGTGCTACGGAGACCCTTTCTTCCGAAGTGATCTGGCATGTATTTTATCATTGTATGAACTTTGTGTTTATGCAAACCAGCATTCCCCTTGCCACCTTTACTGCCGCCACCCCTATGCTTCTTATGACTTCCATATCCCGGACTACCAAAACCCCTTCTTTTCAATATTTTTTTTCTTTTTCTTACTACCATCTAAATCATTCTCTTTAACAGTTCGTCCATTCCCTCTCTCCTAAGCCCCAAATCACCTTTGGGAAACGAGAGTCTAACAGAGCGGAATCCTTTTCTCGGCGGATTTAATCTGAAAACCTGTTTATCATCTTTCAATCCCTTTTTCTTGACAAGTTCGTCAATAGTCTCTTTTTTGATAGGACCGAATGCAACATAATCTTTGACTTTTCTCATCATCCCCAAGTATTGAGGTGTATCAGGAACTATAGTGCAAGTATTGATTCTAGGCAGATTCAACATTTTAAGAGTGTCTTCTTTGTCTTTGCTGATATTTGCAGTTCCTCTTATTCTTACAATCGCGTACATTTTATTCTCCCAGTTTATATTTGTGCAAATTCTTAAGGGCATTATATACGGCCTTTACTAAATTGTATCTTGTACCAGTATTGCCCATGGTTTTGCCCCATATATCCTTTATTCCAGCTAATCTCAATATCTTTTTTGTTTCATTATCCACTGCCAATCCAACACCTCTAGGTGCAGGCAAGAGTCTTATTGTGACAGATCCGGCCTTGCCAATTATCTTGAAAGGAATAGAATGATCACCACCACAACCGCATTCCCATGAGCCGCATCCTTTTTCAACCTTTATTAAATTCAACTTTGCTTTTTGAATAGCCTTTTCTACAGCTAGTCTTCCCTCTCTTCCCCTCCCTTTTCCGACACCAACAATACCGTTATTGTTTCCTACTATAGCAAAAGCAGATGATGTCATCCTCCTTCCAGACCTATGCATCTTGGCAGAAATTCTTATCGGTGTTTTTTGATTTCCACCACCTTTACCAGGTCGTCCGCCAATTAATGACAATTCATTCTCCATATCAGGTAAGAGAAAGTCTACAATTTCTGGTTCTTTTATTTTTATTCCTTTTTCTAAAATTTCATTAATATTTGTGATTTTCTTTTCAAAAACATTTTTGCCCAATTGAGTCTTTGGTCTCCATGCAGCCAGTCTTTGTTCGACCTCTCTCTTTATTACTCTTTCAACCACTTCAACAAGAACTTCAGGTTTAATAACGCCTTCTACTATAGGGACTGCTTCAACTGCTTCTTTCTCTACAACTATTTCTTCTACTATCGGCACTTCCTCCACAGTTGTTTTTTTCCTTGCCACTTATACACCTTTTGTTATGCTTGATTTTACCTTTTCGAACATTTCAGACATCTTCATAGGATTTGATTTGATGAAAAGATTTTTTCTCTCTTTTTGTTGATTATAATAATTTATGATATGTTTTCCTTTGATTCTATCTTCTGACGGCAATATTTCAGGATCATGTGGCACCTTTAGACCCGCATCCAGAACACCCTTCAACACGGAATTTATTCTGGAACCCTTTATATTTCTATATAGTCCCATGTCAACAATTACTTCCTCTATTTTATTTTTCAGCGCCTTTTTCCCAACCAGCAAGCCAACCAAATATGCCGAAGGTATATTTCCAGTTGGGTAATCCCAGCCAAGTTTTTTTAATTCACTAGAAGATGATGATACGAGAATTTTGTCCCCGTCCTTATTGTATTCAATAATTTGTGCCTTGATATTATTTGTCGATCTTCTTATTACAAGCCTTAATTTTTTTGACTTCAATAATCCTAATCTCTTATGGTAATCTGTTTTTCCTTCTCGTCTTCTTTTGAACGGCAATTCATAAGTTGCTCTCATCTTCATACTTTAACACCTTTTTGTTCCAAGTAAAGTTTCAAGTGCGCTCTACTTCTGAATGTGCCACCCTTTAACAGTCTGTATGTTTGCCTGTACATCTGCTGATTTATTTTTTCATTATCTTTTAATTCTTTCAGCATTCTTCTCAACGGTCTTATTGTATTTATCCATTTTCTTTTTTTACTGTATCTCGAATGTTTTTTACCTTTTCTATTGCCTGCAGTCTTCTTTTTTCTCTTCGTTTCCTCAGGGAATTTTAACTTCTCTTTCCTTTTTTTTATATAACCATGAGAGATTGCTTTTCGCAGATCAGCCTTTGTGATGGCGTTCTTTATCTCTTCTCTGTGCGAAGGATCCATCCACACTTTGGTAACGCCAACCTTCAAAAGTTGTGCTGCAACCCTTTTTTGTAAAGATAAACCGCCCATGATAATCACGCATTTAATATCTTCAAATTAAGTTCTTTTGATCTTTTAATAATTTCCTTTCTCTTTCTTTCCCCGACCTTGGATGATATTCTGACAGATTCCTTCTTTGAATCAATAGATGATAATTGATTGGCATTCTCCACAAATTTCTCCATAAATCCTGAAGGATGTAACCCTCTGAGATTTTTTGGTGCCATATAACCGACATTTGGTATGTTGCCTTTGCCTTTCTTTTTCTGTCTTAATTTGCTGTGAATTCCTCTTGGCTTTCTCCATTTTTCTCCGACTCTTTTAAGATATTGTCCTTGTCTTAGAAATTTTGGTTTTCTTTTTGGATTCATAATCTACGCCTTTCCTTTTACGATAGCTATCATATCTTGGAATATTCTTCTATCCTTTTTTGTAATTTTCGTTGCTGTTTCGATGTTTGCTGCCGTTTGAGCAACTTTTTCAAGATCATTGCCCGTGACAGTCAAATCTTGGCCGTTTATTTCGACCTTAACACCTTCCAAAATCTTGGCCGTTCTACTTGTCTTTTCACCTAAAAAATTAGTTATGACAACCCTGTTTCCTTCCACTTTACTGGTCATAGGAAAATGTGTGTAGACAGCTTTGAGCTTGTAGGTATATCCTGCGGTGACACCCTGGATTAAGTTTTTTGTATGAGAAATTATAGTCCCTATCATTGCCTTTACTTTCTTTTTTTCAGACTCGCATGATACGGTTAACTTGTTGTCCTGTTTTTCTAATTTTATATCATGAAAATACTTGAACTCCTTTTCGAGTTTGCCAAGTTTGCCATTGACAGTTATTTTCTTATCAGTGACATCCACATTGATTCCCTCAGGAATAACAAGTTCTTTTTTCATTAGAATCACTTAATAAATATATCCGATGAGTTTTCCACCTATGTTCTTTTCTCTTGCTTCTTCATGAGTTATTACTCCAGAAGTAGTGCTTATGATTAGAATACCAAATCCTCTTGCAGGTAAAAACCTTTTTTCAAACTTTTCAAATTCTCCCGCCTTCACAGAGTATCGTGGTTTAATTACATTGCAGCCATTGATCTTACTTTTTAGCTCTATTCTGAATTTTCCTGATCTCCCATTGTCTATGAATTCAAAAACACCTATATAGCCCAGTTTCTGTATGATTTTCAGGACTTCTCTGGCTAAATTAGATGCAGGTGTTACACAACCAGTTTTACCAACTTTTTCTGCATTTCTGATTATGGAAAATACATCAGCTAGCGTATCTTGTCTCATTTTTTCACCTATAGGTCTACATACTTTTATTATATAAAGTTTAATAAACTTTATTTTTTGACACTATTTAACTATTTCTAGTATTTCATCACGGATTTTGCCGTTGGAGGCTAACAAATCGTGGGATTCTGAATTAAAATACTTTCCGTTGAAATTACTGGTCTTTCCGCCGGATTTAGTGACTAATAACATGTTGGCAGCAACTTTTAATTTCTTTGAATTCATCAAATCACTATTAAAATATAAACTAAATCATTAAAAAATGTGATATGATGAAAGGACTATTGTTGTTGAGTGGTGGCATAGATAGTCCAGTTGCCGCTTATATGATGAAGCAACTAGACGTTGATTTATCGGCAGTTCACTTTTCCATTGAACCAATAACTGACAATAATCCGGAACTGAAATGCAGAAGAATTTCTGAAAAATTAGGAATTAAAAAATTGCATGTAATTAATGTCGCCAAGGAATATCAAGAAATTGCTACGAAATGCACGCATAAGCATTATTTTGTTCTGACCAAAAGGCTCATGTATAAAATAGCTGAAAAAATTGCGAAAAAAGAGAAATGTGATTTTTTAGTAACTGGAGAAAATTTGGCTCAGGTCTCAAGTCAAACTTTAGAAAATTTAGTGGTTATAAACAAAGTTGTAAAGATTCCTGTTTTACGCCCTTTACTTGGATTTGACAAAAATGAAATCATAAAAATAGCTGAAAGAATAGGCACGTTTGAAATTTCTAAAGGGCCAGAAGTATGTGATTTGCTCGGACCAAAGCATCCTTCTACAAGAGTTGATGAAGAAATTATTTTGGAAGAAGAAAAAAATTTGGATTTGAATATTAACATATAAGATTGAGAGAAGTTTTAACAAAGTGAAAATTGTAGAAATCGTAAAATTTCTGAAAAAAATTTGAGTTGTACATAACATTATTTTATCTCACACGGGTATGTTGTGTGCTATCAATCCCACTTAACAGGTGTGTAAGGTTGCGGATAAAGTTCTTTTATTTTATGTTTTTCTATTTTAGGAAATATCCAATCCCCTTTTCGCTGAATATATTGTATGCATATAATCGTAGTATCTGGTCCGCCAAATTCTCTTATAACATGTCTGCATGTGCCACAGGGAAGAGTGCTATGTTTTTGTATATCTGGTACAGGATCCGCTACAACCACAATTTTTACCTTTGCTTTGTAAGTCTCTTTTAAAATCATATTCGCTATTGCATGTCTTTCTGCACAGATGTTACTATGTGAAATATTTGTTTCAAAACAAGCACCATCGTATATTTTTCCGCCATCCGACATAACAAAAGCGTATAGTGTATCAATTCCTAAATTTGCTTTACGTAATTTGTTATATTTTACTATTGCTTTTTTTGCATATTCAATTATTTTTTTTTCGTCTGAAGTGAATGTAGCCATAAATTAAATAGAATTAAGAAAGTTTATAAAATATTTGTTTTGTGTACGTTCAAATTAAAAGTTAGATACGTTATCGAGCAATTATGTCTAACGAGCATTAGATAACTTCTCTATAATACAACGGAAATAGAAATTGAAGATTAGTGTGACCTAAAACTTTTATTATTTTATTATTAGTTCCTTTTATTTGACTACTTAATCTTGGGACTATGAAGTCTATTTCTGCACTAACACATGTTATTTTGTTTTTATTCTTAATGTTCGCTAATAATTCTTTTAAAAATTTAGAATCTGGTAGCATTTGCCTAGCTGATTTGGAAAACCAGAATGCTAAATATGCGAGGTTTGATCCACGAAATGGACCGGATATGCTGATAAATTTTCTGACACGTTTCCATCCATTGTACGTATTCAGATATTTTAATGAAATTATTGATCCTAAACTATTGCCTATTAAAATTACGTTTTTCAGATTTTTGTTTTTCAAGTACAAGTCTAATTTTTCAGTTAATTCTTTTATATCTCCTAACTGCCATCCAAACTCAGGAATATACACATTATATCCTTCCTTTTCTAATGAGCATTTTTGTAAAAACAACATAGGACTCTGCGTTAACCAGCCATGAATTATAACAGCAGTGGACCTTTTCGATTTCAGATTTTTAGTTGTTTTTAATTTCCAAAAATATCCCAACAAACCAGAAGTTATGTATGCTAGCATTGTGACCATTTCGAGTAAAAAATAAAAAATCATTTTAATCATTTTCATTATGCCTCACTAATTCTTATTAGTGATTTTTACCAAATAAAACATAAAGAACGGTTTTAAAAACAATTTCTAGGTCGTATGGAATAATCCATTCATTATTGTATCTTCTTGCATAATTTATATCTAACATAGTTCTTTCTTCTGGGCCAGATCTGTTACTTATTTGCCAGTTTCCAGTAATACCGGCAGGACAAGAAAACCTTTCTAAAGCTTCTGGAGGAAGATTTTTAACTTCAAGAGGATGCAAAGCTCTTGGTCCAACTAAGCTCATTCTACCTAATAACACATCCCAAAATTGCGGCATCTCATCTAAACTGTATTTTCTTAAAACCTTTCCTATTCTCGTGATAAATGTTTCTTTATCACGAAGATAAGCACCAGAACTTTCATAGCCATCTAGCATTTTCCCATTTAACATTTCTCTCCCCCCATGAACCATGCTTCTCAATTTACGAACTTTAATTGGTTTACAATCTTCGCCAATTCTTGTTGGAATATAAAATACAGGTCCATATGACTCGAGTTTTATTAGAATAGCAGTAGCACCGATTATTGGAAGTGTTGCAGCAGATGCTGCAAGTGCAATAGGATAATCTATTATTATTTTGGAGACTCTGTTTAAGGCTCTATAAAACTCATGGCTATTCTCATAGAGTTCTTTATTATATCCAGCTTGAACTACTGAACTATCGTAAACCATGTTATTTCTTTAATTTTAGAAAAGACTGAAGGATTTAAGATTTTGTAATTTTTCAATTATGCATCAGCCGGGATTCGAACCCGGGTCACTGGCTTGGAAGGCCAGGATCTTAGCCACTGGACCACTGATGCATTGTTAATAAGATGAAACATTGAATTACAAAAATCTTTCTATGGTAAACCAAAACCTATTTTATTTATGAGATCTCTTCTTTGTTTTTTCTCATCATCGTTTTCGATTTTTTCCATAGTATATCCATCAACTATTCCTACAATCGATTTACCTAGATTTGTCTCCACTGTTAATACTTGTAGTTTGTTGGATGTAGCAACGTAAATGTTGCAGACTGTTGGGTAATGTTTTATTTCTGTCAGCACGTTGATGGGATAAATATCTTTCATAAATATAACAAAGCAGTGTCCTGCACCTATTTTCAATGCTGCTTCTGCCACCAGTTTTTTCAGTTCTTCATTTGTGCCGTTGACTCTAACCAACTTAGGATCAGATTCGTTCATAGCAATCGCAAACTCTCCTTTGCCGGCGGATTTTTTCAATACCATATAAAGATCATCCACAGTTAAAACAGAAAAATTTCCCTGACCTATAATAACTTCGTATTTGCCCTTTTCTTGTAAAACGTCTACGATTTCAACATCCATTTTCATTATATCACCTCATGCCGTTTCAAATGATTTTTTGAACCAAAATTTTTTATCGTCTCTCTGTCTATCATCTTTTTCAACAGCAACCTTTTTTTCTATTTCAACAATCTCTTGTTTGGGCTCTTCTTCAACAACTTCCTCAGTTTCAGTCTCTTCCGGCGAATGCACATCAATTGATCTTATCTTATTCGCTATTTCATTCATTTCTTTTTCATCAACCTCTATGGGCCTATTTTCTATTAGTGGGATTTGGTTCTCATAAACGGGATATACTCTTATATTGAAATGAGGTATCTGGGCCTGTAGTGATGCAAAGAAAATTGTTAACGGGTTCAGAGAAGTTTTGACTTTTTGTGCCACTATTAAAGCAGATTTGAAAGTTTTTGTTGCTGTTTGTATATCTTCATCAAAGAAATCGAAATGTTTTTTTGGTATAACTAAACACATGCCCTTCGATTTAGGTGTTATATCTAATACGGATACAGTGGCATCGTCTTCATACACGATTCTACTTTTAATTTTCTTACTAGCTATAGCACAAAAGACACACTCGTTCATAATAATCAATAGTGATTATATAGTTTTGAATCTTTAACAAATATTATGAAAAGATTAATTTTAGCTTCGAGTTCTCCAAGTAGAAAAGAGATATTGGAAAGGGCAGGGTATGAGTTTGATATGATTTCTAGCGATGTAGAAGAGATTGTCGATAGCTACGGATCACCCGAAGAATATGTTGAAAAATTGGCATTAAAAAAGGCAGAACATATAGCATTGAGAAACAAAGATGCTGTTGTTTTAGGAGCAGATTTGATGATGTTGGTTGACGGCGAACTGTTGGGCAAACCAAAGAACGAGGAAAAATCCAAAGAAATGTTAAGAATGCTGAGCGGAAAGAAAGTCATTGCAATAACCGGTTTTGCTATAGTGGATTCTAGGAATATAGCTGTAAGTCATGCTAAAACAACTCTCAAAATAAAAAAACTGACGGAAGATGAGATAAATGCGTATGTTTTAACACAAGAAGGTTTCAATGGTGCGGGCGGTTTTTTTCACATGAAAAAATTTTCAATTTTTGTTGAATGTATTAAAGGTACTTCATCATGCATAGCTGGTTTGCCAATCTATGAAATTTCAAAATATTTAGAGGAATTTGGAATAAAACCTAAGTGGATGGATTAACCTTTTTATGTAGGTGAATATGAAGACTGTCTTGATTTTATGCAGAGATCAAATAGGCACCTCGGTTTAACTTTATATTCAAAATATTGTTTTCCATATTTTATTGTTACATCTAGAGAAGCGACGCGACTTACAGCAACGGGTTTGCCATTTCTATCTATTATATTTCCTATATAACCGTCTGCTGATTTGTAAACAAACAATCTGTAACCAAATTCAAGGTCAATTATATCATTCGGTATTTGGAACTGTATGTAAACCATACATCATTTAACACAAAAAGCTTAATTAACTTTACTGTGATGTTTTTTGAGTTTTGCTAGAATGTATTTAAGACCTGACAATTTTTGGATTGATTTTTTAGAAACGTGGCTTTTATCATTTTCGTGCCTTCTAACAGCATTAGTAGGCGCAGAGTCTGAGAACAAAAAATGATTTATTGCTTTAAATAGTATTAATTCGATATAAAAGAAAACCTTATTAAACCTTGCATCATAAATTCTAAGAGTGATATAAATGCCCAGAACCAAAAGATCTAGAAGAGGTTCGCTTGCGTATGTTCCTAAAAAAAGAGCAAAAAGAATTTATCCACATATTAACAGATGGCCGAATATTGACATAGCAAAGATCATCGGATTTTCCGGTTATAAGGCTGGAATGACTCAGGTTCTTGCTGTAGACACCAGAAAAAACTCACCGACAAAAGGCGATCAAATTTCTATTCCTGTCACAGTTTTGGACTGTCCTCCCATAAAAATTCTTGCTGTCAGATTCTATACGTCAACTCATAATGGATCAAAAGTTTTAACAGAAATTTGGGATGAGAATACAAAAAAAGACAAGTATCTTATGAGAAAACTGAAACCAATGGGACATCCAGTTTCAAAGTTTGAAGAAGTTGAGAAGAATGGTGATAAAATATCAGATGTTTCGATTGTGGTTAGAGCCCAGCCTAATGTATCAGGTGTAGGCAAAAAAACACCAGAGGTTTTTGAACTAGGTGTTGGCGGCAATTCAGTTAAAGACAAAATAAATTTCGTTCGCGGAGTTTTCGGTAAAGAACTAAAAATAAATGAAGTGTTCAAGGAGGGAGAGTATATAGATGTTTCTTCTGTTACAAAAGGCTTTGGAACTCAAGGTGTGGTCAAAAGATGGGGCGTTAAAATCCAAATCAGAAAAGCAGCTAAAAGAAGAAGACACATAGGTACTTTGGGTCCGCAGACACCTAGGAGAGTAAGATGGACTATTCCTCAAGCGGGTCAACTTGGATTTTTCACAAGGACCGAGTTCAATAAGCGTGTCGTAAAAATTGGAGATAAACTGAATGAAATAAATCCTGCATCCGGTTTTACTAATTATGGTGTTGTCAAAGGGAATTATTTATTACTGGAAGGTTCTATACCCGGTCCAAAAAAAAGATTAATAATGATGAGACACGCTTTGAGACCGCCGAAAACACCACTTTTAATATCTGAAATTAAAGAAATAAAGAAGTGATTTAAGTGAAGGTTAATATTTACAGCGTAGATGGAAAAACGAAAACAAAAATAGATCTACCGAAAATTTTCGAATCTCCTTTCAGACCGGATTTAATTAAGAGATCAGTGTTATCTTTACAAAGTGCTAAAAGACAGCCTTACGGCGCAGATGTTATGGCAGGTATGAGAACAGCAGCTCATTATCATGGTAAGAGAAGATATAGGTATTCTATGATGAATAAGAATAAGGCGAGAATGCCTAGACTTCATGGCGGTGCTCCTCACATGACTTTCCGTGCAAGAGAGGTACCGCAAACAGTTAAAGGTAGAAGATCCCACCCACCTAAAGTCGAGAAAGTATGGAAATTAAAAATAAACAATAGAGAAAATATCGTCGCGTTAAAATCAGCTATTGCTGCTACAGCAGACAAAATCTTGGTCCAGAACAGGGGACACAGGGTTAGTGGAATAAATGAACTGCCTATAGTTTTAGAAGATAATGTCCAAGAAATAAAGAAAACCAAGGATTTTGAGAAACTGCTTTTATCATTGGGATTAAAAGACGAATTAAAGAGATGCCAGATTAAAAAAGAAAAGCCCGGCAGAGGGAAACTTAGAGGTAGAAGATACAAGAAGAAGATAGGTCCACTAGTAGTGGTGACAGACGATAAGGGAATAAGCAAAGCAGCCGTTAATATACCAGGTGTTAATGTAATAAGAGTTGATGATTTAAACACGGAAATTTTGGCTCCGGGTGCAGATGCAGGAAGGCTGACTATATGGTCACAATCAGCTATGGAAAAATTAAAGGTGTTTTAGATGGACGCTTATGAAGTTTTGAAATATCCCAACATGACAGAAAAAAACGTGTCTTTGGTAGAGAAAGAAAATAAAATCGTATTTATTGTCGATAAAAGAGTTAAAAAAGAGGATATAAAAAGAGCATTCGAAGAGTTGTTCAAGGTTAAAATAGAGAAAATCAATACGTCAATAACAAGGGAAGGCAGAAAGAAGGCTTTCATAAAATTAAAGAAGGAGTTTGCAGCAGCCGATGTCGCTGTCAAATTGGGAATGATCTAGGTGTTATAGATGGGTAAGAGAATTATTCAGAGAGCAAGAGGAAAGGGAGGCCCGAGATATAGAGCGCCGTCTCACAGATACGCCGGCAAAGTAGAATATTACCTATCTAAGAGCATTTCTTCCGGTCAAGTAATAGACATAATTCATGATCAAGGTAGAAATTCTCCTTTAGCAATTGTTAAATTTCCTAATGGTGTTCAAAAATTGCATATAGCTCCCGAGGGTATCAAAGTAGGAGATTCTATGAAATATTGGGAAGGACTTGGTTTGGGGAGCGTATTGCCTTTAGGCAAAATACCGGAAGGCATGAGAATTTTCAGCATTGAAACAAATCCTGGCTCTGGTCCTAAATTATGCAGAAGTTCTGGAAGCTTTGCTACCATAATGAGCAAAATTAAAGATAAAGTTAGAATTTCTTTCCCGTCCGGCAAAATAAGAGAGATGAATGGGAATTGCCTTGCAACAGTAGGCACACCGGCCGGCTCTGGCAGAAGGGAGAAGCCATGGGTCAAGGCAGGCACAAGATTTATTGTTTCAAGAAAGAGAGGAAGACTTTATCCAATAGTTAGTGGTGTAGCTATGGGTCCTGTGAACCATCCATTCGGTGGTAAGACAAAGCCAGGCATTCCTAAAAGCGTTTCCAGACATGCACCGCCAGGAAGAAAGGTTGGTGCAATATCTCCAAGGAGAATGGGTAAGAGAAAGAAGTAGTTACATGATTAGTATAATACGAACGAATTAAATTCTTATAAAAACGGCATATTTATCTTACATTTTGAACTTAATTGAGATATGTTAACCTTTTTATCACAGATATTATTATAAATAGTTCTTACTATATGATAGTAACAACTTGGTGATTAAATGAGTTATTATGATGGTGATGGGAGTACAGAAACTTATAGCAATCCATTAGTTAGACATGGTGCTTCTATTCTTGGTGGAACAGCAGGAGGATTCGGTGGATTAAGATCATATGACGCTCTTTTTTATGCATCTAAAGTCGGTGCTATTAGACAATTTTGCTATCAAATTGTTCAAGATCCTAAAGGTGTTTTAGGTTTTCTTGTGCCAAATATATCACGACTTAAGGAAACAGGTGAATATGTTATTAGACATTCGATCGAAACAATCAGTACATGTGCAAGTAACTATGATATTTTAGGTGAATTATGGGATTGGGTAACCACAGGGAATACACCTCAGGTTGTTGATGCCGGCGAAAGAGTTTTACATGCCGTCAAAATAAATCCATGGTTAGCTATTCCTGCAGCAATAGTATTCTTAGGTGTTGGTGCGGGTGTCGGAGCTTTTGCAGCAGATAGAGCACGTCAAAGATTTTTAGGATAACTTCTTTATTTTAGTAGTTGATACTGAACTAATTATTTAAATATTCTCATTCAGTATAATTAGAAGATATTATGGCAAAAGTATTCGCATTCAAAGGAAAATCTTTCGAGGAATTGAAAGAATTAAGCCTAGAGCAATTTGCTAAGATGATAACTAGTCGTGAAAGGAGATCATTGTTAAAAAAAGGATTGACTGAAAGACAAAAAAAACTCTTGGAAAATATAAAAAAATACCCCGATAAGTTTCATAAAACACAAGAAAGAGATTTGGTTATTGTCCCCCAATTGGTGGGTGTTAAGCTAGGCGTGCATAACGGTAAAACTTATGTTCCTGTAACAGTCACACAAGAGATGCTTGGTCATAGAATGGGCGAATTTGCGCTTACTAGAGGGAGAGTGAGACATTCAGCTCCTGGTGTTGGAGCTACAAGAGCCAGCAAGCATATTCCTTTGAAGTAATTAAAGCTTGTAAATAAGATAATTAACGTCTTTTATTTTCTTTGAAAAATCTCTTTCCTAAAAGAAGTAGTGTTATACAAAACAGAAAATTCAATATAACATTAGCATATGAAAACACTAAGATCATACTCAATCCTTTTGCCAGATCCATATACTGTTTTAAGGCAATAGTGGTTAGTATTGCATTTAATCCGATAGACAGACCATATACGACTAACACAATGCCAATCATTTGTCTATCTGTCAATTTCCAAGTCATTATAATCTCTACTTATTTTATATTTAAAAACCTAACAGTATATGTTTAATAAGCGGTGGAAAGATGCATTTAAACAAATTCATTAAGCAAGATTTAAATAATCTTAATTCTATTTAGTGGTTTCATGAGAAAAACAGCTATTTCAAAAAATTCATTGGCCCAATCCTCATTGAAAGACTCTATTTACATATGCAATCAGATTAGAGACAAACCCACAACAAAAGCAAAATCGCTTTTGAATGATCTGATAGAAGAAAAAAGAAGTCTTTCAGGAAGATATTATAAGACAGCATGCAGGGAAATATTGTCTGTTTTAGAAAATGCAGAGGCTAATGCAGAATCGATGGGGCTGAGTGCTGATAAGCTATTTATTAAAAATGCAGTGGCCCACAAGACGTTTACATTCATGCTCCCAAAGAGTAGATGGTCCCATAGAGGAAAAAGATCGAAGTTATGTAAATTAGAAATGATCGTTGAGGAGAGATGATGGCAGTAGAAAAATATTTTATAAAGGAAGGAATGAAAGAAACGCAAATAGAGCAATATCTGAAAAACAAATTCGATCGTGCTGGATACAGCCATATAGATATTCAGAGAACGCCTCTGGGGACAAGAATAACGGTCTTTGCAGAAAAGCCGGGATTGGTTATAGGCAGATCTGGCAAGAAGATTAACGATATAACTGATGAGATAAAAGAAAAATTTAAAATGGATAATCCGATGCTTGACGTAAAAGAAGTAGACGATCCTTTTTTGGATGCACAAATTGTAGCTAACAAAATAGCAAAAAGCATTGAAAGAGGAGGATTTTATAAAAAAATTGTTAATTTCTTTCTGGAAAAAATCATGGAATCCGGGGCAGTTGGCGTAGAAATAAGAACTGCAGGTAAACTAGGTGGTGAAAGAGGAAGATTTCAAACATTTAAAAATGGTTATATCAAGCACGCTGGCTATTATGCAGATAATCTAATAGATAAAGGCTATTCTCATGCTATATTGAAACTGGGCTCGGTTGGAGTTCAGGTCAAAATATTAAAAGAAATACCAGAAGATTTATCGGCAAAAAGAATATCTGAAAAGGTGAAAGAAGTTGAAGATAAGAGAAACACGAAAAATGAAGGATGAGGATTTGAATAAAAAACTAGCTGATACAAGACTAGAGTTAATGAAAGAAAAGGGAAATGTAGAGATGGGAGGAAACGTTAAGAATCCTGGTAAAATAAAGATGATAAGGAGAGACGTAGCAAGAATTCTTACATTAAAAAAGGAGAGAGAAAAGAATAGATGATAGTAAATAATTATTTTTATATATACTGTGTTAATTCTTTAATAGATTCTATTTTTAGAATCATAAAAATGGTGAATTAAAAGAAAATGGTTGACAGAGGAAATTGTTTAACGTGCGGCTTGCCTTTGGATATTTGTACATGCAAGATTATTGAGAGAGAAGCAAGAAGAATTAAAGTTTATATGACTACTAGAAAATTCGGAAAGCCGGTGACGATCATAGAGGGAATTGATGAAAAATCCGTCAAATCCATCACTTCTAATCTAAAAAGAAAATTAGCCTGCGGTGGATCGCATAAAGAAGGTCATATAGAATTGCAAGGCAATCATGTAGATAGAGCAAAACAGATTCTTATTAGCCTAGGATTCGATAGAGATCTGATTGAAGCTAATTAAAAGATAAAATGATCATTTTTCAATATTTTGTTTCTCGTTAGTAAATTGGCTATATTTTCCATAAAAAATGATATATTTATCTCGTATTTTGATATAATTACATAAATACTTTTACTATATAATAGTAATAAAAGATTAAAATGAAACAACTGAAATTAAATAGAACAAAAAAACTGTTTTTATATGGATTTACTGTAGTTTCTATGATTGCATCTGGTTTGGGCTTTGTGTATCATCGATATGAGTCGCCTGGGAATTACATAGAATATATAGACCTAGCGACTTATGCTCAGCAATTCGATTCTTCTCTGTATCAGGACGTAGAAATCAAATCTTCAGGTACAAATACATTTACTTATAAAGATCCTAAAACAGGAGAAACAAAACCACTTGCCGGAGGCAAACAAATTAAATTTATCGATTGTTCAGCTTCACATCAAAATCATTATTTAGGAATTATTTCGGTAATTCAAGATCATATATTTCCTGATCCCGGATTATCAATAAAATGTGAAAAAATATTAGGCGGATCTGCATCTGGTGCGATTGAAGACCCAATAAAAGTTGGTTGTAGTTTAGAAAATGGTTATGATATTGATAATTCCCATTATCCTAGAAGTAGATGCGATTATGTTTTCGCGCATGAAACAACTCATAAAAGACAAATTGTTGATAATAGTAGAAATGGAAAACCAATAAATGAAAGTGGAGATTCGTCCAATGAGGAATTCAATAAAGTTACGGGTTGTGTGGAAAACCCACTAAGAAATTTATTGGGCTTAGGACATCGAGTTCTGTACCTACTTGAAAGATCTGTTAGTATGTATGGATTATTTATGAATTGCGAAGAAGGATATGCAGATGCGGTTGCATATTATATTACACAAGGTTGCTGGGTTAGAGATAATCGACCAAAACAATACGAATGGTTAAGAAACAACGTTTTTGATGGAAAGGAATTTTGTAACAAATAAGGCAAGTAATATTAATTTTCATACCCATGTTTCCCTATTAATGGTACGTAGATTACTTCCAAGATTTTCCTTTTAGTTATTTTTCCAGACACATCTTTTTCAACCATGACTAAATCTTGCGAAGGATGTTTGGGTCCAATAGGTATGATCAATATGCCGGGTTTAGCCAACTGTTCTATAAGCGGCTCGGGTATTTTATTACAGGAGGCTGTCACACATATTTTATCATAAGGCGCCATTTTCTCATAACCTTTAGTCCCGTCATCGTTTATTGTAATAACATCTTTGTATCCAGTTCTAGAAAGATTCCTCTTCCCAAACATGTATGTCTTTCTGTTTTTTTCTATGGATACCACGACACCTTTCTTGCCTATTAGTTCTTTCGCTACAGCGGATCCATATCCAGATCCCATTCCTATTTCTAAAAATTTATCACTCCCTTTCAATTTGAGTGGTTCATAAAATATAGGATAAGTGTGCAGTGCAGAAATTGTTTGGAGCCCGTTATAGGGCGGTATCGGAAAAGGCTGATCGGCATATGCATATTTGCTATACTTTACAGGCATGAACAGTTCTCTTTTAACCTTTTTCATAGCCCGGATTATTTTGCTAGATTTCAAATAACCTTCTTTTATAAGTTGATTAATTGCCATTAGTCTTTGGAGTTTAAAATGATCTTTCATAACATTAATGATAGTTAAAGGAAAGAATTAATTTTTACTGTTGAATCATTATTATATTTATATGCCAATAACATCACAAAATTTAGTAAGACATGAGCTTATCGGCTTACCGATAGTAGTAGTTAAATCTACTAATCCCGACCAAAAAGGATTAAAAGGCATAGTTGTAGATGAAAGTTATAATACATTGACAATTGAATCAAATAAAACAGAAAAAGTTATAGTTAAGAAAACATCAATATTTGTATTCACGCTTCCTGATGGGAAGAAGGTTCAAGTAGATGGAAACGTTTTAATAAGCAGACCCGAAGATAGAATAAAGAAAAAGTTGCCTAAATGGTGATAAAATGGAAGATATGATAAAAGAAATTCAGATTGAGATGCTGAGAAACAAAAAGTTTAGGGACGAAATATGCTTAGCCTTGTATAACGATTACATGAAATTGGACAAAAAAGATATATCTTTGAAAGACATAAAGAAAAGGACAGAAGACTTGCTAAGAATATTGGCTGAAGTTGAATTAAACGCAATGATGAATGAAGAAAAATATGAAATAGACGATATAGATATGGAAAATTGAGTGATATGATGGTTAAAGAAAAAGCGAAGGATATAGGATATGATGTAGAATTACCTAAAAAAACCTGTAATGACGTTAACTGTCCTTTCCACGGAAAATTACCTATAAGAGGCAAAATTCTAGAGGGCGTCATTGTTTCGGATAGGATGCAAGGGACGGCTATAGTTAGGAGAGATTATCTTCATTTCATATCTAAATATGAAAGATATGAGAAAAGGAAAAGTAGAATATCCGCCCATAATCCTGTATGCGTAGACGCAAAAAAAGGCAATAAAGTTAGAATAGCTGAATGCAGACCTTTGTCGAAAACTAAACATTTCGTGGTTATCGAAAAAATCAATTAATAAAAACCTTTTTAATTATATCAGTCTTAAAATAATGAGTGAATCAGATGAAAGGATTAAAAGCAAAAGTTTCAAAAGGAATACCCGTAGGTTCTTTGATTGAATGTGCAGATAATACTGGAGCAAAAACCTTGAATTTAATATCTGTATTAGGTTATCACGGTGCCAAAAGAAGACTGCCTGCTGCAGGTGTGGGTGATATGGTTGTGTGTTCTGTCAGAGTCGGTAATGTTAAAATGAGGAAACAGGTTGTTAGAGCAGTTATTATAAGACAAAAAAAAGAATATAGAAGAGCAGACGGACTGCGAGTGAGTTTCGAGGATAATGCAGCTGCTATTGTAAATGAAAAAGGCGAGCCACAAGGATCTCAAATTAAAGGACCTGTTGCCAGAGAAGTGGTTGAGAGATTCACAGTTATTGGTAAAGTTGCTAATTTTATAATTTAACCTTATACAAACCATTTCTTTTTATTAAATTCTTCTGTTGATTCTATCTTTATAGCTTCTTTTAGGCAATTACAGGTAATCATATTATGGATGTTCATTCCTCTGTAAAATCCACAGTGTTCACTTTTTGCTATTTGGCCGCAGTATGCACAATGGACTGATATACTAGACATAGTATCATCTCCTTAGATTAGTACCCGCACAGAATTTTACATGTTGCCGATACAATCTTTTTGGTTTCCTCATGTGACATCTTGAGCATACGTGTTTCATTTTGTTCATTGTTATTTTACAACAGAAAACGATGATTTCAAATCTTGATATTAGAAACTAAGGTTATCCGTATTGATTAATTGCAAAAATGAAGTTAAATAGGCGGTATTTAATTAGTTCTATTTGTGGGTTCAATGATAATACTCATTTGCCAAAATACTAAAACTTTAAACGGACAAAACCTTTTAAATACTTTCTTTTAATAATTTAGAGAAGATGATAAAATGAAGAGATGGTCAAAGCATTGGAAGGCATCCAAACAGCCAAGAAAGCAAAGAAAATATTATAGAAACGCACCTATGGCTGTAAAGCATAAATTAGTTTCCGCACATTTATCTAAGGAACTGAGAGAAAAATATAAAGCAAGGTCATTTCCTGTTAAAAAAGGAGATGAGGTATTAATAATGAGAGGCAAATACAAGAACAGATCAGGTAAAGTAAGTAGAATCAGTTTAAAAACCTCGAAAATATTCATAGAAGGTTTAACCAGAAAAAAAGTAGCTGGAACTGAAATACAATTTTCGATACATCCAAGTAATTTGAAAATTACAAATCTCAATCTCAGTGATCAAGAAAGATTAAAGGCTTTAAACAGAGTATTGAATAAGTGATTATATGGGAAGACATCTAAAACCATTATCCACTCCAAAGTTTTGGAGAATTGCTAGAAAATCGAGACCTTGGGTCGTGAAACCTAATCCAGGATCCCATAAGAAAGACGAGTCAATGCCGTTACTGATTATATTAAGAGATATTTTAAAACTGGTAGATACCGCTGCTGAAGGTCAAAAAATAATTAGTTCTAGAGAGGTGTTTGTTGATGGTAAATACAGAAGAAGTTACAAATATCCAGTTGGATTCATGGATGTTTTGCAGATACCAAAATTAAATAAGTTTTATAGGATAGTGTCGTCCAAACGCGGTCTGAGTTTGAACGAAATTTCTGAAAAAGAGATAAATCTAAAGTTATGCAGAATCAGGAATAAAACTTTAATTAAAAAAGGAAAATTACAGTTGAATTTGCATGATGGTAGAAACATCCTCGTCGAAAGAAAAGGCAAAAAAGATGATTATTCGACAGGGGATTCTTTACTCATAGAACTGCCAAGTCAAAAGATAGTTGAACACATAAAATTAGAAAACGGAAATTTGGGCTTGATTATTGGCGGGCAAAATCAAGGCGAATTGATTAAAGTAAAAGGTGTGGTGAAGACGAGAAGTAGAGAACCGAATAAAGTTATTTGTGATTTGAAAGGCAGAGAATTTGCTTCGGTAAAAGATTATGTTTTTGTAGTTGGCAAAGCCAAGCCAATGATTACTGTTAATATGTGATCAAAATGAATGTAATGAAAAAAATCAAGATAGAGAAAGTCACTTTGAATATAGGTTGTGCAGCCGATAAAGAAAAAATGCAAAGGGCCCAAAAGTTATTGGCTAAAATTTCAGATAAAAAACCCGTGGCTACTTTATCGCATAAAAGATCCACGTTTGGTATCACCAAAAGAAAACCTATAGGATACAAAGTTACTTTAAGAAGAGAAAAGGCTGAAAAGTTTCTTATTGACGTTTTAAACAGTGCCGATAAAAAGATTAGGATGAACCAAATAAATAACGGCAACTTCTCAATCGGTGTTAAAGAATACATTGATTTGCCTGAGATTCAATATGATCCTGATATCGGCATTATAGGGTTTGATGTTGCTGTAACTTTGGAAAGGCCCGGTTACAGAGTGAAAAGAAAAAAAATAGGAAATTCTAAATTAGGTAAGAATCATGCTATTAATAAGAAAGAAACCATAGATTGGATAAAAAACTTGGGGGTGTCTGTTGTTGAGTGATGATATGTGGATCAGAGACATGACCACAAAACTTACTGGTGTCATTTTTAGAAAGGCACTTATAGAAGATGATTGGAGCAAGGTTTATGAGAACGTTGTCAAAGAAATATTCATTAATCAGTTTGAAGATGAAATGGGTGTTCTGAAGATTTTGGGAAATTTTGGTGGTTGAATTAATGCCTAAAAAATTTGGTAAAGGGACAAGAAAGTGCAAGAACTGCGGTACTCATAGAGGAATTATAAGGAAATATGGCCTGTACTACTGCAGGAGATGTATGAGAGAATTTGCACAAAAATTAGGTTTTAAAAAATACAGTTAATTCGAAGTAGAAAATTTCTGAATATTGGAAAGAAAAAATTCAATAATTATAAGTTTGAGTCTTTATAATTCTTGTTTATGATTGAATTTGTTTTAATATTAGTGGCTATGATAGGCTCGCTAATTTCTGGCGTGATTGATCTTAAAACTACTGAAATACCAGATCAGATACCTTACGCGATGATGGTAATAGGCATATTGGGTAATGCAATTAATTCTATGCTGGTTGGTAGCTATTGGCCCGTTTTAATGTCGTTCATTGTTGGCCTTGGATTTTTGGGAGTGGGTTTCTTATTTTATTATCTTGGACAATGGGGCGGAGGAGATGCGAAGTTACTTTCAGGAGTAGGATTTTTATTACCAACTCTTTCAGTGAAATATTCTGCTAAATTATTATTGCCATTTCCATTAGCTTTTTTCTTCAATTTATTTTTAGTAGGAGCGTTGTACATGATCGGCTACGCATTAGTCTTATCTTTTATCAATAGAAAGATTTGGCAGGTATTTTTTCATGATATTAAGGCCAATGCAAAAATGTTATTCATTCTTAATGCTTTAATAACTGTCGGCTTATTGCTTTTTGGTCTTATAGTTTTGAGAAATTTTATTTCTATGTCACTAATCCAAATGATTCGAGCAGAGATTGTAATAGTGTTAGCCATATTTGGTTTATTTTTGATATGGAGATTTACAAAAACAGTCGAAGACTTGGGTTTCAAGAAAAAGATACCCACTTCAAAATTAAGAGAAGGTGACATTCTACTAGAATCTAAATTATGGGAAGGCTTGACTTCGGAACAAGTCAAAAAAGTAAAATCCTCTAACAAGAAACATGTTTGGATAAAGGAAGGGGTGAGATTTGGACTGGCATTTCCTTTGGCCTTATTGTTCACTTTGTTTGTCGGTGACGGAATTATCTTGATTCTGGGATTAATTTGATCTTCTAATAACGAATTTAAAATTATTTTTGCAAAGTAGAACCATGGTTAAACTAAGTTCTGCTCAAGTGAAAATTCCTTACAGAGAAATGGAGTTTCGGGGACATTTGGTTTATGGTAGCGAAAAACAATTGAAAAGAAAAGTTGTTCTGCCCGTTTCAGTTTCATTGGAGTGTGGGGGTATAAAATTAGTTGGGGTTGATGCTTATAGAGGGTTGGCATTCGGTTTGAATTGGGATACGGTTGTAAGAGAAAATATGGACGGTTATCTTTTAGACAATGCTGATGCTTTAAGATATTTTTCTGGCAGAGTTAAGGGTTTAGTACCCAGAGATATGGATAAAGGAGGAACGTTGCTACTAGCATTTTATCATTTGATAAGTCTTAGTGAAGCATTGTCTGTGAAGCCTGTATATGTAGAAGCTTCAGCATCGATTGGGGGTACCATATATTCTGGGAGTATGTGTGTAGCTCATTATGTAACCCATGAAGTAGACCGAAGAGATTTTTTTAGGATAGGCATTGAAAGAGATAGATGGAGAATGAGGATAAGTGAAGTTCAGATAAAATCGGGATGGGATTTAAAAAAAATAAAAAAAGAGGCAAAAATAATAACTCCGGATACACCAACACTAAGAGGAAAAGATGAATTATATAGAGATGTTGTATTCGGACATCTAGGAGGAGATATGGCTATTTATGAATTACTACATAAGTTAGGGTTTCCTTATGGTTCAAGTGAGGCCAATATCGGTTTTTTAACAAGACCGTTGGCAACGATATGTGGATATACTGTAAGAATTCACAGAGAATCGGATGAAAGTTTTGAACTCGAATTGCCTATAAGTTCCAGATATATTCGTGAAGCAAAAGAAGAAACGGTAAATTTCATAAACGCTTTCAAATGATCATTATGTGTTAACTAATACATCATGAAGTCTCTAAGAATAAGAGCACTCATTCTGCTTAGTTGATCAGCCAAATCAACTATGTTTGTTAAATGTTCGCTGGGTTGTAAATTTTTGTCTTCTATATTTAATTTTGTCTCAAATCTTCTGACGTAAAGATCTATTATCCTTTCAATATCCCTTTCCTTTATCGCGGATTTTATCGACTTAAAATTTTTCGACCATTTTCTAAGATACTCATCTAAAATTTTATTCAGTCTATCATTTTTTTCAAATGTTTTATAATGAAATTTTTTCATGCCTCTTGTAGTTTCTGTATTTAGCAGATAACTTATTCCTATTAATATGGTTCCTATCATATCCAAACTTCTAATAATTCTAGAAATTACTAATACTTGGTTAGTCGTTTTTTTTAATTTTCCCAAATATATTGAATCTTTCAAAGCCATATTACAGCACCTATAGGCCAAATTGTGATTTCGAATTATTATTGAGTCTCTGTTAAGTACTTTATCTCCAATATAGGAATCTTCTGAAATATGCAAAATAATATCGTTTGTCATGATTGTTATGAACGAAAACATTTGATTTACAATTTTATCTAAATCCACATCTTCTGGTTTTAGAAGATCCGTGATTATTATTTGATCTTTTTTTTGTTCGGTAACTTCTAAACCAACAATACGTTTATGCATCATCACAAGAAAATCCATCTGTACGTCAGTAATGCTCCCAACAAGGATTATTTTTTTGTATCCGTTGAAATATGCTCTAAGTATTTTATAATATATCTTGTCAGCAGTCATATCTTTTGTTATAACTATAGTCGTCTCGTCCTCTAGTCTTTTCATATCTCCAGGAATTATTTTTAATATCCCGTCTTCAGTTTCTTCTACGCTAATCTCCCTTTTTTTATCTATGTCAAATCTTCTTGACCACGGTAGTGGTAGGGATACAACATAGGTCGAACCAAACTTTATTGCCTTTCTTTTTATATAAAATCACCTTTATTATATAAATTATATCAAATATATATAAGTATCGTTATTACTAACTAATAGTCATGTCAGACGATAATTACCAACGAAGAAAACCCGTAGGGTTTTGGGATGATATAGGAGAAAGATTGGAATATTTGAATAGTCCAGAATTTCAAACAGAACACAAGACAATTTATCGTATGTTACACCCATTTAAAAAAGACGATATTATCGATCCAGATAGGTATTTGGATTCTCCAGACGAAGAAAGAGGCACAAAAAGATTAATGAATGCTGTAAGGCAATTGCCAGATTATGTTAGAGGCGTGCCTGGTTATATAGCAAGAATACCAGGATTTCGCCAAATAGCGAACCAATATCCTAATTTTACAGCATCACTAGTCGGTTTGATTCCAGCTGGTACAGTAGGTGCTGGTGGGATGTATCATATAACAACTGCTTCTAGAGGAGATGAGTTAGGATTATTAATGTTATACGCTGTTATTGAAGCAGCTCTTTTGAATTTTGGTACTAGATTAGGTAGACGAGCAGTTCAAACAGCTACAGATGACGAACAAGATGCAGATATAGCTGTCAGATTTGCTAATACTGCCAGTACAGCTTATTTGCTTAGTAGCGCTGCAGGAGCATGTCCTTATACGGTTGCTGGTGGTAGTGATGCATTAAGATGGAGAGATGCAGCTGATATGATTAGATTACTATATGGTGCTTTATCAGGGGCAGGTTCATTAGGTGCAGGATATATGTTATCCAGAAGCAGAACAAGAGACGCAACAGATGAAACATCTCCTATGGATGAACCTGAACAAACAAGAGCAAGAACAGGTAGTATTGGAGCCGGACTTTATGCCTTTCTGGGAAGAAGATTTGGGGTTACTGAAGATATAATGCCAGATTATTTAGCGTATGTTATGCAAAATCCGTGGTTGATGTATGGTGCACCTCTATTAGACTTAGCTGATGTTGTACCAGGAGCAGCACAAGTTACAATCCCATTAGATGGTGCTTATGTTACAGCATTGCATAGCCATGCAAAAACTGTTATACCAGATTACACACCAGCTGCAGAACTTTTGATAACATCTGTTGTAGAAGGTTTATCAGCATTTATTCCATGCTTACCTACGGAAATAATTCCGACAAACACTTTGTTATTAGCTTATGTTTGTAGTAAAATGGCAAAACACTCAAATTCAGATACTGATCAGATTCAGCAATGACTGTGTAAAGAATAAATAATTTACAAGTTTTGTTTCTTTATGAGACCTGTAGATATATAAATAGTTTTTATTTGGTCAAATACGTGAATGATATTTCTTCTGCTCGCAAGGATTCTAACACCTCTTTAATATATAGCACTTCTTCAACATCTCCAGGATAATAAACAAAAACTCCATGCCATTGTGATGTCGCTCCAGCACCATCTGGTAACAATTTTGCAAATTGTAGTTCAACTTGCTTTCTAGCATTTCTTAGTTGAGATTCTGCGTGCCCTTCTCCATAACTTGTTGACTCGTACTCTAATCCAACAAGATGATACACACTCCTAAAAAGTATAACATAAAGTATGTCAATTGATCCTCTTCTACCAGATGGTAAAGGATAGGAATAAGGCGAATATGTACTTACTATCTCACCCGTTCGAATTATTTTATATGGAACTACTTTTGGATCTGCTAATATGGCACTAACAACATTATCATGTAATTTCGCTTTAAGAGTTCGTACATGTGGTTTACTACTCATATGAATGAAATAAATAAAAAAACTTAAATTCATGATTTTTCAATTTTCTTCTTTCCACTCATGAAAGGTCTTAACGCTTCAGGTATATTTATTGATCCATCTTTTTGCTGATTTTGTTCTATTATTCCGATCATTACTCTACTAGTTGCAAGTGCCGTATTGTTCAGTGTATGTGCAAAACCCATCGCTGCTTGTCCTTCCTTTTCTTTAAATCTGATATTTAATCTTCTCGCTTGATAGTCAGTACAATTAGAATTTGATCCGACTTCTCTGAAACTTCCATCAGCCATCCATATCTCTGTGTCATATTTTTTTGCTGCTATACTACCTATATCGCCAGTACATACATTAACAACTCTATATGTCAATCCCAGTCCCTTCAATAAATCTTCAGAATTTTTTTGTAATTCTTCGTGTAATCCCCAGGAATCGTCTGGATGACAAAAGATGAATTGTTCTATCTTATGGAAGTGATGCATTCTGAACAGTCCTTTTGTGTATTTTCCATGCGCTCCAACTTCTTTCCTGAAACATGGGCTGAATCCACAGAATTTAAACGGCATGTCATCTTTGTTAAGAATTTCATCTTTGAAAATCGCTCCTAGTGGATGCTCAGCTGTTGCTATCAAATACAAATCTTCCTTTTCTATTTTATAGATCTGCTCTTCGAAGAATTCAAAATCCGTTACTCCAATAAAAGGTTCTTTATGTATCATATACGGAGGTATGACGAACGTATATCCACGTTTCATCATAAGGTCTATAGCGTATTGAACTATTGCTAAATCTAGTCTAGCTAAATCATTCTTTAAATAAAAAAAACCGTGACCAGATACTTTAGCTGCTCTATCAACTTCTATTAAATTTAAATTTTGCATAAGATCCAAATGATTTTTTGGTTCAAAATCAAACTTTGGTGTTTTGCCCACTCTTCTTATTTCCGCATTTTCAGAATCATCCTTTCCTAAAGGAACAGATTCATGTAAAATGTTGGGTAATCTCATTAAATAGTAGTCCATTTTTTCTTGATATTCTTGCGTTTTCTCTTCTAAATTTTTAATTTTTTGTGGTATATCTTCTGCCTCTTTTAGTATTTTTTCTGCGTTTTCTCCCCATTTTTTTAATTTTGCAATTTCCTGAGTTATATTGTTTCGTCTTCTCCTCAACTCGTTTAATTCTTGTATAGACGATCTCCATGATTTATCTAATTTTATAGTTTCATCTACCCACTTTATTTTTTCTGTATCGTTTCTTTTGACTAAATCCTTTTTGACTAAATCCGGATTTTCTCTTATAATTTTAATATCAAACATTACTACACCTCTTTATATGTTCTAAAACTAACTTTAAATTTTCTTCTCTTACGATATAATTCACTTTATTTTCAACAACATGATTTAGAATTAAAACTGATAGAAAATGACACAAATTTTGAACTACTCGGATTAGTACGGCATCACATTCACTTTAATAATTTTTCGTTAGTAATATATTTAAATGTTTGGTAAAGATTTAAAATTCTCCATCAGCGTTTTCAATCTCAAATTGGATCATTTTGTTTCCTTTTTCATATACAGCTTTGTAAGAAGTAATTTTCTTCTCTTCGCTGAATATATAAGGTAAAATTTCACGAAGCTCTGATAATAAATTATCTAAATTTAGAATTTCTTCGGGAGTATGCCATGCAAGTTTACCATCGTTCATGTTCTCTTTTAATTCGCCTCCTGCGTAGTCCGCCTTTAACAAATGGAAGAAAATTTCTTTATTTAGGTCTTTTAGATGAGCGCAACCAGTTGCTTTTATATGGATATTTTTTATTTTGAGTCCGGTCTCTTCTAATATTTCTCTTTTGGCACATTCAAAAAGACCCTCATTAAACTCTCTGTGACCGCCCGGTGCCATCCAGACGTCCGGTATAATTTTTTTACTAGAGTTCCTGTGTAACATCAGATATTTGTTTCCCTTTTTAATAAAACATTCTAATGTTACAGAAATGTTTCTGTTAACCATAAAATATCTTATAATTAAATTTATTTATCTGAACACAGTTTCTTATCTATCTAAATATTAATAATAAAATGATAATATGGATGAAAAAAGAGCTTTAATAGAAGCAGCATTATTTATGACAGCAGAACCTTTAACAATTAAACAACTCTCTAAAATTTCTGGTATAAAATCTGATGAAAGAATAGTAAAAATCTTGGATGAAATAAAAAATGATCTAGATAAGGACAACAGAGGATTTGAATTAGTCTACATAGGTGAAAGCTATCAACTAAAAGTAAAAAATAAGTTTCTATCCACTGTATCTTCTTTAACACCGCATTCGGATTTGTCTGATGGTATGTTACGAACTTTGGGAGTAGTTGCTTTAAAGGAACCAGTTCCACAGTCATATATTATTAAAGTTCAGGGAAACAAAGCTTATGACTATATAAAAAACCTCGAAAAAAGAGGTTTATTAAAAACAGAAAAATCTGGTAGAACAAGATTAGTGTCGACCACTGTCGAGTTTGAAAAATATTTTGGTAAAAGCATAAATGAGATTAAACAATTATTAAAAGAAGTGGTTAGTGTTGAAACAAATGAACAGTCTGGAAGTGAAATTTCAAATAAAAAAGATGAAGAAACTACTGAACTCGAAAATTCAGAAGATTAAGGAAACACATAACGGTTTTTTATTTGATTTACATATTAAAAATCAGAAAAACTTTCTGATTATATTACCTAAATTCGGATTTTTTATTTCAGAAAAAAACTATGAATTGATTGAATTATCCGAACTTGGGAAACAAACAAGAAGACATTTGATTGGTTCAAAAATAATAGATGTAAGACAACATGAATTCGATAGAATAATAGAAATTGAAACAACTAATCATATTCTAATAGTCGAGTTTTTTGGCGATGGAAACTTTATTTTAACGCAGAAACCGAATAAAAAAATAATTATAGCTCTTAGTATGAGATCATGGAGACACAGGACGATAAAACCAAATTTAGAATATGTGCATCCGCCGTCATATTTCAATCCATTTAAGATGTCATTAGAACAACTCACAAACCATTTACAAAACAAAGAATTTTCTTTGGTGTTAATTAAAGACTTTGGTTTTGGTAATGAAATTACTGAAGATATATGCAGAAAACTGATGATAGATAAAAATGAAAAAATTTCTAATCGTATCCCAGAGTTCTATGAATTTTTGAATAATATAAATTCTTGGTTTAAGGATTTTTCTAATTTAAATGAAATTATTAAGGATGAATATGAAAAAGAGTTGGAGTTAATTAGAAACAAACCATATGATGAAAGAAGACAAAAATATTTTGGTATAAAAAGTAAACAATTAGAAAAGCTTCACGAGTTAAAAGAAGAGAGGGAAAAATATCAGACATACATTAATGGTATGAATGAGAAAGTAGATTACTTTTATGATATACTTACAAAATTCTGGAAATTAAAGGATAATAAAGAAAAACATGAAGAAATTGCTAAAAAATTAAATCTAGAATTTGTTCCTAAAAAATCAATAATTGTTATTAACGATATACCAGTTGATTTCAGATATACAATAAATGAAAACATACAAAAATATTATTCTGAAATTAAAAAAATAAAGAAAAAAATAACAGGGGTTAATAAAGCAATAGAAGAATTAGACGTCAATGTATCTATAAAACCTATTATAAATCAACAAAAACCAGTAGATCAAAAACAATGGTATGAAAATTTCAGATGGTTTATTTCTTCTGATAATTTTTTAATCATTGGCGGAAAAGACGCTAAAAGTAACGAACAATTAATAAGAAAACATATGAAAGAAAACGACTTGGTCTTTCATAATGACATCACTGGCTCCCCATTTGTTTTGATAAAAAATCCAGAAAAATTGAATATCCCAGAACAAACAATTTCTGAAGTTGCACAATTCTGTGCATCGTACTCTAAAGCATGGAAAATTGGAATACAAACCGCAGATGTTTATTATATAAAACCCATTCAAATGAAAAAAGAAGGTGGCCTGCCCACAGGTTCATTTATGATATACGGGGAGAGAGGCTGGATCAGGAGGGTTGAGCTTAAAATAGCTGTTGGAATCAAAGATGATAAAGTGATTTATGGCCCCGAATCTGCTATAAAAAAACAAACAAAAAATTATGTTTTGATTGTACCAGGAAACGAAAATTATAACGAAGTTATGAAAAAAAGATTTGAAAACATGTTTGATAAGGTTAAGAAAGAAATACCTTACAGTATGTGCAGAATTGTCAGGTTTATTGATTTTTAAATTTTATTTATTTCCACAATATTTTCCATTAAGAAAGGTTTTTATATCTTAATCACGCCTTTCTTTTGTCTTTGATTAATGATGATGTCTTATAAGACATATAATATTATTCCTCTCTTGCTTAGTGATACCTATGTCCTTTGAAATATTTTCACAAAAAATAAAAGATACCATTAAGAAAAGTGGTTTTGAAAAGCCCACAGTACCTCAACAGTTAGCAATGAAGCCAATACTTGAAGGTAATAACGTTCTTCTGATTGCTCAAACCGGTCTAGGTAAAACAGAGAGTGTTATGTTGCCAATATTTGATATGTGGCTAAAAAATAAGCCAAAACCAATTAGTATACTATATTTAACTCCGCTCAAATCTCTGAACCGTGATCTTCTAAGACGATTTTTATGGTGGAGTGAACAATTAGAAATGGATATATCAGTCAGACATGGCGATACATCTGCTTATGAGCGAAAAAAACAAGTAGATTTTCCCGATGATCTTTTAGTTTCGACACCAGAAACTCTTCAAGCAATATTACCGGCTAAAAAAATGAGAGAAAATTTAAGAAATGTTAGGTGGGTTGTTATAGATGAAATTCACGAATTAGCAGACAGTAAGAGAGGAATACAGCTGACAGTTGCATTGGAAAGATTAAGAGAATTGTGTGGCAATTTCCAACTAATAGCATTGAGTGCGACAGTAGGAAATCCAGAAGAGATTGCAAAATTCATTTCTGGCAATAGAAATATGAAAATAATAAAAGCTACATCATCCAAAGAGATGAAAATTGAAGTAATAAGTCCTAAAAAAGACCAGTCGGATAATGAGCTATTGGAAACAATTCCTAGTCTATCTATAGCTGCCCGATTAAGAAAAGTTTACGAGTTGATCAATCAACATGCATCTACTTTGGTCTTCACAAATACTAGAGATTTTGCAGAAATACTGACTTCAAGATTAAAACAAGTTTATCCAAATTTATCAGTAGCTAATCATCACAGCAGTTTAAGTAAATCTGTTAGAATAAATGTTGAAGAAGAGTTCAAAAATCAAAAATTGAAAACCATAGTATGTACATCCTCTTTAGAACTAGGTATAGATATAGGATCCATTGATTTTATTCTACATTATATGTCGCCGAGAGAACCGGCTAGAGCAATTCAAAGAATAGGAAGATCTGGGCATGAGCATAGTAGAATATCTAAGGGTGTTATAATAGCAACTGATATTGACGATTTGTTTGAATCTGTTGTAATTGCTAAACAGGCTCTACAAGAAAAATTACAATCATTGAAAATTCATTACAACGCATTAGATGTACTGGCTCAACAAATAGTTGGTATAACCCGTGATAAATATAAAATTTCTATAAATGAAGCTTACGATTTAATAAGGAAAGCATATCCTTATCGTGATTTGACTAAGGATCAGTTTGTATCAGTATGCCGGCAAATGAACTCACTGAAATATTTATTTTTGGATGAGGATGCAATTAGATCATCCAAAAAAGGACTGATATATTATTTTGAAAATTTATCTACAATACCAGACACAAAAAATTATTCTGTAATTAACATGATTTCTAATGATAAGGTAGGCACGTTAGATGAAGAATTTGTAGCCATCCATGGTATAGAAGGATCAACCTTTATAATAAAGGGGGAACCGTGGCATATAGTTTCTGTTGAAGCAACAAAAATATATGTTGAACCATCTGGCGACATAGATGCATCTATTCCTGGTTGGGAAGGAGATTTGATGCCAGTTCCGTTTGAGGTTGCTCAAGAAGTAGGCTCTATTAGGAATTTTATTTCAATAGAATTAAAGAATAGCATTGATAAACATGAAATATTGAAACAATTGAAACAAAAATATCCCATAGATGATAATTCTGGAAAACGTATGATAAATGTAATAAATAAGCAAATTAAATATGGCGTACCAACAGATAAACAAATAATTGCTGAAATATATGAAGATGTTTTAATATTGCATACTTGTTTTGGTAGTGTTGTAAATGAGACACTCGGTAGATTTCTATCTTCGATGTTAGCTACTAGAATCGGTTCGGTTGGCTTGAAAATAGATCCATATAGAATTGTTTTACAATTTCAAAAAATTAATCTAGACATTTTTAAAGAAATTATTTATAAAACATCAACTGATAATGTTGAACCGTTAATGGAGATAACACTTCCTAATACAAAATTATTCCAATGGAAATTTTTACATGTTGCAAAGAAATTTGGTGTTATAAAAAAGGATGCTGATTTTAGTAGAATTCGAATAGACAAGATCATTGACATTTACACAAATACTCCAATATGGGAAGAAACATTACGAGAAATTAAAACTGAAAAACTGGATATTATTAAAACGAAAGAAATACTTGATAAAATTCAAAAAAACCAAATAAAACTGGTTTTTAATAAGGGGCTGTCTCCTTTAGGAAAAATAGGATTAAAACAAAAACCTGAGCTTGTCGGACCAGAAAAACCTGACCTACAAATTTTAGATATTTTTGAAAAGAGATTGATGAGCAAGAAAGTTGAATTGATATGTATGAACTGTGGTGGTTGGTATATTACTATGAAAATAAAGGACGTGCCAGATATAATCAGATGCGACAAATGTCATGCAAAATTAATAGGAGTAATTTCTCATCATAGACACGAACTGATAAATTTAGTTAAAAAGAAATTGAAAAATAGTTTGACTATCGAAGAACAAAAAATATGGGATAAGATAAATAGAACGTCAGATCTTGTTATTGTTTATGGAAAAAAAGCTGTTATGGCCTTGGCTACTAGAGGTGTTGGGCCACAAACGGCAGTAAGAATTCTCAGAGGCATGTACTTTGGTGAAAAGGATTTCCTACGAGCACTATTAGAAGCTGAAAGAAATTTCATCAGAACTAAAAAGTTCTGGGGATAACTCTCAGAACAAAATATTTTCATTTATTTTTAGATTAGGCATTCTATCTACGTTCTTAATATTTTTCACATATTCGTTTCTTTTTGATTTGTAATATGCACAAATTCCTATCATTGCCGCGTTATCAGTGCAGAACTTTTTATCAGATATGAAAACGTTTACTGATAGCCTTCTCATTTCTTTTCTGAATGATTTTCTGATTTGATTGTTGGATATAACACCGCCGCCCATGAACAATTGCTTTACTTTATATTCCTTTACAGCTTTAACGGTTTTAGCCAATAATACATCAGTAATTGATTGTTGGAACGATGAACAAAAATCAGGAACAACTTTACTGAAATCTTTTTTATACTTCTGCTTTAATTTCTCTATTAATAAAACAGAAGCTGTTTTGAGTCCAGAAAAACTGAAATTATAATCTTTTGAATGAATCATTGGTCTTGGTAAATCAAATGCTTCAGGGTTTCCACTCTCTGCGAATCTTTCTATTATTGAGCCGCCTGGATATCCTAGAATTAATGGTCTTGCAATCTTATCGAAAGCTTCTCCAGCCGCATCATCAAGAGTTTCACCTAACAGTTTGTAATTTCCATGATTACTCATTAACACAAGTTCTGTGTGGTTACCGGACACCAATAAACACAATACAGGAAATTTCGGTTTTTTGAATTTATTATAAGAACTTCCTTCACTGTTTTTAGCAAAATTGCTGTATATATGTCCTTCCATATGATTTACTACAATTATCGGTTTGTTATGAATTTGTGACAATTCTTTTATTTTTTTTATGCCAACTTCTAATGCAATAGCCAAACCAGGTCCAATAGTAATTGCAAATGCATCTATATCTTCAATTTTTAACCTGGCTCGCTTTAAGGCAAGACTTATGGTTGGATCAATTCTCTCTTGGTGTATTCTTTTTGCTATAGAAGGAACTACACCGCCCCATTCATTATGCAAATCAACTTGGGAGGATATTATATTTGATAGCACTCTATCGTCTTTACATACACTGGCGCTTGTTTCATCGCACGATGTGTCTACAGATAAAAATTTCATTTGTATCACTTTTTATTAAGAAATTATATAATTATATAATCTATTTTTTCTTTCTTCTTTTTGGTCTGCCATCCGGATTTAAAAACAAATATGAATCGTGATAAACTAATGTTGGTGGTCTTTCAACAAGAAATGGAAAAATCAGTTGTTCCGCCTCTTCATTAGATCCATCTGCTGTATTGGACAAAGTATCTTCAACATGATCAATAGGCTCAATTTCATTAATCAATTTTTCGTGATAAGAGCCACGATGCATTGCTTGTCTTACGGCTTCTTCGATATCTAGGATACGAATTCTCTGTCCTTTTGCATGTCGAACTATCACACCACCCAGTCCATAAACAGATGTATCTTCACCTATCGGTACCCTTATTCCATACATAGAGAGTAAACAATCAGTGGCTTCTTCGGTAATAATTGCTCGAAATGCCATTGATAAAAAGACGAATAAAAAACTTTAAAAAGATACGCATTAGCTGATTCATATAAACTCATTGCTATATTCTATTCTTCTTCTATTTTCACTGACATATTGAAATTTAACCCAAATCACTCTTGCTTTATTTCTTATCCTTTTTATTATTTTGCTTACTTTATCCGCCCATTCTATAGATAAAACATTCCCATTTCCAAGCATGCTTTCAAAATTTAAGTCATTCAATTCTTTTTCATCAAACATTCTATAAGCATCAATATGGTATAATTTGGATTTGCTGTCTATGTTATATTCTCTGAGCAAAACGAATGTGGGTGATATTATATTTCTTTTTATTTTCATCTGCTCTGCTAGTCCTTTCGTGAATTGTGTTTTGCCAGTTCCCAATTCTCCTTGTAGTGCAAATACCAGTGCTTTATTGTCTCTATTTTCTTTCAGAATTTTCTTAGCTAACTGTTTAGTTTCTTCTTCAGATTTAGTTGTCTCTATTTTAGATTTTCTGAAAATTATATCACCTTCCCTTAGAAATTTGATTTCATTTAACGTCGTGTTTAATATTGTTGACGGTTTATTTTTAGGCAACTCTCCTGCATCTATTATTAAGTCAATTAATGACTGTTGTTTCTTGGAAGTATTGTCTAGAATATCCTTGACTGAATACGGTGTTTTTTTATAAGATGCATTGGCAGATGTTGCCGTAATAGGCTTTCCAAATTTTTTGATTAGTTTTAAAACTAGAGGATATTTTGGAATACGCACACCAATAGTTTTATCACCTGCTTCGATCCCATTTGCTACGCTTCCTTTGCTTTTAGAAACAATAGTCAGCGGTCCAGGCAAATAATGATCATAAAGATTTTCAGCTATTTCATTCAAAATAACATATTTTTTCGCCATTTTTTTATCAGCAACAGCTATAGATATGGCCTTTCCCTCCCTTTTTGTCTTATAATTCAATAGTTTTTGAATCGCCTCTTTATTTGTGGCATCAGCTCCTATACCATAGCACGTTTCTGTTGGATAAATCACTAAACCACCCTTATTTAGAACATCTAATGTTTTTTTGATGATTTTTTTTGATGATTTTTTTATCTCGATTTCCAACACCTTTAAAAACGATTTATAGACATATTATTCTCATATGTTAGAGATAAATTTTTAATATGATAAGTAATTATTATGGGGACAAATATAGTAACTAAGTTCAGATTGAATACAGATGATTTCAAAGTGTTTTTTGATAATGAAAAAAAGACGCATGTGGCTGAAAACCTTGAAACTGGTGAGAAGACCAATATCGGTGTTTTGGGTATATTTTTACAGATGGGTATTCTTCAACCCGAAGAGGAGGCAGAGAAATACTCTCTTGTTCAAAGATTAGGGTTTCTTGAAGACACTGTTAATAGCTTGGCAAAGGAGATCAATCAGCTAAGATTAGAACCGACCAAACAGATGAAAGAAGATGAAGAAGTTAAAGAAGAATCCGAAGAGAAATCCATTAAAAAGAAAAAATTAAAGTTTGATGTGAAAGAAAAAATTATGGAACGCGCTTTAGAAGGAATGAACGACAAAGAAAATAATGTTGAAGAAGAAAGTGAACAAGAAATTGAAAATTGGGGTGATATTTAAACCATTTCTTTCAATTTCTGTACAACAAATTCAACAACTTCTTTTGAATCTGGCACTGTAAGAGATTGTTTATACCTCTTTTGACCATTTGCATCTGTAAAGCCTTTTGCAATAGACAAAAATTCTCTTTCTCCATCATCACTTACGGCTTTTTTTCTAGCAATTTCCATGAAGTTGTTATTTCCAAAAGTTATTTCTTCTGATTTTATTGTTTTGTATTCTACCATAGGTCTTACCTCTCTAACCATATATAATGTAAAGGTTTTAAAAGTTTATTTTATCCTTATTTCATATCAGTGAGTTTTATAAGCTTCGTTTTAAATAAATAATTGGTTTTATGGCAGATAATAAAGGTAAATTCATCAATATAATCGCTGTTTCCGCAATTGTTTTGCTATTTTTAAATCTAGTTTTTATACTAAAACTTTCTAACAATATCAATAAAGTTTTAAATCTTGGAAATATTGCTGAAAATAAAGAAGAAGCAAATAGACCAACTATAGGCAACGAAGGTGCTAAAAACTTAGTAAGTGCAGACGATGACCCATTCAGAGGTGGAAAAGACGCTAAAATCACGATAGTAGAGTTTAGCGATTATCAGTGCCCATATTGCGTCAGAGCAGAATCAGTAGTAGAACAAATAATGGAAACGTACGGAAATAAAGTGAAGTTTGTCTATAGAGATTTCCCATTACCCGGACATCAGTTTGCACAAAAAGCCGCTGAGGCTTCTGAATGTGCAGATGATCAAGGCAAATTCTGGGAGTACCACGACTTGCTTTTTGAAAACCAGCAATCACTGGCAACAAGCAACTTAAAACAATATGCGAAGGATCTGGGTTTGAATACAGAGCAATTTAATAGTTGTTTAGATAGTGGTAAATACACGCAAGAAGTTAGAAAAGATTTAAATGACGGTGCAAGTTATGGTGTGGAAGGCACGCCGGCATTCTTTGTTAATGGTAAACCTGTTGTAGGTGCCCAGCCATTCTCTGTTTTTAAAGAGATTATTGAAGAGGAGTTAAAAACGATTTAACTTTTATGTATAATTACAATGATCTATTTCTATAAATGTTATTTTGATACTTCATTATATCTGAAACAATCTACGACATGATCATTAACAATGCCTATGGCTTGCATAAAGGCATAACATATTGTTGAACCCATGAATCTAAAGCCTCTTTTTGTCAGTTCTTTGCTCATTGCATTAGAATGAGGTGTTTTTGCAGGGATTTGATTTAAGTTTTTCCATGAGTTTATTTTTGTTTTTCCACCAACAAAATTCCATATAAAAGTGTCAAAACTACCAAAATCTTTCTGGATTTGTAAAAAATTTTTAGCATTTATTATTGTAGCATTTATTTTCAGGCGGTTACGAATAATGCTGCTGTCGGAAAGAAGTTTGTCTATTTTTTTCTGATCGTATTTTGTTATTTTATTTGGGTTAAAATTATCAAACGCTTTCCTGAAATTCTCTCTTTTGTTGAGTATGGTTGACCAGCTCAGCCCGGCTTGAAATGTATCTAACACCAAAAATTCAAATAATTTTTGATCATCATGTAATGACGCACCCCATTCCTTGTCGTGGTAATCTATCATTAATTGAGTGCCTAAACACCATTCACATCTTGTTTTCATTTTTAGCAACCTATTCCAATCAATGATAATTTTTTAACTACTTTTCTATAAGAAGTTTGCTATCTTTGATCTTTATTTTTACTTTATCGCCAGCTTTAAATGGAAAGGACGAGTCATCTGCTAATGAAGCTGGTATAGTAATATAATATGTTTTTGCTTTTGTGTGTTTAAATATTTTTGAAGATCCTTCTAATGACATGTTCTCTATACAGTATTTATGACAGTAAAATATAAATATATAAAAAAATAAAGTAATATTGACAGTAATTAGTGATGTGTGTGAAAAAAATTGTTTTTGATATATCAAAAATTGAATTTAGTAGAAAAGATTTAAAGAAAGGTATAACTCTTCCTACAACACTTACTACAGAACTCGCTGAAGATATAGGGATTCATTTGGGAGATGGTTCAATGAATATATTTCACAATCCCCACGGAATCGATTATTTCTATAAATGTTCTGGACACACAGAAAATGAAAAAGAGTGGTATGATAGCTTTATAGTTCCATTAAAACTGAGACTCTTTAATCTAAAAATTCAGGCTAAATATTTATCTGATAATACTTATGGTATTCAATTTAGATCAAAAGCTATTATAACATTTTATCATAAAATTATAAACTTGCCACTAGGAAATAAAGTAAAAACAATCGACATACCTAAAATTTTAAAAACTGCTCCACTATGCGTCAAAATATCATGTTTAAGAGGTATTTTTGACACAGATTTTAGTTTAACATTCAAAAAGAAACATAAGAACACTCATTATTATCCAGTAATTTCTTGTTCTGTCGCCAGCAAACCGTTTATAAATTCAATAAAAAATATTTTAACAGAACTAAATTTTAAATTTTTTGACGGGAAATTCACTTCTTTAGATAAGAGAACCAATCATACTAAGATTATCTATGGTTTATTTATTTCAGGTAAAAAACAACTTAATAAATGGTTTCAATTAGTAGGTTCTCACAACCCAAATCATATAACTAAATTTGAAATATGGAAAAAATTCGGATTTTGCCCTCCAAAAACGGATTTGAATCAAAGAAAACTAATTCTAAATGATATTATTAATCCCTTAAGTTTAGAGAATAATGGGCCCCGTGAGATTTGAACTCACGACCGTTCCCGGAATTTTGTTTCTCTCGGTGTCTGCCTGGTTTATCAGCCGAGTGCTCCAACCAGACTTTTAGCCATGGACTCCAGTTAGAGTTCATGTAAGCTAGGGGCCCATTCGTATTCTGATATTTTGTTTTGGTAACAATAAAAACCTATTGAGAAATAGTGGAAATGAAGAATATAAAGTCAATTTGAATGCGTTTGAATGAAATTTCTGATATCTTGATCAATATTATGAATTTCTGTTGCTCGTTTTAGTATTTCCTTTTTCCATTGTTGAGCGTTTTCTATCATTTCTTTCGTGGAGTTTAGCTCTATCTCTTTCATTGTTCCAGTATTTTCTTTAAATCTTACAGTACATACGTAATCTTTATCCCACATTCCAAAGTCAGGTTCTGACAAAAAATTTTCAACATCTCGTAACATACACAAATAAACCTTAATATCTGCTTCTAAATCCAACTTTATTTGTTTTAAAATCAAATCTCGATTCAGATCTTCGATATTATCAACTATAAAGACTCTTATGAAATTTTTGACTCTTTTAGCCGCTATTCTTGCGTCTTTATAATATCTGCCTTCTGGATCCCAAGAAGAGAGTCTTGTTAAGAATGTGCAAAAACCTTCATGCTGGAGGTGTTTAAAGTGGAAATTACCCTCATCTATTATTTCGCTAGGCTCTAATGTGATAATGCCTTGGGGTTTGTTTTTGACAAATTCCATTGAATATAATTTTCCTCTATGCTCTAGATATTTTTGATATAAAGAAAGATCTAGACGAGTTTTGCAAAGCTCTAGAACGAGAGGAAATTCGTTCAGATTAACTTCGCTGTTCATGTGTCCTGCCTTTTTTACGAAAATAAGAGAGCTGTCCAAAGCCTTCGCAAACAGCATTGAATGATTTTTATCAACATAAGGATCATTCTCAGAATATAATACATAAGAAACTGGGATTAATTTTCTGAGTTTCTCGAAATTAAAACTGGTTTTGTAGAAAGAATCATTTACATGATCGATCTGCCAATTTTTATTAAGTTTATCTAGAAATGGACTAACAAATATAGCACTATCCAATTTTATATTGAATCTTTCAACTACGTGTAGTATAAATAAAGGACCTAGTGAGTGGCCTATGAAACACAGTTTCTCATTCTTTTTAATTTGAGGTAACACATTTTTTTCAAATGTTTCTATCCAGTTTTCCAAGCCTTGATTTTTTGGTTTAACTTGAGGTCCTGATATGGTTATTTCATTCCAATCATCAGCAGGGAACTGTGGTGCAAATACAGTTTGTCCTAAAGCTTCTAATTTTTCTTTTAATTCTGGAAACCAGTTGCTTTGAGGATCTCCAAACGCACCATGAAATATTATAAATCTCATAGTATAATTTTGAATCAGAACCTTCTTAAACTTTAATAAATCAATAGTTTCGTAATGGAGTTCTAAACAAAAATAAATAAAAAAAGAAAAGTTCTATTCTACCAAGAGTGCATTTTCCAAATTTTCTATATCTTGAGTTTCTAAGACACTTGTTAACTCATCTTCTAGTATTTGGTCTGCCCTTTCTTCTAAACCTGCTGTTTGTTGAACTGTAGTTTTAGGTGTTATTTGCTGTGGGTTTCTGAGATAAAAGCCTATACCAACTGCTATAACTAAGACAACCGCCAATATAGCAATTTTAGTATCCATTATTGTCTACCTCTTTTTTCCATTACTCTTTTAGCAATTTTACATCTTGGTACATCTGGATTTTGCTCACAGAACATTTTTGCTTTCACCATTGGCATTTTTGAACATTCTGCCGCGTCTGGATTATTTTGACAATACGCTTTTAATTCTTGTCTACATCTTGTATCGTCAGTGTTGTCCCTGCAAAATGCTTTTGTTAATGCAACACATCTGCTGTCTTTTGGGTTATTTTCACAATATTCATGTATTTTTTCTTTGCAATTTTCGTCTTCTACATGCTCTCTACAGTATTCTGCCACTTTGTCTCTGAGTTCTTTTGATTTCATTTCTCTAGGCAGTTCTAATATGTACAAGTTGTAATTTTTACCATTTAGCTGTAGCGTTCCTACCCATATTTCATGTTCTCCTTTCTGTGTAGATAGAACACTGAAGCTGCCAACTTCTGTCGCGTTCAGATATAATTTTGCTGATAAAGTACCTTCTTCTAGTGTCGCATTTCTTATTCTGTATTTTTCTCCATCAACAAACATTACACCGGTTTTTAGTTCTTTGTTTTCACCGCCACTTCTAAATTCTACTTTGCCCACGCCGGCTTTTATTATACTAAAATCCGTAGGGTCGCTGGTTGAAATTGCTAATCCTTTTCCTAAATGTAATATCGCCTTTACTTCAGTATCTACTGATTTTACTTCTCCCAATTCTTCTGCTAGTATTGGTGTTGATAATACCAGCATAGCTACTATAAAAGTTGCTAAAATCTTTCTCATTCTTTCACCTCTAGCGAATATTAGTATGTTTCACGATATTATAAACTTCTTGAAATATATTCATATATTGAACTGGGCCAGTAGATCAATGGCTAGATCGCCAGCTCCGCAAGCTTATTGATGTAATGGAGGCTAGGGGTTCAAGTCCCCTCTGGTCCATGTAATTTCAAATTATTGGGACTTTGTTTCCATCCTTCTCGCATGTTGAACCAACTTAAAATTTGACAGCATGTTTTGTGATTTCAATATTGCAACTATTGTGTTCTTTGCACCAATTTTGGCATTTTTCAGCTAACTTTTTTTCTTTGTATGCAAATCCACATTCTTCACAAACAAAATATTTCTTATTATTTTTGATTTCTTCTTTTACCATATTCGATCCCTTAGTTGTTTATTTGTATTTGTTATTTTTTATAACAACTATACACTATCGATTTTTAATATCATACAAAATTCATAGGGATTTTGACTCTATGAAGTCGTACAGAGGTAAAATGGCTTCTTTTAATTTGTTACCTTTTATTGTTAGCGAATATTCAACACGTGGCGGTTTCTCTGGGAAAGCTTTGCGTGATACTAAATTATGTTTCTCAAGATCTTGAAGTCTTTCTGATAATGTTTTTTGGGTTATGCCTTCAATACGTCTAAGCAAGTCATTGAATCTCAGAACATCAAAATTCCCAATTGTTACTATTATAGTTAATATCCACTTCTTGCAAAGAAAACTAGCTATTTGCTCTAACGGTTTGGGGCAATACCCATCACCCCTCATTTTACATTTATTGTTAGTTACATCACGGAAACTAGTTTCTATCATGGAACTGTTCACCTTATATTTTGTTTTGATTAATAGTATATAAAAGAAACTATTTGAGTGTTTGGAGGTGAAAAAATATGGAAAATACCTGTTGTACTGGTGGTGTGTGTCCAACTTGTGATTGTTGTATTTGTATTTGTACCAAAAAATTAAAGAAAAATTTGACACCCGAGGCTAGAAAATTGCTTTTGAAAGCACTTTCATAAATTAGTTTAATTGAATGTTCTTTTGGTTTTCTAATATTTTGTTAATATCATAGATGCAACACTTTTAATGATTTTTAGTAAAATCTGTAATTGAATTTAATTGCTGTGTTAAATCAGTTTCATTACCATAGGAAATTAAAATTTTGTCTAAACCTTTAAACACGTAATTCTCATATTGATCATCCGGTTTCCCATTAACATAAAATTTTAATGTGTTTTTATCATCATTACAGAATTTTTTTCCATTATCCAACACTAAACAATCTTTGCTTAGATCCATATTAATACTATCGAAAAATATCCATAAAGGCACACCAGTAGCATGCATATGCAAAACATCCCCATTTTTTTCTGGAAGTGGGTTTCCGGAGTCCACATGGATGAAGTTACTTACACTCGATTCTTTTTTCATTCTGTCCATATGTGATTTATCAGAAAAATCTATCTGTTCACCATTTATATAAACTTTCCAATCAGCGTGTATATGCTGAGAGCCAAGTATGCCTATGGTAGATCGTGAATCCATATTGCATTGTAATTGTCCAGAAGATATACACATATCGACAGGCATACCACAAACATCACATTTACCATCATTATTTTTATCCATGAACTTTATTGCCAATTCTCTATCATAGGGGGTCATTTTTATCAAAGAAGGTTTTTTAGGAGAGTTGTCAACTTGTTTATTTTGAGATGATAACAACCTGTACGTTGAGAATATTGCAATAGCAATAATTACTAAAGCAAAAACTAAGAATCCATATAGAACATATTTTTCATGAGTTTTCTTTTTTGATTTTTTCATTGATTCACTCCCGTTTCAATAAAAATTTCTTATCACCGTTAATTATTTTATTCTTCGCGTTTTTGGTATTATACAATATGGACAGGTTTTTGCATACAATGAATAAGCAGTGACATAAAAACTAATTCCTAATAACATTAAACTAAATAATCTGATGTAGTTTGTATATGGAACTAGAAAATTTAGAGGTAAAACTAATGAAGACCCAAAACCAACAAGAGTTAATGCTTGACATGCTGGACACACAGCGCCAATTATTCCAGCAAAGAAACCACCCGACCCTTCAACACTGCCGCTTGTCGGAATAATATGTGTTTTATATTTTAAAAGAGGAATTAATAGGCCCAAAATTAAGGAAGAAAGTACAATATAGGAAATATCTGTAAAATTGATAGGATTCATTCTTATAATACCAATATTAAAAAGTGGTATCCTAAACAGTCCATATAAAAATGAAAAGAAAACTATTGAAAGTAAAAAAGACCCTATTGCAATTTTTTTGTGCGAATCTCTTTTTAATATAGATATATTGTAATTTAAAACCTTATAAAAAATTTTTAATTTTTCTTTCATTCGGATCTGCCTTATTGTATTTAGTTATAAAAGTTTATAAACATTTACAAAAATTGTAAATATAAAATTTTATAGACTTTAAATCTCAAGCATCTAAATTGTTTTAGTTTAATTCGAATTTCTATTTCTTGTCATTTGGTTTGATATATCCTTTAAGTAGAATATAACCCATCTTGGATAATTTCACAAACAATATTTTCTTTTTTTCTTTTATATCAACAAGACGAAATTCCTTCAGACCCCTATGTTTGTAATTTCCATTTATGTGGTAAGACAAAAGTGATATGGACATCTTCGTTTTTTCGCTCAATTCTTTTAGAGACAAGTAATCTTCAGCATCTAGACATCTAAGTATTTTCATTTTGCTTTCGGTTAATTCATTATAATACGACAGTTTCATTATCGGTAGTAACATAACTTTATTATCCATGACACCAAATGCCTTTAAACCGTTTGCAAAAGCGGCACTAAGCGCAGCGCAAGTGCTTATGCTGTCACCAGTTGCTATGTTGACTAGTAAATCGTCGTTTTTATACAAAGAGCATATTTTCCCAAAAACTCTAAACATTTCTTCCATAATATTGTCATTAATTTGTATAATTTCAGATTTTATTGTGAATTCTTCCAGTTTATTTTTAAGATCTTGTGCGTTTTTCAACTTATTAGATGGCGATATCAACATGAATTTTTCAGTAGGAAATTCTTTCATTCCGACGAAGGCGTGTTTCAAATTATCTCCAACTGGAGCAATTACAGTATAGCTCATATCAAATAGTAAAGATAGCTAACTTTAAATATTTTTGTTTTATTATCAAAATTTTGTTTTAACAATCAAAGGCTAATTATAAATATTTTTTAAGAGAAATTATGGTAGAGAAAGATTATACAGAGGTGAACAGATGAATAAAACAGTTTTGGCAGTTGTTCTGCTGGCAATAGTTGGTATATTGGTGTTAGCATTTTCTTCTACAAATAAAACCACCAAGGCCGTTGCGGACTCGAGTGATTTAAATACTGAAAATTCACGCCATCTTGTCCTTGATATAAAGGGTATGTATTGTCCATCTTGCGGACCAGGAATAGCTAAAATGTACTCTGAAACAGATGGTGTAGTCGTAGCTAAGGTGAGTAGAGCAGGCGAAAAAGGAGAGATAGTATATGATTCAACTAAAACATCTAAGGAGCAGTTGTTAAACCTCTTGGAAGATCCTTATAAAGGAACTGTAGTGGTCGACATGCCAGCAACACGTAATATGATTGAACAGGTAAGGATGTTGAACAATGACTAAAAAAATTAGAAAAGAAGAAAATACAAATAAGGCTTTGGGAGTTGGGGCAATAGGAGCTTTGATTGCGTCACTTTGTTGCATAACTCCCTTAGTTATTGTTTTATTTGGCCTTGGCAGTATATCGTTTGCCTTAAGCTTTACTAAATATAAACTGTTTTTTATCGTGCTTGGTTCATTATTTGTTGCTCTGTCAATATTTCTCAATATTAAAAAACCAGGAACAACATGTTCGATAGATCCTGAAAAAATTAGAAAGAAAAAATATTTTATAATTATAACACTAATAGTTATGGTGATTTTATATCTTATAATACAAAATTACATTTTGCCCGTTCTCGGAAAAATAGTGTATTCATGAATTACTTCGGAAATAGTTTCATAAATAACGAAACATTTTTTGTAAAATGAATAAACTTATTTAGAAAAACAACAATAATTTATTTAATGAATAATTTATATGATTTTAAGAGAGAGGTTGTTTGGGTATTCACAAGATTTTCCATATTGGTTATTGTGAATATAATTCTTTTTATCGCTTTCAAAAGTGGATATATGAATCAACAATTTTATGGTTTGGCAGTAAAAATTTGGTATTTGTTTTACATATTTTTTGGCTATTTATTGTTCAAAAGATATGCTATAAATAAAATAGCTGAACTCATACACAAGTTTCTTACAATACACTTTAAGGGAGAAGTCGATAGCAGAGGATTCAAAATAATTGTATTGAAATATTCGAAAATTTTAGAGATTGTTTCTATCATACTTGCTGCCATGTTTGGCTTAAGTGTATTTGTTAATTTATCGGCATTTTGGAACATATTCCAATCGGTTTTTATTTTGGTTATATCGTTTTTTATTGGGCTATTCACTTCCAGCGTTTTGGGAAACATTATAGCTTATCATGCGATCACGCAATCTAATATCATAAGTATAGGAGATAGAGTAAGAGTAGGTAAAATATATGGTGATATAACAAGTATGGGACCGTTTTTTACCAACATAAAAACTATAAAAAACGAGGTAGTGTCGATACCAAACATGACAATTACCAATAATCATTTGAAAAACTACAGTGTACATAAGGAAATTTTGATTCACATACCCGTCTCACTTGGATATGATGTCGATAAAGAAAAATCAAAAAAATTACTAATATCTGCTGCAATGAGGACTAAAAACATATTAAAAACGCCTGAGCCGTTTGTATTATTTTTGGAGCTCGGGAATTATTCTGTTACTTATGAAATAAATGCTTATACAACGGAACCACACGGATTAGTTAATACGAAATCAGAATTAATAGATAATATACTAGATGAATTTAGTAAAGCTAAAACCGAAATATTGAGCCCGGAATTTACAGTATTCAGGCAAGGAAAAAAACACGAAAAATAGGTCAATTATCATGCCGTTGAATAATTAGATGCTATAATTTTAAAAAGAATTTTAAATAAACTACCCAGAGCACGACTACCAGCAAATTCAAAACAAACCCATATTCTATCATTTTTTTAAAACTTACAATCCGTGATTTGAAAACAATAGCGTTTGGTGGCGTTCCAATTGGAAACATGAATGCCATTGTGCTGCAAACTGCTACAGTTAATATTCCAGCTAATGGACTGAAACCATTTGTTTTATATAATTCTATTATTACTGGCATTATAGTAGCTGCTAGCACTGTATTGGACAAAAGTTCTGTCGCGAATACTATGAACATAGAGGTTACAATCAAAAAAATAAACTCATTTTTAGGCAAAAAATTCAATGCTGATACTGTCCATTGCGCAGTTCCAGAGCTTAATAGTATACTTCCTAAAGTTAAACCACCCCCGAACATCAATATTATGTCCCAGGGTATGTTAGCGTCTTCCCATTTTAACAACGGTTCTCCCTTGATTCTTATGACGAAGAGGAGTATAGAAGCGGCAAGTCCAATAAATACATCATCTAAAAATAAGCCGATTTTTTCAAAAACGAAAGATTTAGTGAACCATAAAATTACTGCTGATAATACTACTATAATTGTAATTTTCGCGCCATCTTTGAGTTTTGTCCTAGTATAGTTTAATGTAATGTTCTTAGGTAATTTGCTTTTGAATGTTATATAAAGCCAGAGAATTATTATAAAAATTATACTAAAAGGAAGCATTATTTTACTCCAAGTGAAAAAGCTCATATTGATGTTTTCTTTACTTAGGTAATCGGTAGCAATCAGATTTGGTGGCGTTCCAATTAATAATGCAATTCCGCCGATTGAAGCAGCATAAGCAATTGACAGCAGCAAAGATATTTTGTATTCTTTGCTTTCGCCTCTTGTAGAATTCAAAATTCCCAGTCCAACAGGTATCATTAGCGCAGCAGCTGTGGTATTAGGCATAATCATTGACAGCAATGCCGTTGTTATTATCAACGATAATATTACAACTTTCGGATTTCTGCCTAGCAGTCTAATAATGAAATAAGAAATTTTTTTGTCAATTCCCCATTTCGTTATCGACGAAGCTAAAATAAACCCCGAAATTAACAAAAAAATTATTCTAGAAGAATAATTCCCAACAATATCTTCAAATTTGGCCAACCCAAAGATAGGTGCTAAAATTAATGGAATAAGTCCAGTTATGCCTATTGGTATGAGTTCACTCATCCATAATAAAATACATAAAGTCAATATGATCAAAGATAGTTTTATGCTGAGTTGTATTTGCAAAGAAACAAGAGCTATAATAGAGCATACTATTATAAAAATCCACAAATCTTTGTTTTCCACAAAACTTATATGAAGTTTAGTTAAAAAATCATTTATTGTAGATTTGTGCAGTAATATCGTTTTAACACGCATTCAATATTCGGTAATGAGCATCACGCTAATATGGCTTTTATGGCGTTGTATAGTCATCTAGTTCTAAAAACATGATCTAGTATTTTTCCAGAATTAAATGAAATAAAAGTATATACACCCTTCAATATTATAATTGCCCCGAATATTTTGAAAATCCCAAAATAAGCACCTTTCATTAATAGTATTATAATTGTCAAGGAGATTATGTCAACAAACCACGTCCATTTATACATATATTCGGTCGGTATTAACAAAATTCTGAAAGCTATCTTTAGAATTCCTATCCAGTATAGGAAATGTGGCAAAGTTATCTTATCAGCAAAAAATATAGATATGCCGATAAGAGTATCTATTATCGGAAATAATATTTCCAGCATTACATTATAACTTCTCTTTCAAACTTTAATAGCTTAATTATTAAATCTGCCGCTAGCTGTGAGTTGACACAACTAAATATATTTGTCTACGCTTAGATGGGTTAAGTATCCTACAATACCGAAAACGGGCAGAGAAATCATTTCCAGCCAATTTCTATAAAATAGAAAACCTAAAATTAGAAGAAATGTACCGTAGGCGACAACACTTGACAAGTTATGGAAGGGTTTCGGCTTACTAGAGTACAGATGTTTTGAATTTTCTGAAAACAGATAGAATAGAATTATTGGGGCGAAAAAAAGAAGTAAATACCTTTCATACCAGTTATCTTTTTTCGCATTTATTTTAAAAACGGAATCAATATCCGGAAGAAAATTACTGTATATAAATACAAAAAAACCAAGAAATAGAGAATCTACAATCCATACTTTGAATATTAATCCGACGATGATGTAGAAAAGTGCAATAGGCAAAAAGATCCTCTTAAATACCCATCTAATGAATGAGAAATGTTCTGCGATTTCACTTCGAAGTTTAGCAGCAGGAATTTTATAACTGAATACAAAACGGTTCAATTCTTCAACATATTTTTTGAGCTTTTTGTTTATCCTTCCTCTTAATTTCATTCTTTTTATTTAGTTAAATAATAAATTAAAGTCTTTTGATTATTCAATATATAAGGAAAATTAAAAGCTATTAAAAAATAAAAATTAGTTGAAAATTTAAAAAGCTTCGTCTATCTCTTTATTTTTATCAAAATCGAGCTACCTCTAGTCCATAATTTCAAATTATTGCAAATCAGTTTTTCCAGATTTTGCTTTGAACCCTATTTTTCCATGTGCTCCATCGCAGAACGGTTTATTAGATGAGCCACCGCATCTGCACAGAGCCATTTCAACCTTTCCATCCTTTTTGATTAAAAAAGGCCCATTTTCTACATGTTCTATTTCCATTTTACTCATAAGATCACCTTGCATATCTAAATTTAAATTATTAATCTACCCACTTGAGGCAGATTGTACCGATTTAACAATAAAATCAGTAATTTGCGCAGCCATTATATTTATGTTAGTCTGAGTTGAAGAGTGAATCGTCACTTTGCTGGTCATAACGGAATATAAAATGATGATAGACATTGCAACAAAAATAAAACCTGAGATTAAATCAGAAATTGTCAGTTTGAATTTTTTTCCCCAGACGTCATATTTCACTTCTTTTTTAAAGAAGCTCATTTTTTCCATTATTTTTGTTTTGTCAATAAAATATGATATTATGAATAATGGAGACACCATACCCAACACATAAACTATAGAATAAATACCACCCCATAGCATTGAGCCTGGTAAAACTGATAAAGCCAAAGCACCGGCCAATACAGGAGCACAGCATAACGTGGCAAAACCAGAGAATATTCCCATAACAAATATAGATTTAGCACCAGTTATTTTATTATTCGATTTAGCATAGTATGGGATAGAAAAGTGATAACCCCAGAGTATAGATATTCCCAATCCGAGCAAGAATATGCCGCCAAGAATATATATGATGTTATGATATTCCTTGAATAGTTCTCCCAAAAAACCGACACCCAAACCCAACGGAAGAAATACGGTTAACAGTCCTAGGAAAAAAACCAAAGTCATAAGAAGAACAGTCTTTCTCTGTCTGAATATTGAAGCAAAATAAGTAGGCAACAAAACGCCTATGCAGCACGGTGCAAATAGCGCTGCCAAACCAGCTATAAATGCCGTTATTAAGGATGCTATAATTAATAACTCCATTTTGAACGAGCTCCTTTTAAATCAGATTTGAAACGAGAACATTATTGTTTATTGCCATGTTTGGATCATCCAGTGCAAAACTTATTATGCCGTTTTTGTTGATTATGAAATAAGTATGTCCGGGATAAGATCCTTTGTGCATGGAGGATTCCAAATCTAGGACATCATACATCTCAGAAACTAATTTGTTGGTATCAAAAAGCATCGTGGCCTTTTGTAACTTGGGCTGAGAATTTATTATCCTTTCCCATTCATATTTGCTGTCTATGACGATCGAAACAGCAGTCGTTTCATTGTTATTGATTCTGAGATCATTGGCTAGGGCGGCGATTTGATTCCAGCATGCAGGATAACACATGGATCCCTCATTGAAGAAAAGGATAATATTCTTGCCCTTATAATCGCTAAGTCTGAACGTTTCTCCATTCTGATTAACAAGAGTAAAATCCGGTGCGACTTGGTCGACAGCTTGATCAAAGTTAATTTTTGATTCCAATTTAGATCTGTCTAATCGTGATGGTGCTCCATGATGATCTGCCATATCGTTACTTCCAGCGGATTCTATTACAGATCCGCTTATTCTATTGTTTTTTATTACAGACAAGACTATTGTCCCTGTTATAACTAAAATTATTACTGCTACCAGGATTTTATTGCTTATTCAAATCACCTATTAAATTTTAGATATATCAAAATATTTAAATATATGTTTTTTGATTAATATAACATGACTATAAAGATAGCGAGTTTGGTTAAATTTTACACTATTCTGCTTCTGATGGAAAAACCAAAACATGGATATGAAATAATGAAGGAACTGGAGGAAAAAATAGGAAAGAATATCAGCACGAGTCAGGTATATCCATTCTTGGACATTCTACAAAAAGAGACTTTTATTAAAATTGATAAGACTGGTGCCAGAGATAAGATAGTATATTCTATCACTCCAAAAGGAGAAGAATTTGCAAAAAAAATACTTAGTAGATCAGGGGATCTGTTCTATCTTGCGATTAAACCACAGGTTAGCGTATGCACGCATTGCGGTTGTAAAGTTATAGAAGGTGGCTACAAAGAAAAAAGAGGAAAAAAAGAATTAATGTTTTGTTGCCATCATTGTGCTAGATCATTCAGAAAGATAAAACATTAAATAATTTATTGTTTTACATTGAAAAATACAAAAACTAAAAACCAATTTATTTCTTCTTTTTCTTGCCGGAGCCACAACAACCAGACATTTTATTCACCTCGTTACCGATACTTTATATATCAATATTTAGATATATCAATATTTAAATATTTATGCCAATAATATAAAGAGGTGGATTTGAGAATGAATAAGTTGAATCCAAACAAAATAGGGTTAACAACAGCAACAGCATTTGGGGTTTTATACATAGTTTGTGTAATTTTATTTTTGTTGGTTCCAAATCAGGCTTTGACATGGGCATCTTATATGATGCATGGCATAGATATAACAAAAATATCAATGCCAACCAGAATTTCAGGCACGACTGCTATAGGATTTATTGAAGTTTTATTGTTGGGATATTCAGCAGGTTTTTTATTTGGAAGTGTATATAATTTTGTGGATAAAAAATTTTAGTTTATTTTTATTTTTAATTTTTTGGTGTGAATATGATAAAGAAACTAACAATTAAAATTGGTGGAATGCACTGTGCTACATGTGCGGTTAGCATAGAGAAAGCACTAAACAATTTTGATGGTGTTAAAGCGACGGTTAATTTCGGCAATGAGACGGCTTATGTAGAAATTGACACAAATAAAGTGGATGCGGAGAAGATAGTTCAAATAATAAAAAACACTGGATATGAGGTTATAGACAAGACCGAATCTTTGAGTGAAGGCAAAGAAATAAAGCTTAGAATCATCGGCATGGATAATCCTCACTGTTTAAACACGGTCAATAATGCTCTGAATAGCTTGAAAGGAATAGTATCAAAGGATCTTTTGATTAATGAAAAGGCAATTATAATTTATGATCCGAATAAAATCTCTTCTGATAAAATAAAACAAACAATAAAAGATGTAGGCTACGAACCGGTAGATATTGTTGAAGAAGATGTTGACAAGGAAAAAATTGCAAGAGACAAACACATTAAAGAATTCAGAACTAAATTCTTTATAGGAGCTATTTTGAGCGTTTTGATATTTTTTGGAAGTTTTCCTGAATGGTTTGGGTTCGTTCCAGAAATTTTAACCAATAAGTTCGTTCTATTATTTTTGACCACGCCCGTGCAATTTTGGGTAGGCTTGCAATTTTACAAAGGATTTATTATCGCTCTAAAAAACAAATCGGCAGATATGAATACTCTGATTGCTGTCGGAACGTCAGCTGCATATTTATATAGCTTGGCCGTTACTCTATTTCCTTCCTATTTTATTCAAAGTGGTGTAGGAACTTATGTTTACTACGACACCGCCGCAATAATAATAACTTTGATAGTTCTCGGTCGCTGGTTAGAGGCTATAGCTAAAGGAAAAACTTCTGAGGCAATAAAAAAATTGATGAAACTACAAGCAAAGACTGCAAAGGTGATCAGAGGCAAAGAGGAGATAGAAATTTCTATTGAAGAAGTGATGATAAATGATATAGTTATAGTTAGGCCGGGTGAAAGAATTCCTGTTGATGGTATCATAGTAGATGGCTATTCGTCAGTAGATGAGTCTATGATAACTGGAGAAAGCATGCCAATCGAAAAGAAAAAAGGAGATAAAGTAATAGGCGCAACTATCAACAAAACCGGAACATTCAAATTCAAGGCCACTCATGTAGGCAAAGACACTGTATTGCAACAGATAATAAAAATAGTTGAAGAAGCACAAGCGAGTAAAGCACCAATTCAACAATTAGTTGATAAAGTTTCTTCATACTTCGTCCCAGCAGTTATAGCAATAGCCATGCTATCATTTCTTGGCTGGTATTTTATAGGCATTAAAGGTTTCATCTTTGCATTCACTGTTTTAATAGCCGTTCTAATTATCGCATGCCCATGTGCTCTTGGGTTAGCTACACCCACGGCAATAATGGTTGGTACTGGAAAAGGCGCTGAAAATGGGATATTAATAAAAGGCGGAGAAGCGCTGGAAATAGCTCATAAAATTGATGCTGTCGTTTTGGATAAAACAGGAACACTCACAAAAGGAAAGCCTGAAGTAACGGATATAATTTCTGTTAGTAAACTCAAGGATACAGAAATTCTGATGTTAGCTGCAGCTGTCGAAATAGGGTCAGAACATCCGCTTGGAGAAGCTATAGTGAATAAAGCAAAGTCGTACAAATTACCTATACCCAAAGTAACTGGTTTCAAGGCAATACCGGGTCATGGTGTTGAAGCAAAATATAAAAACAAAAAAATCTTGTTAGGCAACAGAAAATTTATGAACGATAACAAAATAAACATCGGTAATTTAGACGATAAATTGAAGGAGTTGGAAAATCAAGGAAAGACAGCGATGTTAGTTGCTGAAAATAAAAAAGTGTTAGGCATGATAGCAGTTGCCGATACTTTGAAGGAATATTCTAAGGAAGCTGTTTTTGAATTGAAGGGAATGAAACTTGAAGTTATTATGATGACAGGTGATAACGAAAGAACTGCAAACGCCATTGCAGGGCAAATAGGTATAGATAATGTGCTGTCAGAAGTTCTACCAGAAGAAAAAGCGAACCAAATAAAGAAATTACAGGAGAGTGGGAAGATAGTAGCTATGGTTGGTGACGGTATCAATGACGCTCCAGCCTTGGCTCAAGCTGATTTAGGTATAGCTATTGGAAGTGGAACTGATGTGGCGATAGAGACGGGTGATATAATATTGATTAAAGAAGATTTGCGAGACATAGTTATAGCTATTGATCTAAGTAGATACACAATAAAGAAAATAAAACAAAACCTATTCTGGGCTTTTATTTACAATGCTGCAGGTATCCCTATAGCTGCAGGTTTGTTATATCCCTTTACTGGAATGCTTCTGGATCCGATATTTGCTGCAGCTGCCATGGCTTTCAGTTCTATATCTGTTGTGTCTAACTCTCTTCTTATGCGAAAATACAGACCGAAAACTTATTAAAAGCAATTGTCTCATAAATTGAGAGATGATTGTATGAAGAAAATTATATTTAGTTCAAAAATTATAGGGTTGATAATTCTAATAGCTTCAATACTTTTGTCTATTGTAATATACATACACATCAAAGACATCATTAACATGGGAAAAGAGTTGCATAAAGATTGCCCTTTACCGGATAATGTATGTCCTTATAAGAGAAGTATACCCGCAGAATCTACAATGGGTCTTGTAATAATATCTGGTTTGGCTTTGTTTGGTTTATATCTGATATTCAACGACATAGATTCTAAAAAGGAGAGTATCATCGAAAGCGAAAAAATCAAAGAAGCTGCTAAATCATTGGAGGGAGAGGAAAAACTGGTGTATGAAAAAATCAAAGAATCGGATGGGTATATTTTTCAAAATGATCTCATAGCTAAAACAAACTTTTCGAAAGTAAAAATCACTAGAGTTCTTGATAAGTTAGAAACCAAAAATATTGTAGAGAGAAGAAGACGTGGAATGAGCAATGTTGTTGTGTTGAGATAATTGGTTTTTAAAAATAATATTCCCCATAGGTTAATACAATTTTTGATTGATGATAAGGTTGTTCTAGTGTTTGATAATTTGGAATTACTGATAATATGTTGAAACTAGTTTCATACTAACCCATATATGCTATTTCTTCTCAATAAAATTAAGAAAAATTTGAGGTAGGAAAAAATGGAAACAAATACTCTAATATTGCTTGTAATAGGATTGGTTTTATTAGTTGTTATATTCCAAACGTTCGAACTATTTAATATAATGAACAAAATGGATATTGGAATGAGTGAGCCTAAAGTTGCTGGTGGGTTTTCTTCACAAGAAGAGATGATGCAAGCGCATCATGGCAGTGGTTCAGGTATGCAAGTAGGTGGATGTTAATGAGTAAAAAAAATAAAAAGATCAACCCGGCTTATATAAATTTAGCTTTATTTCTTTTGATACTTGTTGTTGGGCTAAACCAGTTTTTTATTTATAAGATAAATAACAGCATGAATTTGATAAAAACAAGCACTGTAAAAAATGAAGTTACTTCCAGTGAAAGCGTTGCATTAGATAACGGTGGATATGAGAAATTATTAGAATATGAGGAAACCATTTCTCTAACTCCCGAACAAAACAAGCAAATTGTCGGATTAGATATAAATTTGCCTTGTTGTGGAGTGCAAAAAATACAAGCTGCTGGTAATTGTGGATGCGGTCATCATTTGGCATTACACGGATTGGCTAAGTATATGATAACCAACGGATACGATAGAAACGAAATACAAAACGAAATAGATAAATGGAAAACAGTTTTTTATCCCGAATCCGGAAGTGGAAGTATGGGAGGTTGTTGAATGAGTAAAGATAATGAAAAGGGTCTGACTATAAAAATTAAAAATCCCTGGAAAGTTTTGTTTTTTGTTATAATAGCTTTACTAATAGGATATTTTGTCTACAATAACTACTCGAAAGCACCAGAGACACCAAGAACGCAAGTAAGCGCAGACGACGATCCCTTTAAGGGTGGGGCCGATGCTAAAGTTACAATAGTAGAATTTAGTGATTATCAGTGTCCATATTGTGCTAGAGCAGAATCAGTAGTAGAACAAATAATGGAAACGTACGGAAATAAAGTGAAGTTTGTCTATAGAGATTTCCCATTGCCCGGACATCAATTTGCACAAAAAGCCGCTGAGGCTTCTGAATGTGCAGATGATCAAGGCAAATTCTGGGAGTATCATGACTTGCTTTTTGAGAACCAGCAATCGCTCTCTGTAGGTTCTCTGAAAAACTTCGCAAAAGCATTAAAATTAGATAGCAACAAATTTGATAGTTGTTTAGACGACGGGAAATATACACAAGAAGTAAAGAAAGATTTGAAGGATGGTGCAGGTTACGGAGTAGAAGGAACGCCGACATTCTTTATTAACGGCATTAAACTGTCAGGAGCTGTTCCGTTTGAACAATTCAGAGGAATCATCGATAACGAGTTGAAGAAACAATGACAACCACAAATCTAGAAAAAACCAGATTTGATTTTCCTGCTATTAATCAGAAAATTAATGGCAGGCCTGTAATTTATTTTGATAATGCTTGCATGAGTTTAAGACCAAAACAGGTTATACAGGCAATGAACGAATACTATGAACAGTATCCTGCGTGTGCTGGAAGAAGCATGCATAAATTCGCCTCTAAAGTGAATGAGAAAATGAGCGAAGCTCGAGATATTATGGCAAATTTTATTGGTGCCAAGAAATCTGAAGAAATAATATTCACTAGAAACACAACTGAAGGATTAAATTTGGTTGCAAATTCTTTAAACTTTAAACATGGTGATGTTGTAGTAACATCAGATAGAGAACACAATTCTAATCTTATTCCGTGGCAGATAATCTCAAAAACAAAAAAAATTGTTCATAAAGTAGTTAGATCAAAAAAAGACATGACATTTGATCTTGAAATATTCGAAAAAAATATGAATAAGAATGTTAAATTGGTTTCTATGGTTCATACATCTAATCTTGATGGCTATACATTGCCAGTAGAAAAAATAATTAGAATAGCACACGATTACGGATCATTGGTCATGCTAGATTGTGCTCAATCAGTTCCACATAAAAAAATTGATGTGAAAAAATTAAATGTGGATTTTGTTGCATTCAGTGGACATAAAATGGTTGGGCCTTCTGGAATAGGAATCTTATACGGAAAGTATCATCTGTTAGAGGAAATGAATCCCTTCTTAGTTGGTGGAGATACAGTTAGTAATACTACATACGATTCGCATACTTTACTAAAACCTCCTGAAAAATTTGAAGCGGGCCTGCAAAACTATGCAGGAAATATAGGATTAGGCGCAGCAGCCAAGTATTTGGATAATATCGGGAGAGAAAATATAGAAAAACATGAAATAGAAATTAATAGGTTTATAACACAGAACATTACAGATATACCAAGTCTGTCAATTCTGGGTCCCGAAGAAGTAGAGCAAAGGGGTGGCATATTTTCATTCAATATAAAAGATATACATTTTCACGATGTTGCTATGATGCTTGATAATATAGCAAATATAATGATAAGGTCAGGTCAGCATTGCGTGCATTCGTGGTTTAATGCGAATAAAATTGAAGGATCAGCGAGAGCTTCGTTGTATTTTTATAATACAAAAGAAGAAGCTAAGATTTTCGTAGAAAAATTAAAGGAAATATCAAAACTAAGGTGATTATAATGGTACTTTGTTTGGTTGCAGTGGTCATATTTTCAGTACTTGGAATATTTTCAGCTAAATATAGGATACTCGCTAAAGAATCATTCAAATGTGTTTTTAGAATGATCACTTTTAGGCCTTGCGAAAGCTCGCTTGAACAAAGAATAAGATCAAAAATAACATCTAAATTAATTAAACCATTTCCGTCTCTAGCAAAATTTACTTATAAGAATTTTAAGCTGTTGTCATTGATTTTCACAATACTTTTATTTGGTAGTTTATTCTATACTGTAAGAGGAGTATACAATCTAGCTGTCTATGGAACATGTGATCCACATTCAACAACTTGTATATTCAATCCTGGGCATTTGCATTGCGGATCCGAACATTGCTTGGCTACAGGATGCCCATGCGAAGAAAAGGGATGTGAAGCTCCAGATCATGTAGGATGCGACGGCAATTGCACATGTGTTGTTGGAACGTGTGGTTGATATGAAAAAACAAAAAGACGATAAAACAAAAGTAACCGGTATTATAGGTGGAATAAGTAGTGCTATAGGTATTGCCGGTTTATATAATGTTTGCCATACCATTTGTCAAGTATTGATAGCAGCTTTAGCCATATTTGGGATAACAGTAGTTGGTATGCCTTTAGCATTTTTGCAAAAATACGTTATTCCATTTTCCATCATGGGTTTATTATCCTCGAGCATTGGTATAGGGATGTTTTACTGGACTAAAGCTCATTGTGGTATGAAAAAAACAAAAAAAGATTGGCTTTGGTTTATAGTTAATGTAATTGTACTGATGATTAGTATAACAGGAATAATAGGGGGTTTAATATGAAAAAAAAGAAAGACGACAAATCACTGTATATGTTGTTGGGTATTGTAATATTGATATTGGGTTGGACTTTGTATACTTTCTTCAAACCGGCCAAAACAAACTATTCGATGCCGAACGTTCAGAATATAGATGTTTGTGGTGATTTGAATGATTTAAGTAACATTCAACATTTAAGTCATCATCCATCTCAATACGGAGATTGCATAAAGAATGTTAGCCCAGATAAATTCAAGCAAGCTACAGGATTTGACAAGAATACATTTATGCAACAAAACGGAATAAATTAATAATAACAAAGGACATAACTGTTATTTATGTCATGGAAAAATAATTTAAGGGATTATGCTATAGTCGCAGTTATAAGTCTTCTAATATTTTCAATTCTTTCTTTATACATTTTTGAAAGAAGGGGATATTATAATCTTTACATAATGAACAAAGTTCTGGCCGGGACGTCTCTTATACTTTTATGCATAGTGCTACTTATAGGACCTCTGTGTGGATTTTCTAATAGATTTACGCCGTGGCTTACTTTTAGAAAGGAATTAGGCATGATTTTATTCTTCCTTGCGTTATTTCATTCTGTAGTTTCCTTATTCTTCCTGCCCGACAAATTTCCGCTTTTGTATTTTTTAAATGAAGGACTAGTTTCATTTGTCTTCGGTTTGTCTTCTATTATTTTATTGGCATTTATTGCAATTATTTCAAACGATTTTTTTATGAACAAATTAGGAGCCCAGCGCTGGTGGTTCATTCAAAGGTGGGGCGCCAGAATTTCCTTTATTCTTATATTCTTGCATTTGACTATTATGAAGTACAAAGGTTGGATTAAATTTTTCGAGGAGGGTGGCGGCAAGGATCTTGCCAGGCCGTATTTACTTCCGGCTAGTTTTATTGCGTTCGTCATTAGTGTTATTTTAATAATAGTCAGAATAATTGATATAATTAGAAATGCCAGGAAAAAATGAAGAACTCAGTGATCGAATTGATATGCGATGACATAAAAAACTTGCACAAATACGCTGTGGACAACAATCTTGAAATATCATCTTATGATTTGGTTAAAATAGTATGTAAAAATTGCTTAATAAAAGAAAATTGTCCATGATTGTGAGAATGATAAGATGAGACGTAAACTAAGAATAGGATGGTTTTCATTTACTTGCTGCGAGGATTCGACAATACTTTTTGTTGAGTTGTTGAATGATAAGTTCTTTGAATGGAAGGATAAGATAGACTTTGCGTATTTTAGAACAATAAAAAGAAACAACGAGATAAGTAATTTAGATGTAGCATTTGTTGAAGGTGCAGTGTCAAATTGTGAAGAAGAAAAAAAACTGAAAGAAATAAGAAAGAATGCTAAAAGACTAGTGGCTATAGGTAGCTGTGCTGTTCTGGGCAGCCCATCTAATCAAAGAAATTTTTTTGATGATGAAAGATTGAAAGAGATAGCCTTTATTATAGAAAGATTCAAACTAAAAGAGAAAGTGTCCTCTGTAAGCGAGGTAGTTTATGTTGATGATACTGTTTCCGGATGTCCCATGAATGAAGAAACATTTGTTACAGTTTTAGAAAAATACATGAAAGAGTTTGGTGTAGTTTAATGCACAATGAATTAGACATAACATTAGAAAATATAAGTAAAACCGAAGGTCATGCCGATTTAGATGTTAAAGTAGTTGGTGGAAAAGTAACAGATGTTAAATTGAAAATCAGTGAAAATAAAAGATTTTTTACTCAGGCAATAAGAGATAAACCTCTGATCGGTTTGCCTCAACTTGTTTCTAGAATTTGCGGTACCTGCAGCATAGCACATTTAACTTGCTGTACAGAAGCTGCTGAAAGAGCTTTAGAAATAGTACCTAGTGATCAAACTATGCTGTTCAGGAAGTTATCTATGTATGGTTTGATGATAAGAGATCACGCCATGCATTTGTATTTATTTGTTTTACCAGATTTGTTTGGAAAAGACTCAGTCCTTGAATTTGATGAATCGCAACACGAACTTGTCCATCAAGCATTTGATGTTAAGGGCGTCGGGAATAATTTGTCAAAAATAATTGCTGGAAGATCTGTACATGCAACAATACCACAAATAGGATCGTTTTCTAAGATACCAAAAAAAGACGAGACGGATAAAATTGTTAAGGAATTGAAAGGCGTGAGAAGTCATGTTATAGAACTGGTTGATATTTTCCAGAAATGTAATTTTGAATTTAAGAGAAGCAGTAATTTTGTCGTTCTGACTACAAAAGATTTCAGTTTTTTAGAAGGTGAGATAAGAAGTTCAACTGGAACCAAAGTAAAGGAAAGTGATTATTGGGATTTCCTCACAAGGGTTGTAATACCATATTCTCAGGCAACAGGTTTCAAATTTGAAGGAAAGGAGTATATGGTTGGAGCACTTTCTAGATTAAACCTAAACAAGGATGCGTTACATAAAGATACAAAGAGAGATTTGAGTGATGCGTTGAAGATGTTCCCCTCGGATAACGTTTATCACAATAATCTTGCACAAGCTATAGAAATTCTTCACTCGATAGATCACTCGATAGAACTTTTAGAAGCAAATGAATTCAAAGAGGAATCGAAACCAGAAGTAAAAATTAAAGAAGGCCAAGGTATTGGTGTGATTGAAGCACCGAGAGGAACATTATATTATATGCTATCTGTTAATAGTGAAGGAAAAATTAAGTTTGGAAATTTGGTTATTCCGACAGCTCAAAATCAGATTAAGATGGAAAACGACATAAGAGAACTTATACCACAAATACTTGACAAAAATAGAGAAGAGATCGAATTAGAATTGGAGAAGCTAATAAGAGCATACGATCCATGCATGAGTTGTGCGAGCCACTTTCTTAAAGTAAATTGGAGATAACTATTTACTATTCATAAAAGATTTAATTTTTTCTTTCAGCTGATTAAAAACGTTTTTTCTTTCTAAATTCATTGGCACTCCAAATATAGTTACTTTATCTATCATACCAGATTTTTTTAACAATTTTAATTCATAACCTAAATCGAAATCGTGAACAGAATATATTTTCGATAATTTTATGTCATTAAAATTTGTTATTATTTCAACCTTTTCAATTCCTTCAACTGTGTCGATTATATACAGTTCTCTCCCTTCTTCCTTCAGATTTTCAGATGGATCAAATTCCTTGAATTCTATTTGTGGAAAACTCTTTTTTAAATCACCCATCATTTTTAGTGGTAAGTTATCCTTCTTAATAAGCATATTTCCAAAAACTAGGATTTTTTTTATCATGAATGGTTTCACTCTTTATCATTTAGCATCGTCAAAGCTTCTCTTTTTGTTATTTTTTCTATTACAATGTTCCCAGCTAGTAGAACATAATCATTTGTTTTTACCTTCACTAGTTCAGTATTGGCATCAATTTCTCTTTTATTTACGAGAACCACGACTTTTTTATCAGTGGTTTTTAATACTTTGCCTATTGTGGGATTACACATAATTTAATATATTATTGCTTCGATTTTTAAAACAATTTATTAAATAAATTCAAAACCTATTTTTATCTTGTTTACTAATATATTTTAGACATTTACTGGTGAAACCATGTTCGACGTAATAATAATAGGCGGGGGGGCGAGTGGATTATCAGCCAGCATATATACCTGCAGAAGAAATTTGAAAACCCTTGTTCTAACAAAAGATTTAGGAGGTCAAGCCTCCAACATACCCGATATAGAAAATTATCCAGGTTTTGAAAAGAGCACTGGTTTTGAATTAATGCAAAAATTTGAAAAACAGGCATCTAGTTTCGGTGCTGACATTAGATATGAAGAGGCAAAAGAAATAAAACAAAAAGGAAAATTGTTCACCATTAGAACCGAGAAATATGATTATGAGGGTAAAACTTTGATACTAGCTTTCGGTAAGACACCCATTAATTTGAATGTATTAGGTGAAAAAGAATTCAAAGGCAAAGGTATCTCATATTGTTCTATTTGCGATGGTCCATTATTCAAAAATAAAACTGTGGCCGTGACAGGCGGCGGTAACTCAGCTCTTAATACAATTCTGTATTTGAGTGAGATAACAAAAAAAGTTTATACTGTTCACGAATCTAATGAATTTAGAGCGTTTGCTACCCTTATTGATAAAGTTAAGAGAATAAAAAACGTTGAGTGTATATTCAATTCCACAATTTCTGAATGTAAAGGCGATAATTTTCTTAGAAGTATAATTATTGAGGATGTTAACACTAAAGTTAAGAGAGAGATACAATTAGATGGTTTATTTGTAGAACTTGGATCAGAAGTTAAGGTTGATTTGATAAAAAATTTTGTTAAGTTGAATGAAAACAATCATATAGTCATTAACGAGAATTGCGAAACCTTTGAACCGGACAATAACAAAATTAAGGAAGGAGTTTTTGCCGCAGGTGATGTGACACATTTACCATTCAAGCAGGTTGTTATTTCTGCCGGTGAAGGCGCCAAAGCGGCTTTGCAAGCTGATAGTTATATAAGAGGTGTAAAATCATCGTTTATAGCTGATTGGGGCTTGAGAAATAAGAAAGAATAATATGATAATATAATATTAATTGAGGATAGAAATGAAAACAGCATTGTTTATAGCACGTCTTCAACCCTTGCATAAAGGTCATATGACAGTTATCAAAACAACAATGAAAAAATACAAACTAATTATAGCCATTGCAGCAACAAATAAACTAAATTCTGACAACCCCTTTACTTTCAAAGAAAGAGCGGAAATGGTAAGACTATGTTTTGGAGACAAAATCAAGATTGTTGGCATTCATGATATGGAGCATGATAAACATTGGACAAATTATCTTGTAAAAAATGAGAGATTTGATGTTGTGATTAGCGGAAATCCTTGGATTAAGAAATTGTTCTATAAATTGAAAAAAATTGAAAGTCCAAAGTTTGTAAATTCAGAAAAATATAGTGGAATAAAGATAAGGGAAAGAATATATCATGGCAAGATATGGAAAGATTCGGTTCCGCCAGAGATAGCTAAATATATAGAAAAGATAGATGGAATAAATAGAATAAAACTACTTTCGAATGTCGGTTAATTATTGGGTGGCTTTTATAAAAATAAAGAATAGGCATTTGTTCTTCAAATATGCTGCTCCATGCGCGGAAACTCTAGTTCATAGAGGCCACAAAAGTCAAGAATTTGTCGACAATTTAATAGAAAATATTTCTAAGAATAAAGAAATAGAAAACAAATGCGAGGAAAATTTTAAAGTAGCATATGCGATGTGTAGATTGATAGCAAAAAAAAAAAATAAAAAAATAATAGACGATGAAGTATTAAGAGAGTACTATTTATTTAATCATGATGAAATGGTAGATAAAAGATTTGAACAAATGGGAGATTTCGACCCAACAGAATGTAGAATATATTCTGGAGAGGTTATGAGTGTTTCTGAGAATAACGCACTTATAAAAACAATTTTAGGAACGAAAAAATACAAAATAGATTATGCCAAAGATCTTAAGATAAAAGATTTCGTAACAGTGCATAGAAAATTTGTAGTTGAGAAAATATCGAAAACTTTAGCTAAAAAATTGTATAAGTTGAAAGAAAATTATTTTAATACACACCCGAAATATGATGTGAGGGTTCATGAATAAAGAAAGTCTGGGAACGTTGTTTGCAATAATGACGGCAATTGTTAGTGGTATAGCCATACCAATGAATAAGTTGTTCATTGTTAAACTGGATCCAACTGTTTTTACTGCATTGAGATCCTTGATAATAGGTATTATATTTTTGTTTTTATCTTTATGGCGATCTAACTTTTCATTTAATTCATTTAAAAAAGTGAATTGGAAATACATGCTTTTAATAGCGTTGATAGGAGGATCTATAGCCTTTTTACTTTATTTTAATGGACTTAAATTAACAACATCTAGTAGAGCGGCCTTTTTACACAAAACATTAACGTTTTATGTTGTTGTTTTTAGTGTCTTATTCTTAAAAGAAAAAATATCAAAAACTCATTGGATAGCTTTAACAGCGATGCTTTTTGGAATCTTGTTAATCTATTTCACTCAAATAAAGTCGACTGAATTTTGGCAAAACCCAAGTTTAGGAGATTTGTTAGTGATTATGGCAACTATATTATGGGCAGGAGAAAATATTATTGCAAAAAAAGTATTAAGAGAGGGTGAAACAAACTTTGTTGTATCGTTTTCCAGAATGTTTTTTGGAGGGCTTATATTGTTTGGGGTTTTAGTTCTAACCAATAAATATCAGACCTTGTTCAACTTAGACATAATAGCTTGGAGAAACATAGGAATTTCGACAATAGTTCTATTTTCTTACGTCTTCTTTTGGTATTGGAGTTTGAAATTAATTAATGCGTCTAAAGCAGCTACATTTCTCTTGCTAAGTCCTATTATCTCGTTGGGATTCGGTTATTTGCTGTTTAAAGAACCTCTTCCATTATTACAATTGGTTGGTTCTATGATGATCATAATTGGATCGTATATGACAATAAAAACTAAGAGTGAATTGGTGACAGGAATATAAAGAAGGGGGATAAAAAAATGCGTAAAGTATTGGCAATTATAAATTTTGTTTTGTTGCTCAGCATGGGCTTAGTATTTGCTCATGAACACAATTTTAATGAAACAAAGCAACTAATGGATTCTGGAATTAGCTGTGATAAAATTACAAATGAACAACTTGAGCAAATCGGAGAGTATTTAATGGAACAAATGCATCCAGGAGAAGGCCACGAATTAATGCATCAAATGATGGGTATGAAGGAAGGTACAGAAATTGAAGAACAATTTCATATTGATATGGCAAAAATGATGTATTGTGGCGAAACAAATAGTGCGATGGGTGGTAATATGATGAACATGATGATGGGTCAAAATATGATGCAGGGTATTGGTGGATATTGGTCTGGGTTAGGTATTTTATATTTGGTTTTGCTAGTCGGACTAACAATATTGGTATACCTTGGCATAATAAAACTTTGGAAAGACATGTATCAACACAAGAAAAAATAAGCAGACATTTAGTTTTTTATTTTCTTTTATTCCTTTTTTCTTCTTTGGCAATAAAATAATACAAAACAGCTCCAATTACATTCAGAGCTATTAATACGATAACCCATACCAGTTTGTCGTTGAATTTTTTTCTTTGTAAGCAGTCTACGAGCATCCACATCCAGAACACTATTATAAACACAGTTAATCCTAATACCAACAACATCAGAATCAGCATAAGCAACACTATTCCAAATAACATAATACCATAATAGACGTTATATAATTAAATATATAATTTATTTTGTTTAATAGTTTAGTATGTCAAAATTAAGTCAATTTCTCAACTCCTGGAAATATCATAGAACTCAAACTATTGATTTATTGAAAGCCACACCAGAAGATAAACTGACATTTTCTCCCAGTGACGCTTTAGGATCATTATCTAAACAGTTTAGACATTTGGCTAACATCCAGCATTGTTATATTGAAGCAATTAAAACGCAAAAGATAGATTTTACTAAAAAAATATATGGAAAGGAATTTGATAATAAAAACGAATTGATTACTGCATTAAAAATAGAAGATGAAAGAATGTTAGAAACACTTAATAAATTAAACGAAAAGGAATGGGATAAAATAATAAAATGGGGTTCATATAATCCAACAGTTTACGAACACTTGTTTTGGATGATCGACCATGAAATAATGCATCATGGGCAACTAATAGTTTATTGGAAACTTCTTCAGTTTAAGTTTCCTGATAGTTGGAAGAATTGGGGTCTTGTTTAAGGGTTATTGAATTTTTATATTTACTTTTGGAGCGTTTTCTGATCCTTCTTGGGCTTCAAAGAATGTTTTTTTCTCGAACCCAAACAGGTTCGCAATTATATTAGTTGGGAACAGTCTCAATATAGTATTGTATCCCCTAACTGCATCATTATAATCTCTCCTAGCAACAGAAATTCTGTTTTCAGTTCCTTCGAGTTGCACCATTAAATTGTTAACAGTTTCTACTGTTTTTAAATCTGGATAATTTTCAAAAGTGACTAGTAATCTAGATATAGCAGAATCTAATTGAGTACCAGCATTTATTTTTTCATCAATTGTTCTTGCATTTGTCCATTGAGTTCTTAATTGCGTTATTTCAGTTAATGTAGATTTTTCGAATTGGGCGTATCCCTTTACTGACTCTACGAGATTGGGTATTAAATCAACTCTCCTTTGGTATTGTACTTGGACATCTGACCATTTGCTTTCAACATTCAATTCTTTGCTTACAAGACTGTTATAAGATAACCATAAAAATAGAATAGAGAACAAAACTAGGGCACCTAACGATATTAAAGCAATCTTACCTGTTGATAAAACGTTTTTTTTAGGCATCTTTAGATATTTATAATGGGTAAGATTTAAGCATTACCATCTACCACTAGAACCCCCACCACCTGAACTTCCACCGCCAAAGCTTCCGCCTCCCCCACTTCCGTTACCAGATCCCCCACTAAATATATGATAAAAGCCGCTTCTTTTGTTTTTTTGCTTTAATCCCTTTACAATTATAATTATCGCTACAAGTAAAATAAGTAAAACAGCAAATAAGATGGTTTTATTGTTTTTACCTTCACTCCACAGAAAAGTTCCTATAAACAAAACAAAAGGCATTACGAAAATTAGACCCTCCCAGGATTTATTCAAAACTATCTGAATAACTGAGAAAGCTATTATTATAGCAAAAATATAAAAACCCAAATAACTTAATTTTTCAGGAGGTTTATTATAGTCTGTTTGAATTTTTTCCTCCGGATTTTTAATATATTCTCCTAAATTATACACAGTATAATACAACCCATTACAATAGTTTCCAGCTTTAAATTCTGGTACCATGTATTTCTCGGCTACTTGATGAGTCACAATATCAGGTATATTTCCTTCTAAGCCGTATCCCACTTCTATTCTATATCTTCTATCCTGGATAAAAACTAAAACCATTGCGCCATTATTTTTTTCTTTTTTTCCAATCCCGTTTTCTCTGAATAATTCATTCGCATATTTTTCTAAATCATCACACCCAGATTCATTACATAAACTACTCATTGTAACAACTGCTATTTCAGCCGTTGAATCCGATTCAATTTTTTCTGCAATAGAATTAATTTTATTTTCACAATCATAGTCAAGAACATTAGCGAAATCGTTTACGTATTTTTGCAATTGTGGCTTATTTAATGCGGAAACAAAAGGAAAAGCAATCAAAATTATTAGAATAATTGGTATAATTTTCATGCATATATTTTGTTTAATACAATTAAAAATAGTATTTAACCACCAGTAATACACATAGGTTAAAAATCGGCAGAATAAATAATAATTATGAACTTTTACCAAAAATTTCTGATTTTATCATTAATTATTGTTGCAGCGTTTTTTATGCAAAACTTTAATCCAAGTGGTTTTTATGCCAGAATTGTCTCCCCAACTGTTACTTCAAACAATCTTGTCCTCGTTTATATTAATCCAACAGGAGCCGTTTTTACTAGCAATCTGGAAATTACAAATCCAACAGATTATCCAATGAATATAGAAATTGTTTCATATAGAGTGTTTCTTAATTCTAAAGAAGTTGGTTGGGGACAAAAGTTTTCTGACATTGTTCCGTCAAAATCTGTCAGAACTTATAAACCATATGTGTCAATTCCATTCAATGAAAATTTATCACCAATAGACGTATTGAATAATGAGATCATTTTCAAATTGGACATTGATTATGACATAAACGGTTTGATGGGAGAAAGAAAATCCTTCGAGTTTGTTTATAATACAACCTTTCAATCAATAAGTAAGTAGAAATAACAACTAATCATTATCTAACATTGAATATTACTGATATGTGAATAATGGAGAGTTTCCAGAATATTTTGCCTTTTCTATGCCATATAATAAGGCAACATAAGTATGTAATAGTCTAGCAATTCTTGGTGTTGTCCTATTTACAGCCTTAATATTTTCTTCATGTGTTGTTCTTGTATGTTCAGCTTTTCTACTTAATTCTAACACTTCTGTCATGTAATTTCTAAATGGGTGGCTGGAAAGCGCAACATTTAACCATCTTTCTAATTGATAAGGACGTGGTAATGTGTTATCTGATACAATACCCAAATGTAAATTTCTTAATGGTATATTTCCTTTGAGAGAGTACCACACTTCAGCTTCGGGTCCTGTCATACCAACAAATGGAATTCCTCCCATCAAAAGAAATGCCATATATTCTGGAGATGTTTCTAAATCAGGTCCATGCACAGCATATAAATCTCCTGGATATGTAGGTATTCCGCTTATTTTACTTGCTCTTCTTGCTAACGAAATACCTTTTTCATCCATTATATCTCTTCTATCTAAAAATGGACCTCCAATTGCTTGTCCTATATGCACTCCTCTATCCAATGTATAGTAGCCACTCACAATCCCTATGTCACCGGGTTTTAATATTTTGCCTTTTCGTCCATCGTGTATACTCCCTCCTACAGCGTCCGTTGTTATAATAGCTCCTGATCTTCTTCCATGTCTTGTCAAATGCATTAAGACAGCTGGTATATAGCCAACTTCTAATGCTATTTCATCAGGTGTAGGATTTTCGTAATCACTGGATAAACGAAAAGTGTGAGGTCTTCTTCCAAACAAAATAATACTTGCATGTCCTGGTAGTCTATTTCTTAGTACCACAATTTCAGATTTTTGACCTTCTATAGTGGTTCCAGGTATAGTGGGACGAATACTTTCATAATCAATTTTAACATCCCCTTCATCGTATGCTAATCTTGCAATTCTACTTGCACCTGTTCCTAATATGATACCAAGTCCTATATTATCGCATCCCGTTTGCTGAACGATGCTATCAGCTGTTTCTTCGGTCATTCTGCTAAAACTGGATTTATCTAAACCTTTCATAGCTATAGTTCTTATTTCCAAAGTTAAAAAATTCTTTTTCTATTAAATAGAAAACCCAATGATATTATAAAAGAATATTTTAAATACACCGTAATATAATTATAGACATGTTTTGGTTAATATTATCCCTTTTATCAGCATTTTTTGAATCAGTAAAAGATTTGTTCAGTAAAAAAAGTTTAAAAAATATAGATGTATATACAGTTTCTTTATCATTCTGGCTTTTTTCGTTTCCTATAATATTGATAGCTCTACTAATCACAGGTATTCCGGAAATCAAACCAGGATTTTGGCCAATACTAATTGTGATAGGTATTATAGGTCCTATTTCTCATGTCCTTTATATGAAAGCTATCGGGTCGTCAGAATTGTCTATCGTGCTGCCTGTTATAGCATTTACACCTTTATTTTTACTGATTTTATCTCCAATAATTGTCGGTGAATTCCCTAACTTGTTGGGATTCGTGGGCGTTATATTAATTGTATTTGGTTCATACGTACTTAACATAAAAGAAAAATCTAAAGGATATTTAAGACCATTTAAAATGTTATTAACAGAAAAGGGTCCTAGACTGATGCTTATAGTTGCCTTTATATGGGCACTAGGTGCTAATTTTGATAAAATCGCCATTAAAAACTCTTCTCCAATATTTTATGCTTTATGTATAAATATAATTTTTATAATAGTCTTATCCATATTGACTTTACTGAAGTCAAAAAATCCCTTAGGAATAATGTCCAGCAATTTAAAAATATTAGTTCCGATAGGATTTTTCGGTGGTCTCGGTTTCATAACTCAGATGATAGCAATTAACATGGCTTATGTTTCATATGTAATATCAATAAAAAGATTGAGCGTAATTTTTGGCGTTTTGATTGGATATTTTGTTTTTAAGGAAAAAAATATAAAAGAAAGATTATTAGGGTCAATTATAATGATCTTAGGTACTTTATTGATTGCTCTTTCGTGAGAATTTTATTATTGGGATCACTTTCTTTTCATTTCTTTTCTGATTCTTTCTTCTATTTTCTTCATATTTTTTTCAGATATTTTTATATCAGAATGCACGGATTTCATATGTTTAGTCCCATCAATAACCAATCTCCGTAGCCCTTCTATGTCATTTGATGCTTGACATCTTATTATGATACCACAATCACATTTGAAAAAATATTCCATTGCTCCACCTAAAATAATTGATTTGCTTTATTAAAGAATTTTAATTTTGTTTGTATTAAAGAAATCTATCGGTAGAATAGTAATTATTATCTCGTATTGCCATAAATTCCCCCTATGATAGATCCCAGTATAACAGCAACTATTACATGTATATCGTTGGCGTAGTTGTTAGATAAATGTATAAATGTTCCATATATCATTAGGCTAGATAGCCCACCTAATATCCCATAAATACCCATAGAAGGGCCGTTCGATCTATATGGCGCCGGATTCATACTATCTATAAAGTATTTAGAGAGTAATTTCTTATTCTTTTACTAATAACACTTAAAGAGAATGAAGCCTATTCATATTTCAATTGACTGGTGATTAAATCTTGAAAAAGAATAAAATAATATATCTTCAGATAGACGGTCTTTCTTATTCCATATTGAAAAAAGCCTTAGAAGACGGATACATGCCGCATTTGAAAAAATACTTAGAAATAAAAAACGTGAATATTCTTAAAAAAAGAACTGTTTTACCCAGCTCTACCGTTATTTTTCAAGCCAAACTTTTTTATGGACTCAGCGAGAATATACTAGGCTATAGATGGTATATAAAGAAAAAGGACAAATTAATAAGCGCGTCGTTCGGAGATTTAATGTTTGAACTGGAAGGACAAATACAGATGAAAAAACATGGAAAATTTACGCGTGGGGTAGTATTTGATTCAATATTTTCTGGTGGGAGTAGCAATGTTTCATCCTTGTCTATGAGCGCCAATGCTAAATCTGAAATATCTATAAAAAAATCATTAAAAAAAATCTTGGAATATAGTTTTGTAAATAAGCCAGCACTAGCATTAAATGTTATTAAACACATTTTCATTGAAACAAAAGAGGATTTTTTTGGATGGTTGACTATAAATCCCAAATATAGAGTTAAAATAAAACCAATCTTGATTTTAGCCAGATCTTTTGGTACAGGTATACTGCCCCATTATTCTATATCTAAGATATTTGATGAGATAAGAAAAGAAACACATCCGATATATTGGAATTGGGAAGGTTATGATATGGTGGCTCATAGATTTGGTAATAAAAATAAGCTTACATTTAACGAACTCAAGTTGATGGACGGGTATATTACAAAATTGCTTATTATGGCGAACAGAAAAGGATACGTTGTTAAATTATTTTCTGATCATGGACAAACATATTCTAAAATATTTCAGAGATTGAATAAAAAAAGATTAGAAGATATATTGTCAGAACACTTGAATTTAAATAAAAAATTGATTGCGGAATTTCCAGATATATACTATTCAGAAGATAAAAACCCAAAAGCAAGAATTATAATTTTGGATGGTGGGCCAACGTCTTTGATTTATTTCAGAGATTTTAAACACAGATTAAGTGAAAATGAAATTAATAAAATTTATCCCGGTTTGATACAGAGACTAATCAGTGTGAATGGAATAGGTATGGTAGCAGTTAAAAAAAATAACAAAAAAATATCGTATTTTGGAAGAGAAAAAAATCCTCTGCATAAATATTTGCTAAGTTCTTACGAAATTAAAAAATTAGAGAAATGGGCAAAAATGAAGAATCAGGCAGATATAATCTTGTTTGGTGATTTTGATGGCAAGGAAGTTGTTTGCTTTGAGGATCAGATATCTACCCATGCCGGATTAGGCGGAATACAAATGGAAAGATTTGAAGTTGTGTTCTATCCATATTAAACAAATTATTAGAGTAATTTTATATAAAATTTGTCTTAAGGAAGCATACTATACTAAATAAATCCTTGCTCTAATTATATTTAGGCATATGTTAATAGCTGCTGTTAGCGATATTCATTCGCCCAAATTTTTTGACCTATTTGTGAAATCGTTAGATTTGCATATTGATAATAAAAAACCCGATTTGTTTCTTTTAGTTGGTGATATAGTAGATAGAGGCCTTGTGTTGGAATACAGAAAGATCTATAACTCTTTATTTGGAAAAATCAATTGTCCTATAGTTTCTTGTTTCGGCAATTCTGAATTTGGACCTGAAAATACTGAATTAATGAAAAAAGAGAACCCAGAAATTATTTTTTTGGAAGACGAAAGTACTGTTTTTGACATTCATGATAAAAAAATAGGTGTTGTCGGAACTAAAGGATCTCTTGATAGACCAACATTCTGGCAATCAAAAAACATACAAGGTATAATGGAGCATTATAGAGATCGTACAGAAAAAATATCTATGTTGTTAAATGATTTGGATGCCGATTTTAAAATTCTGATGACCCATTATGTTCCCACATATAAAATACTTGAGGGCGAAAACCCTGTGCAGTTTCCAGAGATGGGGAGTAGATTTTTTGAAAAGGTTATAATAGAAAAAAGGCCCGATATTGTTTTATGTGGTCACGCTCATCGGGGTAAAAAACAAGTGTGGATAGATTCAGTTCCGGTGTTTAATGTTGGTTTAACATTGAATAATGGTATAACGCTGATAGATACAGAGAAAGACTTGAAAGCCGGACTGGAGAAATTTTTTTAATCATCAACTTTCTTATATGCGGCCCCATTACTTTCTATTGTGGCTATTATCGCACCTCTTGAACCCGAAGAACAACCGACAGAGTCACCTGAACGACGATTTTTATAAGCTAAATATTTTTTATATACATCTTCGTCTACTATAAGTCCTGCGATTGTTATAAAACCAGTATTTCTTCTAGTAGAATATGTGTTATTCCCATGATCATATATAGTAACCATTTTATCAACATAATATACCTTTCAACTTTAAAATTGATTTCTGACTTTTAACATAATAATCACTGTTAAGTAAAATTATTTTTTGATACTATATGGAAACTCTTAAATAGTTACTTATAGTATTTCTATAAAGTGTTTAAGATGGGTGAAAGCCGGGTATTACAGTATTGACGCTTCACTTAATTGTATTTTTAAACTTCTCATCCTAAAATCTAATAATTGTTATTGGTGTTAATATGGAGTTTAAATCTAAAATAAAACAGAAAACATGGGAACATGATATAGAATTATTAATGTTTGAAAAATGGCAAGAGGAAAAACTATACAAATTTGATAAAAAGAGTAAAAAGCCGTTGTATAGCATAGATACGCCTCCACCCTATGTTAATACGCCTATTCATATCGGTCATGCTTACACATACACTTGGCAGGACATGATGGCACGATCCAGAAGAATGCTGGGATTCAACGTTCTTTTTCCGATGGGATTAGACAAGAACGGGTTGCCGATAGAGGTTATGGCTGAGAAAATATTCAAAATAGTTATGCACGAAACGCCAAGAGAGGAATTTATTCTAAAATGCAAAAAGATGTTAGAAGAAGCGGGTGATGCTTCCTTGGATTCATTTAAAAAACTTGGATTAAGTTGTAATGATTGGAAAATTGATTATGACATTGGCGGTAGATATGATACAGACGATCCGGAATACAGAAAGCTGACACAAGAGACATTCATTGAATTGTGGAAGAAAGGATTGATATATGAAGATTTGAAGCCCACCAATTATTGTTCTATATGCAGGACGGCGATTGCTGATGCTGAAGTCGAATATAAAGAAGGGAAAACTTCCTTGAATTTTATAAAATTCAAAGTCAAAGAAACGGATGAGGATATACTCATAGCAACGACAAGGCCAGAGTTATTGTGCTCTTGTAAAATCATTCTTTTTAATCCCGATGATAAAAGATACAAAAAGTTGGAAGGTAAAACCGCAGTAGTCCCAATATTTGGTCATGAAGTCAAGATAAAATCACATCCATATGCAAAACTTGATTTTGGTTCCGGGCTTGTTATGATATGCAGTTTTGGTGATTTTAGCGATGTCAGGTTATTGAGAGAGTTGAGTATTGAACCCACATACGCAATCAATACGAACGGACTCATGAATGAGAATGCAGGTGAATATAATGGATTAGCTGTTGAAGATGCTAGAAAAAATATAATAGATGATTTGAAAAAGGCTAATCTGATAACAAAGCAGGATCAAATAGATAACAGACAGCCAGTATGTTGGAGATCCAAAAATCCTATTGAATTCGTTGCGCTGAAAGAATTTTATCTAAAGCAAGTGGATTATGTTAACGAACTGAAGAAAATATCAAATGAAATAAGTTTCTTTGCGCCAGAAAGCAAACAGATATTGTTTGACTGGATAAATTCCATTTCTATCGATTGGGTATTGTCTAGAAGAAGATATTATGGTACTGAAGTGCCATTGTGGTACTGTAAAAAATGCAATTTTGTATATGTGCCAGAACCAGGAAAATACTACCAGCCATGGAAAGAAAGCCCACCGATTAAAAAATGTCCAAAATGTAATGGCACAGAGTTCAGAGGAGAGGACAGAACGTTTGACACGTGGTTTGATTCTTCGTCGTCAGAGGCTTATATTTTAGGTTACTTATGGGACAAAGAATTTTTCAAAAAACACCTCCCGTGTGGAATGAGGCCTCAGGGGAAGGAGATAGTCAGAAATTGGCTTTACTATACAGTTCTGAAATCTTTCCACTTATATAATAAAGCTCCGTTCAAGGATGCTTGGATACATATGCATATCGTTGATGAAAAAGGAGAGAAAATGAGCAAAAGCTTGGGAAATGTTGTTGACCCGCAAGAGATTTTGAAAAAATATGGCGCTGAAGCATTTAGAATATGGAGCGTTCTTGAGGGAGACATTACTCGAGGAGACATAAGATGCTCTTTTGAACGAATTGAAGGTTCGTCTAAATTTTTAACAAAATTATGGAATATCACCCGTTTTATTTCAGGATTTCCAGATTCAGAGCAAAACAAATTATGCGAATCAGATAAATGGATATTAAGTGAACTAGGTGTTTTAATCAAAAGAGTTAGGAAAGACTATGAGGAATATGCATTTAGTGATGCTGCGAATGCTATAAGAAACTTTGTATGGAATCTTTTTGCATCTCATTACATAGAGATGGTTAAAACAAGAGCATATGGTGAAGGTTTTAATGAAAAAGAACAGGAAGCAGCTTGGCATACTTTACACATAATTCTGAGAACAGTTCTGAAATTGTTGGCTCCTTTGACACCTTTCATTACTGATTACATATGGGGAGAATTATATGGGAAAGAGAGTGTGCACTTGGAAGAATTCCCACAAGCAGAATGGGACTTTAAATTAGAAGGATTAACTGATAACTTGATCCAATTCAATACAGATGTTTGGAAAACGAAAAAAGACAAAAATCTTAGTTTGAAAGCTGAAATACAAGTGGAAATACCAAAAGATTTAATAATTCTGGAGAAAGATTTAAAGAGGATGCATAATATAAGGTGAAGTTTATTTAACACTCCAGCTGCGATAAAACTGAAAAAAATACTAGAAGAATTAGAAGCTATTAGAGGAAGACATACAGAATTAATTTCTTTGTATATACCCACAAGCTTCAATCTTCAAGAAATTTTGAACATGCTTAAACAGGAGTATGCACTAACACAAAATGTCAAATCAAGAGTTACTCGTGGTAATGTTCTAGATGCTTTGGAGAAAACCATGAATCATCTTCGTCAGTTCAGACAAACACCTAAAAATGGATTAGTCATTTTTTGTGGCAATGTTTCAGAGAAGGAAGGTCAGAACGATATTAAACTATGGTCAATAGAACCAATAGAACCACTATACCAAAAAATGTATTGGTGCGATCAAACTTTCAGTTTGGATCCACTAAAAGAGATGATCAGAGAAAAAGAAATTTACGGTGCAATACTGATAGATACATCCGGTTCTGATATAGGATTTTTAACAGGAAAGAGAGTTTCCTTAGAGAAGCACGTCGATTCTTTGGTTCCGGGGAAGACTACAAAAGGCGGCTGGAGTCAGCAAAGGTATGCCCGTATCAGAGAGGATGCAAAAATCGATCACATGAAAAAGACCGCAGAGATGGCAAATGATATTTTAAAACAGCAGAAGGACTTGAAAGGAATAATAATTGGCGGTCCGGGTCCGTTGAAAGAAAAGTTTGTTGAGGGCGAATATCTAGATCATGAATTAAGAAAAAAACTTTTGGGTGTTGTTGATACCAGTTATATGGATATACAGGGAATGGAAGAAGCTTTTCATCGCGGCGAGCATTTAATACAGGAAGCGGCAGCTGTTAAAGAAAAACATCTGATGCAAAAATTTTTCACTCATTTGCAAAAAGAAGACGGATTAGCGGTTTACGGATTAGATGCGGTTAATAATGCATTAAATTTTGGCGCTGTAGACGTAGTTGTGATTTCCGAAATTTTTGATTGGGTGAAAATGAAATTGAGATGCCAATGCGGGACAGAGCATGAAAAAGAAGAAAAGCCACATACAAAAGTCAAATGTCCCAATTGCGGGGCAGTTATGAATGTTGAGAGTGAGGAGGAATTGACAGAAATAATTTCACAAAGAGCTAAGAATATGGGCTCTGAAGTTGAGATAATTTCTATAGGTTCAAGAGAAGGCGAACAATTAAAACAAATAGGTGGAATAGGTGCTATATTGAGATTCCGTGTTTAATTCTGATTTGCTGATGTTATTAATTATCTCCAAATTTTGTTCTTCTGTATCTATGTGTGGTAGCATCAGGTTTAACGAGAAAATAATTAGCAAACCTAGCAGTAAAGCAATGCTCTGAAAAACTATTTTGCTTGTTTTTGTTTCTTTGTGCAATTCCGGTATTATGTCAGTCAATGATAGATAAATGAATCCACCACCTGATATGCCGAGAAGTATTGGCGATATAAGTTCTATTTTTGTTGCAAATGCGAATGTTAAGATAGCACCTAATATTGCTAAGGATGCTGAAATTAAATTATATACCAAAGCCTTCTTGATTTTTAATCCGCCGTGAATTAATATGCCGAAATCACTGAATTCTTGCGGGATCTCATGAAGAGCGATAGCTAGAGTCGACATTATTCCTAATTTAAAATCAGTTAAATAACTAACAGCAATTATCATACCATCAAGTATATTATGAATACCGTCTCCGATTAGATTCAGATAAGTTATTGGTCGAACATCGGTATGCTCTTTATGGCAATGATGCCAGTGTATATATCGTTCTATTACAAAAAAAATCAAAATTCCAATCAAAGCGTAAGTTAAGCCATTTACGCCCAGGGAATGAATGGATTCGGGTAACAGTTCCAGGAATGCTGTTCCTAACATTGAACCAGCAGCGAAAGCGACTAGAAAAAATAGTATATAATTTAGTAGTTTTCTTCTTGATACAAGGATTAATACCCCCATCAATGATATTAGACTAACTAGCAATGTGGATATAACAATTAACAAAAGAGTTGATAACATAGATAATACTTATAATATATAAGATTATAAATTGTATTGAACTGTTAACTGCCATTTGAAAACCTTTAAATTTGTTTAATAAGGTAAAAATATAAACAAATATCGGTGTAATGAATGTTATCGTTGAAATTATTGAGCGAGAAAGAAAATGTCATTCTTAAAAAGAAGGATATATTATTAGAGTTAGATCATAAGGGTTTGGCGACCCCAAAAAAAACTGATATTGAAGCTAAGATAGCCGAACATTTCAAAACAGATAAGGATAAAGTTGAAGTGGTTTACATCTTCTCTGATTTTGGTTGGGCAAAATCAAAAATAAAAGCAAGAATTTGGAAAGAGCCGATCAAAAAGGAAAAACCTAAAGAAGAAAAACCTGCTGAGGTAAAAGAGGGAGAAAATGAAGCATAAACCAACGAAGAGATGGGAGTTTATGAAAATAGACGGAGAGACATTAAAGAAAATTAAACAAACGTGTCCTAGATGTGGCGAAGGAACATTCATGGCGCAGCATAAGGAAAAGGATGGTAAAGTAAGGAATTATTGCGGTAAATGTCACTATACCGTTTGGCCTTAAAATAAGATTATCACTGTTTCTATTATCCCGCCTACTATGAGGAAAAATATTGAAACTAGCATAAGTGTAATAGAGTCTTTTACAACAAACAAAAATTTATGAGAATTTTTTCTTATCAAGGCCGCTGATATAAGGCCCCCTGCTATAGCGCCTATGAAGTATGCTGTTAGTTCAAAACTGCCATGCGGCAAAAATGTCATTATACCTATGGGTATGCCTTGCACACCGCCGAAAGATTTAGCTATTAGTCCAATTGCTGCTGACAATACTGACGCATTCCATGCTATTATTAAGATAGAACCAGCACCTAATATGAATGAAAATAGGAAAGCTAATATTAGGACGCCCAAATTATTTACAAAAATATCTAAAAATTGGTTGCCGAATGTGAACTGACCTTGTATTAATTTTACCTCTTTAATTTGTTCATTAAAAATATCCTCAACTATATTAGCTGGTAACAGGACAAAAATAAATGACATTGCTACTATCATCCCTAAGAACATGGCCGCATAAGCTGATATGATATCTCCATGTCTTTCTAAAAATTTCTGGTTCTCTCCGATCTCCTCAGTTTCTATTTCTTCTCTTCTCATCATGGAGTTTATAAAAGGTATTAAAGCAATGGAAATTATTGTAATAGTGAAAAATCCGGTTCCTTCCTTGAAAACTGTGTAAGATATGAATAGAGCGACCAATGAAGAAATTAAAGAAAACACGAAAATTGATATCGGTTTTTTTCTATCTTTTTTAGCTTCTAATAGCCATTCTAAAACCATTAAAATCTCCTTGATATTATTTTATGATTTTGATTTAAACATGTTTGTCTTTTTTGATTTTACCAAAAACACGATCGTTATGTAATCTGCGATTCCAGATCCCATCATTATGTACGATAGATTTATCAAATTCGTGTTTTTGGAAGATAATCCTGATATGAAAAGTATTAATCCAGAAAAGGCAATGACTCCAAAAATAGGAGCTATAAGCATCGTCAATATGGATTGTTTAGTTGTGAATTTATAAATTATTTTAGATCCTTTAATGAACAGTGCTATAGACCACACAAAGCCAATAATGAGAAATAAGAACATTATAAGATAGTATTTCATATAACTGGAAACCAATGCAAGAACTAAACCAAGTAAAAGTGGAGTTAGTCCGTAACTTACTGTTATTACGGACTGTCTATATTCGTATTTTTTGTTAACTAGCTGTGTTACCAGATAAACGATGAATGTATATAGGAAAAAGGTTGTTGATGAAACAAAAATCAACAATAGGGAAGATAGCCCAAGTGATATAAAATTTTCAAATGATAGCGATCCTTTCATTATGATATTGTCTTGATCTATGCCGTATAATAACATTATAATTATGGCCGGAATCCAGCTCAACAGAAAATAGTAGAATACACAATCTCTAATTCTATCATGTTTCTCCGCATATGCAAAGAATTTAGATGGAGAAACAATAGAATATATAATCTTTTCTAGAATATTCATTTAATCATCTAATAATATATTTTTTTAGTTTAAAAAAAGCTGGGATGGCAGAATCAGGTCAATGCGCCAGTCTCGAACAAATGATGAAGCTGAGACGACTGAAATAATGATGAATCGTCGATTTTCAGAGACAACTGGTTCCGTTCAACGGAATGAGCGTTCAAATCGCTCTCCCAGCGTATTTTCATTTGTGCATACTTTTTATATCTTTCTGTCGATATAATTTGCATGGATATAAAAGGATCTTTCAGAAGATTTACTAATTACGTTAATGATACAGTAGAGAATTTGATGCGCAGATACGGATTATATGATATTGGTCCAGATGCTATAGGCATTGATCCTTCACTGTCTGGAACCGGAATCGGCGGATATAACGGTCTTAGTCGTGATGGACGTCAAGTAATAGGTGTATCCCCTGAAACCCTGTATGGCGGTGAACCTCTTTATAGAGAAGTCGCACAGCACGAGGCAGCACATGAACTCTTACCAATAAGATTGATATCAGGATTAGTAGCGTTTACTAAAAAGGGCATTGTTAATATATCTACACTTCTAGCTGAAGCAGATGTGATGCGAACAATGGTTAACGATTTGGGACACAGGTTAGATGATATCCAAGGTTATCAGAAAATAAGAGAAGGTTTATATCAATTAGGTACAAAAATTGCAAGTGTAGTTGGAGGAGCCGAAAATTTATATAAATTAGCCAGAGAAAGAGGCTCCGAAGGTTTGGCAAACTTAATTAATGGAAACAAATCTTTAAAATCATCTATAGCTGATTTCTTATCAAAATATGATCCACATACACTTCAAAATTACGGCATGCTTTATGGAAATAATTTTGGTCTTACTAGGTTAACACTATGCCCTGCTTATGCTCCTAGAGGAAGATAATTACTTCTTCCAGTTTTTCATTAGTTGTTTTTTGACGGACATAGAATTGTTACATTGTGGATAGCCGGAACAGGCCCAAAACGAGCCGAATTTGCCTTGCTTGACAATCATCATAGCACTGCAAATATCGCATGATATTTCTTTGGGAGCTTTGCTTCTGCATACAGGGCAAACGGGTTGATTCAAATCGTTAAAGGCAACAGCTATTCTTCCGCAATGAACGCAGTAATCTGTCATGATATCAACAAAGAGAATAGAAAAGTTAGTTAATAAATCACTCGTTTTTAAAGAGTTGATAACAAGAAAAAATAAGTAGTTCTGAAACGATATATATTTAGGTAATAATTTGCAAGAAGCTGTTTTCAACAAAGAAGAAGTGATTCGGCTGATAAACTTTTATTGTCAACTTGCTGATAATGGCATAAAAGAATATGATAGAGAGTTATTGATAAAATTGATTAAAGTGGCAGATGATTTGAATTTGAACACAGATAGATTAAAGCAAATTTTGAATGATGAGAAATGAACGGTATGAGAATTATAAAAGATAAGAAAGGTTTCATATTTCCATACGGAGATGTCAACCCAAGAAAGCACTTTCCTTTGATTACTGTTACATTGATTGTCCTTAATGTAGTAATCTTTATTTTTAGCTTGTCAGATTTTGATAATATAATAAACACATTCGGTTTTGTCCCAGCTTATTTCAGTATACTTACAATTTTTACTTCCATGTTTCTTCATGGTGGTCTTGATCACATATTCGGGAATATGTGGTATTTGTGGATCTTCGGGGATAATATAGAAGACACTTTAGGTAAAGGAAAATATCTTTTTCTATATTTTATGTCAGGAATAGGTGCTACGTTCACTCACCTCATTACCAATTTAGGATCATTTATCCCAGCGATAGGTGCTTCAGGTGCAATATCCGGTGTTCTGGGATCTTATATAGTATTATTCCCTCATGCTAAGATAAGAGTGAGATTTGGTCATCTGCCAGCTTATGTTGTAGTGGGGTTGTGGTTTATAATGCAGCTTTTGTTTGCCACAACCAGCTTATTTGGCGGCTCTGGAAGCGGAATAGCATTTTGGGCCCATGTGGGCGGTTTTGTATCCGGTTATATTCTTACAAAATTAATTCACAAAACAGAAAAAAAGAAGAAAGCAATTTGATCAATATTATTTCATATATTCACTTTCTTTTAAAATCTTTTTGAATGTTTCATAATTTTCCCTTACTTTCATAATTTTAGATTCAACAAAATTATTTTCCAATGGTTTCAATTCATCATTTGTATTTAATTTTGGCAAATTTTCTTTGAACCAATTCTCATAGTTAGTCCATTCATCGGTGTTTTTTATTTTTGTGATTTCGTTGATTGAAATTCCCCAGTTTTTAATCGCATTCATAATGACGATTTCCTTTTCCGTGAATTCTTTTATATTTCTTATTCTTGAAAGAGCTTTAAAAACTTCTAAAGAATCAATAAGACCTTCTTCAATAGCGTTTTCATCAACTTTTATGCCAATAACAGGAAACATGCCATCTATTTTCATAAATTCTATGTAATCCTTGAAGCTACTCATTTTACTATTATGGTAATTAAAATTCATAAACTATTGCAGTATAAACTACTAATAACTTCTGAATCTATGATTTCTTCTGGGATGAAACCCTCTGTTAAAGCGTCTATACTCTTCTCTTTTCATGAATGGCAAATCTGGAAATCTTGGAGTTTCCAATTTTTCAACCTTTGGTCTATACTTGTTTAGTATTTCTTGGAATGCCTGATGATCGATTTTTGCTAAAAACGATATAGCCTTCCCAGATTTTCCTGCTCTAGCTGTTCTGCCAACTCTATTAATGTAGTCTTCGGAATTCTTTGGTATGCTGTAATTGAATACATGACTAACGTTTTTTATATCCAATCCCCTTGCAGCTACATCTGTTGCCACCAAGATCTCTATTTTGCCTTTATGGAACTCCTCGATTATTTGATTTCTTCTGTATTGAGATATACCGCCGTGCAGCACTTCTGCATTTATTTTGTTCCTTCTCAAATTTTTGGAAACATTTTCAGCTTCCACTCTCGTATTGCAAAATATTATGCTTAAATTTGGCTCCTCTTTTTTTATCACGTGGACAAGCAAAGAAAATTTTTTGTTTTGATCGATATCAAAATAGAATTGTTCTAGCAAGTCTTCCCTGACCTTTGTTTGCGTTTTTATTCTTTTTACATTTCTTGTGAATCTGTCTCTCAACCTAAAAATGTTTTCTGGCATTGTTGCACTGAAGAGAAGAGTTTGTCTTTCTTTTGGTACATTTCTGACAATGTCTTCAATATCATCTATGAAACCCATATCCAGCATTTTGTCAGTTTCGTCCAAAACGAATATTTTGATATTTCTTAGATCTAAAGTTCTTCTTTGAATGTGATCTAATATTCTTCCAGGAGTACCCACAACAATCTCAGAATGTCTCAAATTTGATATTTGCGGTTCTATGGACACTCCACCATATATGCAGGATATATTTAATTTTTTAAATTTGGAGAATTTCATCAACTCTCTTGATATTTGCTCTGATAATTCTCTTGTTGGAGCTAGAACCAAAGCCTGGATCTTTCCATTTTTTTCAATCCTTTCAACTAATGGAATTCCAAATGCGGCTGTCTTGCCGGATCCAGTTTCCGATTGTCCTATAACATCATGACCTTCTTTTATTAATGGTATAGTTTCTTTTTGGATTTCAGTTGGATTTTCATACCCAATCTCTACGAGTGAATCCAGTACACTCTTTTCAATATTCATTTCACTAAATTTCATTTACATCACTTTTTAATTTCAAAAGCCACAAAAGCAATAGAATTAGAATAATCATCTAACGCTATAGTAAAACCTTTGTACTTCGATAGAGATTGATAGAAATTAACCTTTATAAGCTTTTGCTTTATCTAAATAACACTCTTTTAAAATCCCATCCGTGATCATTACATATTTTTTTTATCATACTTCTGATCGTCTCTGGATCGAATTTGTATTTATAAATTTCGCCTATGGACAGATCAGATCTTATTCCTAGGAGCCTTGATTGCTCTTTTGTATCTATCATCATCCCTCTTGTGAAAAACCTCTCTCCTACTTGTTCAAAACTTCCTGCAACAAATTCAGCTTCTTTTATTATATCAAAAAATCTTACTTCTCTTCTATATTCATCTATGTCTATGTAAGCCTGGTATTTTTTATTCCTCCAAGACGAGCCAAGCACAGCAAACCATTTGGAATCATTAACCTTTAATTCTATTAACAGGTTGGAGTTATTGTCCTCCTTTACTGTTACAGGAGTTTTTTCGTTTTCTAATTTTTTAATTAGAGAAACTAGCATTTTTTTGCTCACGAACTTTCTTTTGAAAGTTTCTTCTTCATTTCTTGGGATAGCAATCACTGATAATAGTTGAAAAATAAACCTTTTATCTTAAAAATAATTTCTATTGAAGCGTAAATTTATAACAAGTATTAAATATTAAGTATTATGGTTACAGTATTAGAAGCAATAATTTTAGGTGTTATACAGGGTATAACAGAATGGTTGCCTATTTCTAGTTCAGGTCATCTAGCTATTTATCAAAATTTATTTAGGATAGATGTCCCCGTAGCGTTTGATATTTTTTTGCATTTCGGATCTCTTCTTGTGATTTTATTTTATTTTAAGAACGATCTATTAAAAATAGTCAGATCTCTCGCATCAGGCAAATTTCAATCAAACGAATCTAAGTTTATATTTTATGTTTTTGTAGCTAGTATACCGGCCGGAATAGTGGGTTTTTTGTTTCTAGATTTTTTTGAGTCACTGTTCAGTAACTTGTTTATTATAGGTATTGCCATGATATTTAATTCTCTGATATTATTTTCTACAAAATTTAAATCACCTAATAGTGAAATTAACATGAAAAAATCTTTTTTTGTCGGCATTGGTCAAATGTTAAGCATAATTCCAGGAATATCCAGAAGTGGTTCTACTATTTCTTTCGGTATATTATCTGGTATAAAAAGAGAAGAAGCATTCAAACTCTCTTTCATCATGGCTATACCAGCCTTATTAGTAGCAAATTTGTTAGAAATAAATGAATTATTTAAAATGAGAGAAGAATTACACGTTTTATTTTTTGGTTTTCTGACCTCTATAATAGTTGGATTCGTGTCTATCAATATTTTGCTGAACTTTATTAAAAAAAACAAGATGCATGTTTTTAGTTATTACTCGCTTGTACTGGGTTTGTCTTTGATTTTATACACTTTATTTTAGTCTCTGCTAGTTTATTTGAATTTTTTCATCTAGGATTTCATATAAAATATTAGATATCTTGTTTTTCCGCTCTCTAATTTTGTTTTCTAATTTTTCTATTTCCTCTTTTCTATCTCTTATTTCCTTATCTGTCCTTGACAATTGTTTTGATGTTTCATTTCTCTCGTGTTCCTTTAATTTTATGTCATAGAATATTTTTGATTTGTTAATCAGTAAATTGTTTGTTCTTTCCCTCTCGTCTTCTAACGATTTAATTTCTTGCTTTATGCTTTCTATGAAGTTTTTATTGAATTTTGTTTGAAAATTTTTTAATTTGCTTATTGAATCTTTGTCTAACTCATTTCTTAACGAGATGAAACCAGTCGAAATAATCTTTGAAAAAATCTCTTCTATATTTTCGTGGTTTAAACATTCTAAAGGATTTTCAAAACAGCTTTCTACAATTTTGTTTTTTCCAGTTTGGTGCATAATTTTGTTTATAGGTCTTCTGATTTCTCCTATTGTTGAGGTTATTTTGTTTTTTTTATCGATAATATCTTCTTCTATTTTCAGTATTTTATTATTCAATTCATTGTATTCATCGATTTCTTTACTCTCCTTCAATTTCTTTATTTCTTCATCTATATTATTTAATGAATAATTGCCGTATTCTTTCTTTGTTATTTGTATTTCTGATGAGAGGTTGGTTATGATTTTATTTTCTTCGTTTATACTGTTTAGTTCCTTTTCTACCATGTTATAATTTCTATAAATATCGCTTTCTTGTAAAAATTTTTGTAAATCATTTATTTTTTTAAAAACTATGCCTAATTTTGTTGCTATAGAATTAAGACAGTCTTCGTAATTTGATATTGTTTTGCTTGTTGGAGACAAAGAATTGATTTGTTTTACAATGTCATTTGAATTTATTAAAAAATTGCTGAGTGTGGAATAGTTTATATTTTCAGGTATTTTTAATTCAGGTATTTTGTTTATCGGTGTTGAGAATATATTTTTTCCTTTTTGGTCCAAATCATTTATTTCTTTCATTATTTGTTTAACATCGTTGGCTATAATTTCGCATTTTTCTTTGCCTATAATTATTGTTTTTGAAATTTCGTTTTCAAATCTTTCATTCAAAAAATCTAATATTTTTGACGTATCAATTTTTTTTATTTCTGAATGATCTTCTAAAAAAGGAATTCTAAACGTTATTTTTATCATTAATAAATAATTATTTCGATATCTTAATAAAAGTCATTGAACTTCCTTAATTACAAATTGACTGGTCTTTGTATCAAATATGCCGAAAGTTACCTTTCCTGTTTTGTATCCTATTATCTCTCCAGGGCAGCATAATAGAGTATTTTTTATTTTTTTGGAGTCTGGTATATGAGTATGTCCATGAAATACAACATCATATTTTCCTGTATGAGCTAAACCTTCTGCGAATTCCGGATAATGACAAAATGCAATTTTTTTATTGTCTATTTCTATGAATCCCATATCTCTGAAAAGTGTTACATGTGGAGCATTTTCTTTAAAATATGTAGTAATCTCGTATACGGCACCGTCGACATTTCCAAAAACAGCATAAGTTTTTAGTTTCGCCTCTGCTAATTTTTTTGCTATGGCAGGTCCTCCAAAATCACCACAAAATATTATTATATCACATTGAGATTTTTTTATTTCTTTTAGTGACTTTTCTAAATTATTGAAATTATCATGTATGTCAGATAGTATAGCAATTTTCATTATAAATTTATGTATTAAAAGAATAAATTTATGAGCATCTATATCGACATTTTCCACTGTCTTCGCTTTCTATTGTCAGTGTACTATATAGATCCATAACTGCTATCTAATAGTTTTCTGTTATGATATTTACTCCATAGTCATATTAGTTGAAGGTTAAGTTTGATTTATAGCTAAACAACTAATCATATAATAAGTGTTATCATGGCAATGGAAAAGTATTGGAAAAATGTTGAAGCTGTTATCAGACAATCAAATGTTGTTTTGGAAGTTATAGATGCCAGAATACCAGATTTGACTAGAAATGAAAGAATAGAAGAAATAACAAAAAGAGAAAGAAAACCCCTGATAATAGTTGTAAATAAATGTGATCTAATAACTGAAGAAATGAGAGATCGAATTCTGGACGATTTCAAATTCAAAAAATTTGTTTTGGTAGCTACTAAAACTAGGTATGGAATTCAGAAATTAAAAGATATGATAAATGAACTTGTTAAAAAAAGAAGAAGACAAAAAATAATTAATGTTGGTATAGTTGGCTATCCAAATACAGGTAAATCATCTCTGATAAATACATTATCTAAAAAATCTAAAACAAGAATATCTTCGATTGCTGGTTTTACTAGGGGAATACAGTGGATTGCTGGAGATGAAAATTTAAGATTTTTAGATACACCGGGTGTAATACCTTTTAGTATGAAAGATGAAATACAGCAGGCTTTGATTTCCATAATAGATCCAAATAAACTTGTTAACCCCGATTTAGTTGCAATGAGAATCATAGATTTGTTCGTTAAATTTAATAAGAAATATTTTGAGAATTTTTATAATATAATCATAAATGATGAAGATTCTCTAGAGATAATTTTTAAAATAGGTAGAAAGAAGAATTTTTTAAAAAAAGGAAGCGAAGTTGACGATTCAAGAACTGCTATCATGATAATTTACGACTGGCAAAGAGGAAAATTATTACTTAATAGAAATATAAACGATTGAAACCGATTTACTATTTTTATGTCACAACTGATATCGATTGATTGAAATGAGTATTATAAAATAATCAATTCTTTTTCATAAATTGAATTCAGCATTTTTTAAAATAATGATAAAATTTACTAAATTGATTTAATAAGAAATTCCTAAATGATTGTTATGATAAACTTGGGATTGAGATTAACAGATGGGATGGCAGATTTTTTAGAACAAAGAACAATGATGACTAGATGTATAGCATGCGGAAGTCCTGTCTTGGCACTCAAGGATGACCATGATAACATAACCTGTATGACTTGCAGCATCAGCCATTAATCGCTTTTGTTTTTTTATTATTTTTCTATAGAATAGAAAACATAGCATAATTTAACGTTATCAATAGATGAATGATTTATGTCTTTAGAAGTAGAATATTTGATTCTTAGAAGAGCAAATGGAGAAGAGTCACAGTGGCATGCTTGGCAGGGTCGTGGATACCCAACTGGTTTAGATCACGAAAGACTACAAACAAGAACAGATGAATTGTCGAGATTGGTAGGTCCATACTTTCGTTTCCTGCCAGACAAAATTTTAACATTAGCTGTTGCTCTACGCACAAATGAATTTCTTGTTGTAGTAAAAGATTTACTTCCAATACCAACTTACAGAGGGCCTATAATAATACGATACGCTGTTTTTGACCAACCACAGGATGATTACGCAACTATGGCTTATACTGAACTAACAATTAATGTATAATTGTTTAATCTATATAATTTATTTAGAACTACTAAGTTATGAGTGATTGCTATGAATATCTCTATAGTTGGCAGCAAAAGTTTGGCAAAAGAACTTGGAAAGAAAGGAACGACTTCTGATATAACATTATATAACACTTCATTTCAAGGCAGATATTTTACTTTCATAGAACCCGAGAAATATCCAGAGAAGATACAGCCACTTTTCCAGTCGATCAATATGTCTCAGTTTTCCATACTCTTTGTGCAGAATGATCTACCTAAAAACATTCTTGGTGAGTGTATACTTGCATTGGACACATTAAAAATGAGAGGCATTATTGTTTTGAACGGGACTGATGAAAATGAAATAAAACAAATAATAAAAGACACGTCTTTGAAGGATTTCCCGATAATTCTGAATGATACAGTAAAAATAATGGAGTTCCTTTCTTCTATTGAAATTAAAAAAGGCGGTTATAAACCGAAAGTTGTTATAGATCACGCTTTCTTAGTTAAAAGTGTAGGCACAGTTGCTTTAGGCACTGTCATGTCAGGCGAGATAAAAAAACATGATAATCTAACGTTATATCCTGTTAAGAAAAACGTTTTGATAAAATCTGTCCAAATGCATGATAAGGATTTTGATAAAGCAGGATGCGGTGACAGAGTTGGTCTCTCGTTAAAAGGAGTTGAAGTAGAGGATCTGGGAAGAGGTTCGATAATATCCGATAAAATAGGAGTAATAAGTGAACTAAAAGTAAATATAAACAAAAACAGATTTTTCAAAGAAGATAATCCAAATAACGTTATGTGTTTGGTGGGTTTACAATATGTTAGCTCAAAATTAGAAAATGACAAATTAATTTTTAACAGTGAAATTGCCATTGATAACGATCAAATTATATTACTAACTCCTGATAGACAGATGAGAATATTTGGTCTTGCTCAAAAAATAGATTCTTAAATTTTAATACTAAAATCATGGAAATGAAAAATTACTAATATAATATAGAAAAAAATTTTCTATTACATGATTAACTGTCTATATATCTCTAAATCGATTGTAATTACTTGAATGTCTGTTTATGTGATTCCGACAGTTCCTGCACTTTATCTAGGAGAAAGTTTATCTAGAGAAGCTCCTTGGCTAAAAGTTATGTATCCGCAACCTCATGAAAAAAATGAGAAATTTGTTCTTCCTGGAGGAGAGTGTTATTGTTGTCTACCCCTTGTAAGAGATCTCGGTGGCCAACAAGTTGAAGTAGTTCATACAGGTTATTCCAAGCACATGAGTGTAAATGATGGTCTTGAGTATTTAAGACAAATTATGTCTATTTTAACAAATCCTATATCAGAAAATGGAAGAAGGTTAAAACGACCAGAACATTTACGCCTACATCTCACATCACTTCCCTACGCAAAGCAGGACTCCAATTGGATAAGAGGCGAAGTTAATAGAGCCCAGCAACTGGTACAAGAATTTCTAACATATTTTGATTCTCTTACAGTTATTGCTCCTCATTTTACAACAAGAAATTGGGCCAGGAGATTATTAAGAGATGAGAGAGTGCAATATATTACTCCTTATGATATATTGCGTGATGCAATAACATCTGATTATCAAAAAGAATTTTGTTTTGTTTCGCCTGGCAAATTTGCTAGGACGGGTTTTCCGACAATTAGAACACATAGAACAGCTGGTTTAGATGTTGTGATAGATGATGAAATGCCGTCATATATATACGCAGGTAAGAATGTCGGGGTTGTTGATGATATTACTTTATCAGGAAGAACAGCGTTGGATTTTGCTACAGCGTTTCGTCGACTGGGGGTTTCAAAATTAGTGCTAGCTTTACCACATATAGGTACTACAGATGCTTTAGATATGCTGCTAGAGTCCGAATATGATAGAATATATACAACAAATTCATGCGACGTTTTTACTCCGGAACATTTAACAAACTCTAAACTAACAGTTTTAGATATAGCACCACTTTTAATAGATTCTATGAAAATTAATAATTGAAAGACTCTTTATTCAACAAAGCTCTTCCCACCTTAACATATTTATATTTAATAGATAATTACTCTTAGAGTGAAAAGAATGAGAGGGGAAAATCTTCACAAAGAAGGGTGAATTAGTTCACCTTAGACTTACCTAAATTTATTTCTAAAATTGATTCAAAAGGAAGGATATCAATTCCTATCTCATTGAGAGCAAAGTTAAATCTACTAGAAGGATCAATTGTCAGTTTGGGAATTCAAGACAGTGATCTAATTATTTTTACCAATAACGGTAAATTATCCGTTTCTGGAACTGATAAGCGATAAGATACCAAGATGATAAAAATGAGTGATTTACTTCATAAAAATACCCGTAATTTCTGCAGATCAACTTCAGGAGGAGTTGCTCTATGGAGAGATTACAGAAGAGTTGGATGGGCTAGCAATAGGAGCAGTTGATGATGTCAAAAAATACGGAGTAGATGCTATAATTAGGTATAACAACGAAAGATTTGGCAACTGGGATGGGAGGCTGAGAGTTCCGAGAACAGCGGTCTCAAATACTTTTTTACTTTTGTCTGATGATGAAAGAGGTGCAATGTTAGACTTTGCTAATCAAATCAGGATAAAGGCTGTCAAACAAGCTGAAAAATGTTCTCCGTATACTGCAAGTGTTTACGACTTGGGTATAGAGTATCGTATGTTGCCTATAGACACAGTAGGTATTTACTCATCTCCGGATTATCCAACAACAGTTATGAATGTAGCATTGATGGCTAAGCAAGCAGGTGTTACAAAAGTTATTTTAGCAACTTATCCGAAGAAAGGAAACATATCCCAAGGAATTCTAGCAGCTTCTTTTCTATCTGGCATAGATGATATTTATGTGATGCAAGGAAGAAGGGCTATAGCAGCCTTCGCCTTAGGAATAAAAGAAACTGGAAGAGATGTCATCCCAAAAGTAGATATGATTTGTGGACCAGGCGGACGTGAAGTAGATGCAACGAAAAGATATGTGCAATATAAATTTGGCACAAGAATTGACCTTCCTGCAGGACCAAGTGAAGTAGTTGTAATTGCGCCAAGTCCGTATAATGTCAAAAAAGTTGCGTTAGAAATGGCTTGTCAATGCGAGCATGGCTCATCTTCTAGATCAGTATTGATTACGGATTCAGGTGAAAAACTTGAAGAAATGTTTGGTTGCCTGACTGAAATAGTGGGAGAACTGGAAGAAACAAGTAGAATGTATGTCACAGAAGCCCTGACCAAAAGAAGTAGAATACTTATAGTGAATTCACCACAGGAAGCTAGAGAAATTTGTGATAAGATAGCACCAGAGATACTGGTAATTTATGACGACATCTCTAAAGAATATTTGGAGTACTTTAGCTCCAACCCACCTTCTGCGGGTAGTATATGTTGTAATTTCAGCTCAGCAATAAGTGATTATGGGGCCGAAACTTGCATATCTCCAACTAGCGGCTCTGCGAGATCTTATTCTAAACTTAGCGTTAGGGACTTCCTTAGACAAGTTCCGATTTTAAAATATAATGATAGAGGCTTGAGAAATCAGAGATGGATTGCGGATAAACTATCTCAGATTGAAGGATTTCCTTTACATCGGATGGCTGCAACTTACGTTATTAAAGGAGGAGAGAGGAATGGAAATAGTTAGAGATTATAAAAGACTGAACTTTGAACGTTTTTCAAAATCTGATTTATCGGTAACAGCTAAAGATATAGAATTAGTTAAGAGAGAGAAAGACAAAGCTATTATCAAACTGACAAAAAAATATGATAAAGTTAGCATCAACCGAGATAAAATGAGAGTATCGAATGAAGAAATAAAAAAAGCATACGAATCACTTTCGGAAGATCAGATACAAGAAATAAAAAATGCCAAGAATAGAATAGAGGGTTTCTGCAAAAATCAACTTCCTGAAGCATGGAGAATGGCAAACGATATAGGAGAATTGGGAGAGATAATAGTACCAATTGAAAGAGTTGGTTGTTACATTCCGGGTGGGAATTATCCTTTGCCCTCGACTGTTTTAATGACTGTTGTTCCTGCTAAGATAGCTGGAGTAAAGGAAATCGTAATTTGTACGCCACCTAAAATAAAAGATGATTCTGTTATAGCTAATGAAGCTATAGTTGTCGCTGCAGATGTTTTAGGAGTGAAAGAAATTTTCAAAGTTGGCGGCATACAGGCGATTGCTGCTATGACATATGGCACCGAAACCATACCCAAAGTTGACAAGATTGTTGGACCTGGGAATAAGTACGTATCCGTAGCAAAGAAACTTGTTTATGGCGATGTTGATATAGATTTCATTGCCGGACCCACAGAAGTTTTAATCATAGCAGATAAAAATTCAAAACCTGAATATATTGCCGCGGACTTAATAGCTCAGGCTGAGCACGACGTAAATGCATGCCCAGTTCTAGTCACAGATTCGAAAGAAATTGTCGATAAAGTGAAAGTAGAAATCGAAAACCAGCTATCTGATCTCTCGACAAAAAGAATTGCTGAAAAATCCTTAAAAAATAACGGCAAAATTATTATTACCAAAACCATTGAAGAGTGTTTTGAGATAGCTAATGAATTTGCACCAGAGCATTTGGAGATTATGATAGAAAATGCAAATGAATATCTGGGAAGAATTCAAAATGCCGGAAGTATTTTTATTGGCGAGAATTCAGTTGAAGCGTTAGGTGATTATTCTAGCGGACCCAATCACGTATTGCCAACATCAGGCCTAGCTAGGATTAGGGGAGGATTGTCTGTTAGAGATTTTATTAAATTTGTGAGTTTCCAAAATATTACTAAAACGGGTATTGGGAAATTACAGAAGACAGTGACAACTCTGGCAAGATTAGAAAGTTTGGAAGGTCATGCGAGATCTGTTGAAAAGCGTACAGATCCCACTTGAAAATATAAGTAATTAAATTTCACTGTGAGAATAGATAAATATGCCAAATGAAAAGTTCCAACCAGTAAAGGGTATGAGAGACTTCTTACCCGAAGAAGCGAGAAAACGTCAGTGGTTAAAGGAAAAAATTACAAAAATTTTTGAGCTTTGGGGGTATGATCCCTTAGAAACGCCAACATTAGAAAAAATAGAAATTTTCCAGGGTCAAATAGGCGAAGATGAAAAACTTTTCTTTAAATTCAAAGACCTCGGAGGAAGAAATGTTATTTTACGTTATGATCAAACTGTCCCCACATGCAGAGTGGTTGCAAGATTTGCTAAGGAAATGGTCATACCATTCAAACGTTACCAGATTCAGCCAGCTTTCAGGGCAGAACAGCCACAAAAGGGCAGATATAGAGAGTTTCTTCAGTGCGACGCTGATATTTTCGGTGTTTCATCTTCATACGCTGATGCAGAGGTCATTGCATTATCATTAGACATTTATAGAAGACTAGGCTTTAAAAAAGCTAAAGCATTGATAAATGATCGTTCACTCCTAAGCGATATTCCTTATGAAGCATTATCTTCCATTGACAAATTAAAAAAAATCGGAGAAGACGGTGTGATAAAGAATATGATATCAAAAGGCATTTCTCAAAGCAAATCTAAAGAGTATTTGAAATTTGTAAAAAGCATTAAACCCAATGAAAACATCAAAATAGTTTTACAATATCTGAAGGATATAGGATTTGACGATTCATGGTTTGAGTTTGATCCTACTATTGTTAGATCATTCTCTTATTCCACTGGAATCATATGGGAAATAGAAATTCCAGGTTTTACCGTTGGCTCGGTTCTCGGTGGTGAAAGATATGATAAAATTGTGAAAACAATTTCTGGACTTGAAATGCCAGGAACAGGATTTGGTCTGGGTTTTGATAGAACTTTAGAAGCTGCAGAACAATTTGATTTAATTCCAGAATTGAAAACTTCGTCTACTGTGTTAGTAACAATATTTTCTAAAGAGTTGATGAAGATCTCGTTAGAGACAACCAATAAGTTAAGAAATGAAAAAATTAATACAGAATTGTACTCTAATCCAGAATCAAAATTAGACAAGCAATTGAAATATGCTGATAGAAAAAATATACCGTTTGTGATCATTATAGGTCCGGAAGAATCTAAATCACAAAAATACAAATTAAAAGATATGAAGGCAGGAAAGGAAGAAGAATTGAAATTAGAAGAAATTGTTAAAAGACTCAAATAATCGGAATTATTAATTTATTGAAAAGCAATATAATTCTGTGGAAACGCGGGTGTTCACGTCTGGTTTATTGATGTTCAAAAATAATATTCTAATATTAAAAAGATCACCGAATGCAGAATTCAAGCCAAATATTTGGGATTCTGTCGGTGGTCATATAGGCGAATATGAAACGGCTGAAAATTGCATTCTCAGAGAAGCTAAAGAAGAGACAGGGTTAGTTGTTGAAATCGTGAGTTCTGGAAAATCTTATGAAATTAATAACAAGGATGGGAGGTGGATAGTTATTCCGTTCTTGTTGAGGAGCAATAACGATAAAGTGATCGTGAAAAAAGATGAACATTCCGAATACAAATGGATTTCTCCATATGAAATCAACAACCATGAATGTGTTCCAGATTTGTTACTGAACATTGAATTGTTTTCTAAACACATCAAAAATTAGATTTAACCTTTGTTGGTAATAAGAAATCATTTTAGTAAAAACAAAGATAATAAAATAAAAAATTTCCAACGTATTAGACTTAGTATATTACTTATAAGTCGCCAGCATCTCTGTGTTTTTCCCAACAAGCTCTGCAATATACTTTTCTACCTGGACTTGGTTTGAAAGGTACTTTTGCTTTTTCACCACAATCAGAACATGTTACTTCATGCTCTTCTCTTGGGTAATTACCAAATCTTTTTTTTCCAAAATTTCTCTCCATCTAAATTCCTCTTTTTTATTATTTCTTATGACCACCAGAAATAACCTGCGTTATTTTTGTAGGTCAAAGCTATAATTTATTTTGAATATGTATATTTAAGCTCATTTTCATAGGCATGTATGAAGTTTAAATTCGTTTCTTTTGGTTATTAAGGAATATGAGTGATTTATATAGAAACCCATTGGGAGGCTGTGCGGCTGCTGTTTTAGCTGTTTCTGACGTAGTTACCTTATTATTGTATAGATTGGGGAGAATAAACGGGAAACTTCCAGATGTTGACGGTTGTGTATATGCTGTAGGTGGGATCATTCTTACTGGTTTAGTTATTTATGCATGGTATGGTTTTTCTAGAAATCCACAAATAATAGATGGTGAACTCAGAAAGGCAGATGATCATATTGACAGATATGTTTGATATACCAGATTCTCAGATATAGACACATGACTCTAAACGAACTCTCTGTATTTATTGCTATATTTTGTTCAGACTATCAGCTCGTTGCCTACAAAAACGCCTTCAGAAAGTACTAGTCCACATTTACTGCAAATCTGTTCGCTCTCTTTTATTGTTATTTTTCTACTTCCACAGTCTGGGCACATTTTATTGTGATTTATGTGTACCACTTGAAAATTTGGTTAAAGACATTTAAAAGAATTTGTTTAGGGTAAAAAAGAGAGTATATTATCTAAAAACCATAATAAACAATGAAGTGTATAAATTCTATTAAATCTAATTTTTTTATGTGATTTGATGAAAGCTAAGAAAGTCGTGCTCGATACAAGCATAATCATTGACGGTAAGATTTCTGAAATGCTTACTAAGAGCGAAATAGAGGGCTTAGAGGAAGTAATAGTGCCTTTGGCTACTCTTGATGAGCTTCAGTCGCAGGCCTCTCGAGGAAGAGAGATTGGATTCACAGGTCTTGATGAATTGAAGAATATACGAAAAATCTGTGAAACAAAGAAGATTGCCCTTAGATTTACAGGAGAGAGGCCGAGTCTGGAAGATATTAAATTGGCCAGGGGCGGCAGGTTAGATGCTATGATAAGAGACGTCGCAAAGAATGAGAATGCGGTTCTTTTGACTGCAGATTATGTTCAAGGACTGGTAGGAGAAGCAGAAGGTGTTTTAACAGCTTATACGCCACCAGATATTGAAATTAAGCAATTACCGTTCGAGAAATATTTCACCTCAGATACTATGAGTCTTCATTTGAAAGAAGACGTCGTACCTATGGCGAAAAGAGGCAAGCCAGGTCAGTTTTTATTGACAAAAATAGGCAGTAAGCCGTTGACAAAGGATGAACTGCAAAAAATGATCCATGAAACAGTAGAAAGTGCTAAATCAAGTCCCGACACGTTTATTGAAGCAGAAGGTGGAGGCGCTGTGATTATACAGCACGGCACTTATAGAATAGCTATTGCCCGTCCTCCGTTTTCTGATGGCTTTGAGATTACTGTAGTGAGACCGATTGTTAAACTTTCTTTAGAAGATTATAAACTGTCACAAAAGTTGATGCAGAGATTAAAAGAAAAGGCAGAGGGCATAATTATTGCCGGACCTCCTGGTTCTGGCAAAAGCACGTTAGCAGCGTCAATAGCCGACTTCTACGTCAAAGAAAAAGATGTCATTGTCAAGACTTTAGAATCTCCCAGAGATCTTCAAGTCGGGCCTGAAGTTACACAATACGGTCCGTTAGGCGGGGATTATGCGAAAACAGCAGATATTTTATTGCTTGTAAGACCAGATTATACAATTTTTGATGAAGTCAGAATGGATAAGCATTTCAGAGTATTTGCTGACATGAGACTGTCTGGAATTGGGATGATTGGCGTAATGCATTCTTCTGAAGCAATAGATGCGATCCAGAGGTTTATTGGAAAGGTGGAACTGGGAATGATACCCCACGTCATCGATACGGTCATATTCTTGAAAGGAGGAGAGATAAGAAACGTATACGAACTGAGCTTAACGGTTCGTGTACCTACAGGCATGTCTGAAGCTGACCTAGCAAGGCCGCTGGTTGAAGTAAGAGATTTTGAGACAGGAAAAGCGGTTTATGAGATTTATACGTTCGGGGAAGAGAACGTAGTTGTTCCCATCAAAGAAGAACAGCAAAAAAATAATGCAATAGAGAACTTGGCTAGGAAAACTGTTATGCAGGAGATCAGGAAATACGATCCCCAAGCTGAAATATCGTTCACATCGCCCAATAGAATTACTGTAAGAGTTGATAATGATGTCATAGCCAGACTCATAGGCAAAGAAGGCAAAAACATCAGCGAGGTTGAAAAAAATCTAGGAATACATATAGATGTCGAGCCTCGAATATTGTCTGTAGGCAAAGAAATAGATCATAGATTAGCTGAGAGTGGTAATTCATTGGTATTCATGTTTGATAAATCTCTTAATGGAAGGCTTATATCCATCTATATAGACGAAGATTTCATCATGTCAGCAACAGTTGGAAAGAAGAATGAAATTAAAATAAGTAAAAATTCTGATATTGGGAAAGAAATCCTGAAGGCGATGATAAATAAGAAGCCGATTAGAGTTATTGTGGGTTAGCCAAAGCCAGCTTTATATGCTTATTCTCTAAAATTTAGATTCACTTTCCAAGAATCAAAACAAGATGAGATTATGGATAGCAGATATTTAGAGGAATTTAGGAATAGAGTAAAGTTGTATCGCAGCTCTCGTATCCAGCAACTTGTCAAATCTCCAACTAGATTGGTTTATGCAAAAATTTTACAGGCAATAGCAGGCCTCATTCAAACTCCTATAAAGGCACAGGCAAGAACATTTTGGGATCAAGAAATGACGATGTTGTTTCCTGAAGGCATGTCAACATTTATTTTTGGATTTGGTTTTTTTGAAGAAGGTTTAACTTCTATGGTATTGGAATATCTGAGGAAGGGAATGACATTTTTCGATGTTGGTGCTCATTTCGGCTATTTTACGTTATTGGCATCGGAAATTGTTGGTGATGACGGGAGAGTCCGTTCGTTTGAACCTTCAGAATCTACATTTGGTATACTTGAAACTAACGCTAGAAGAAGTAATATTCGTTGCGAAAAGTTAGCAGTATATTCGGAACCAACATATCTCAAATTGAGAGATTATGGTGTTAGATTTTCCGGATTGAATTCTGTTTATGATGCAAGAGCAGACGAAAGAACAAGAAGAAAATTAAACCCAAAACAATATTCAGTTGAAGCAGTATCTATTGATCAATATGTTGGTGAAACGGGTGTAAGACCGGGTTTTATTAAAGTTGATGCAGAGAGCTCAGAACGTGAAATTTTACGTGGAATGGAAGAAACGTTGCATTTTTATCGTCCAATTGTTTCTCTTGAAGTAGGGGATATGAATATTAAGGGAGTTGTATGTAGTAGAGATCTTGTCTTGCACATGATAAACAGAGGATATCAGCCGTTAGAATACAAAGGCGGAGAAATAAGAGAACACACACCTTTAGAGAGATACGGATATGATAATATTTTGTTCTTGCCAAAATGATTTTATGAGGCACTATAGTGGTTATTATCACAGTTTTGATATGTAATAATTTCGTTGTTTAAATATTTTACTAATAAAAATAGTAAATATGATACACCATATTGTGCTTTTTAAATTCTATCCGCAAACAAAACCAGAGCAAATCGAAGAATTATCTAGAGCTTTGTTGGTACTAAAAGGTCAGATACCCGGTATCGTTAATTATGTTTGGGGTCCGAGTGTAAGCATAGAGCCATACGGAAAAGGATATACGCATGGCTTCATAATGACTTTTGGAAATGAAGCTGATCGTAACAATTATGTTCCACATCCTCTACATAAGGAATTAATCGCAAAATATGTTGATCCAATTTGCGAGGACGGAATTGTTTTTGATTTATATGAACCTGACAAAAATTGATCGCCTATTCAATCCATATAAGTCTTTAAGTCTTTTTATATAATTCATATAGGTGGCGATGAATACACCGTCCCATCATGATTTAATGATTGTCGATGGTAGCTGATGAGCCACCACTTATCTTCTTTGTCTTCCACGTCTTTTGTCTTCTTTTTGTATAGGAGCAGTATATTTTTTATTCAAATGATTTTTCTTCACAATATGAGTAATATAGCCAGCAAGTTTGTTTTCTGTTCTTTTAGAGCTTAAGTTCAAAAGTTCAGTAACAAGCCGTTTATTTTTTGTGAAATCTCTGCCAAATCTTTCTCTATTTAAGCTCAAGAGATCTTGTCCAGCCCTTTTAATTTGTAGTGTTTTTATTCTTCCCATCCGTTCACCGTTGTCTAATATTTACGAATATTAGATTTTTAAATAGTAGCCTAAATATTTAATTCTTCCAATCGATAGGGATAATATGGCTAACTTTCCTTTAATACTTGAGTATTACTCTAGAAAAGACGTTCAAAAAATGCTTTTAGAAATTGCACAAAACAGGGAGGTAATAGGTGTATACCCGACAGGCAGCTTTGACAAAAGGCCAAATATAATAGCTTATCCTGAAGATATTTTGCAATTAGTAAAGAAAGGCGTAGTTTCCTTTCACGGCTCTTTGGAACGTTGGTCTAACCCCATGTCGCTTTCTACTGAAGCTCTCCGAAGCGAAACTGAAAAATTAAGAATAGGGTGGGACTTGATAATAGATCCGGATTGTCCAGATTTTGAGATAACTAAAATTACCACAAAACTGCTTATAGAAGCTTTGGAAGATCATGGAATAAGAAGGTATTCTTTAAAATCGACAGGAGGAAAAGGTTTTCATTTGGGCATACCATTTGAAGCGTTTCCGAAAACTGTGAACTCGAAGCCCATGGAAACATTATTCCCCGATTTACCAAGAACTGTTTTAGAATATTTGAAAAATTATATTTCAGATCAGCTTAAAGAGAAAATATTGGAATTGGGAACGACGTTTTCTATTGCGAACAGGATAAAGAAAAAACCCCAAGACATTGCTAATAAAGAAGGATTGGATCCGTTAAAGGTTGTGTCTGTTGATTCTGCTTTGATCTCGTCTCGTCATCTGTTTAGATTGCCATATGCTCTGCATGAAAAGTCTCTTTTGGTGAGTTTGCCGTTGACGTCTTCGGAATTGGACGACTTCAAGAAAGAAGATTCAGAAATTAGAAAAATGAAATTAGAAAATAAATTTTTGGCAGATAAGCCAACACTTACAGAAGCGTCGGGCTTAGTAGTAGAGGCTTTGGATTGGCAAGAGAAACAGAAGCCGAAAGAGAAAAGACATGAATTTACTAGAGGTCAAATGCAAACCAGATATTTCGGCAAAACATATTTTCCTCCATGCATTTTGAAACTTTTAGAAGGCAAATTAGCAGACGGCAGAAAACGTGCGTTGTTCGTACTAATTACATTTTTGAGAAATGTTGGCTGGAGCTGGGAGGATATAGAGAAAGAAATAAGCTTATGGAATGAAAAAAATTTTCCTCCTATGAGAACAAACTACATAAATACACAGATAAGATGGCACAAAATGCAGAAAAGAAACATCCTTCCGCCTAACTGCAATAGTGAAATGTACAAGGATATAGGAATTTATTGCGGTGATGAATTCCACGAGAATATTAAAAATCCGGTTAACTACCCATATAAAAAATTTAAGAAACAATAGATGAATTTTTATTTCTGTTTTTTAATCAGTATACTATGAAAACTTTGATATCGACAAACCCAGGAAAAAATTATCAAAATATAGGAGAAGTCAGAATCTCCACGCTTAAAGAAATAAAGAATAAGGTGGCCAAAGCCAATTCAGCAAAGCTAATGTGGAAAGAACTTGGAGTAAGAAGAAGGACCGAAATAATAAGACCCGTTCTTGAAGAGTTCACGGAAAGAAGAAAAGAAATTATTGGGATGATTATAAAAGAAATTGGAAAAACGTTCAAAGATGCAGAAATGGAGATTGATAGGTATTCTAATGATTTTAAATGGTTTTTAGAAAACGGGGAGCATAGTCTTAAAGAAGAAGTGACATATGAAGATGACAAAACAATTCATAGAATTGTATACGAACCTTATGGCACAGTTGCAGTAATCACACCATGGAACCATCCCTTTGGTATGTTTGTATGGGGAGTTATTCCAAATTTAATCGCAGGAAATACAGTTGTGTGGAAAATCTCCGAAGAATGTCCGTTGACAGGCAAAATAATAGAAGAGATAATGTTATCTAAAAACCTTCCGGATGGAGTTTTCTCTGAAGTTTATGGTGCGGGAGACACAGGTAAACAGTTGATAAATCAAGATGTAAATTTAATTTGGTTCACTGGTAGCTCGAAAGTAGGGAAGGAGGTATACAGAACAGCAGCAAAAAAATTTATTAAAGTTATTTTAGAGATGGGTGGATCAAATCCAGGTATAATATTTGAAGATGTGGATGCCGATCAATTTATTGATAAGATCTATGCAAAAAGATTCAGAAATTGCGGCCAAAGCTGTGATGCGTTAAAGAGACTTTTAATTCATGAATCTATTTTTGATGACATTGTTAACAAATTAAAAAGAAAGATAGAGGAGAAAATAGTTGGAGATCCGGAAAACCCAGATACAGAAACTGGTAGTTTAGTTGCTGAAAGGCAGCTGAAATTGTTGGAAGAGCAAGTTAATGATGCAGTTAAGAAAGGAGCAAAGATCATTACTGGCGGCAGAAAGCCAGACAATTTGAAAGGAGCGTATTACATGCCAACAATTTTAACAAATATATCAAAAAATATGAGAGTTTGGAATGAAGAAGTATTTGGCCCGGTTTTAATAGTCCATAAATTTAAAACAGAGGACGAGGCTGTAGAATTGGCAAATGACACAAAATACGGCTTGGGTTCGCTAGTTTTCACTAATGATAAAAAAAGAGCGCATAGAGTTGCGTCGAGATTAGAGACCGGAACTGTTGAAATAAATTCTGCCATTCACTGGTTTACATGCAATCCTTTTGGTGGTTATAAGGAATCTGGTATGGGCAGAGAGCATGGAAAACATGGTTTTCACGAATTATGCCAAATAAAAGTTATCTCAGAAGAAAAATAATCTTTATATATTTTAACTATTTTCACGAATATATCGTGGCTTGTTATATAGTAGTTTGTCTTTTTAGTTCTTTCCCAATTTCATGCAAAGCTTCGGGGTCGACTAAAATAGATCCGTGTTCTTCTATTCGAAATGATATTTCATGACCCATAATCAGCGTAGCTAAAATAACCATTTCAATTCCTGTTTCGTTGCTCCAATCAATGGTGGGTACTAGTAAATAGATTGCTTTATCGTTTCCTGTACCAGCTAAAATATAACAAGCAGGACTATAATTTCCTGTATCGCCGCCTTTATATCCATTTTTCTCAAAGTATACACTCCATGTAGTTACATATTGGCTTAAACTAGATATTAAAACAGATAATCGGTGCGGATCTATTTCATATCTTCCTCCAGATGAAGCATATCTTTTCAAACAGCTCAAATTTAATGATTGAAATCCTGACATTTTATTCGAATATTTTAAAACATAATTAAACATTTAAAAATGTCTTAGAGGTTGCCATACAGTAGATTCTTCTCTTTGTATCGAAATATAATGTATCCTAGAGTTATGCCGAGAATTAATGTTGTCAATAAAACAAGCAAGAACTCTGAAAACGGGAAGGACGTTTGAGTAATAATAGCAGGTGAAGCTAACGTCTTGTCGTTCGCGCTTCCAAATGCTTCAGAAACAGGTTTAAACTTATTTATGAAATTATTGAATGCAAACACGGCTCCTATAAAAGTCGAGGCCAAGACTAGGACCATTCTAATTTCTATAGGACTCACAACACATTGTCCTCTTTTTGTTAATTCGTAATATTTCCACTTTCTTCCTTCATCCTTCAAGTCAACTAAACCGGATGATAGTAGATAAACCATATGTTCTTTTGCTGTCGAAGGTGATATTTGAAGTTTGGCCGCTATTTCCGAAAGATGCATCCTTCTTGATTTTAAACTTTTTAATATACCGACTCTTGTGTCTGAAGACAAGGCCTTTAACGTTTGCTTATTGATAGTCAATTTTTCTTCTATATTAATCGCCCTTCAAATAATCTACTACAAGTTTTAAATTTAAACATTGAGTTTGCCTTGTTAAGTCATATATTTCAATCTTGTTGTTTAATTCTATATTATGGCAGAAGAAGAAACAATTACCTTTGAGTATATCAGGGAAATTCAGAGAGAGGAGCAGAAAATACACAGCCTGTCCAAAATCCCTGAAGATTTTTTTGATAAAGTGAAGGTTTACCTGAGGCATAAGGAGCATCTTTCAAAAAGGAAAAAAGATGTAGATGCATCAATGGAGATGCGGAACATACGTAGAATAATTGAAGACATCTTTAATAGAAGAGAAACGAAAATAATGGAACAGGCCATTATTTCAGTAAGGACAGGTATAATACCTGAGAATTTGACAGAACTTGAAAAAGAGTTTTTTGAAGCAGTAATTGATTTCTTGAAACGTCAGAGAGAAATAACTATCAACAGATTATTTGGAATAGACAATAAAAAAAAGGACGAAGAGGCAGAAGAGCAAGAAATAGAGTTCTTGGAAGATGCTGAAGATTTCATAGGCATAGATTTAAAAAAGTATGGTCCATATCATAAAGGAGATATTGTATTTATACCGAAAGAAAACGCGCAATTATTTATAAAAACAGGAAAAGCAAAAGAAATTGAAGGTGAATGAATTGAACGTGCCTCAAACAATGAGAATATACTGCAATTTTTGTAAAAAGCATACTACTCATACGGTTGAACTTGCCAAAAAAAGACCTAGAAGATCTGTTGCTCAGGGTCAAAGAAGATACTTGAAAAAGCTAGAAGGTTATGGTAGTTTTCCAAGACCAAAACCAGACCATGAGAAAACCACGAAGAAGGTGGACCTAAGATATTTGTGCAAAGAATGCGGCAAAAAACATACAAAGGGGCAAGGGTTCAGAGCCAAAAAATTTCAAATCGTGAAGGTGTAAATTATGGATTTAGTACCATCTCCAAGCAGCAAATTTTTGAAAGTTGTTTGTGAACAATGCAAAAACGAACAAATAATTTTTGATAAGGCATCGTCTGTTGTAAAATGCCTAGTTTGCGAGAACGTATTAGCAGAACCGACAGGCGGTAAAATAAATATAAAATCTAAGAATGTAAAGTTATTGTCGTGAGATCTTTAACTTAATATAAGACCCTATTTTTCAGATCCTCTCTTATTTTGTACGCTCTTTCCGCATCTTTTAGAATATCTGTATCTATTTCTTCAATGAACATTTCTTCTCTATTGTGGTTTAATTTTTTTATAGGCCCTTTGAATGGTGCCGTGATTTGACTTTGTCCTATTATTTTATTTTTTATTTTACCTATTCTTAATTCTCCTGCAGGATTAGTAAAAACTAATATTACGCCATTTTCAAATGCTCTGCTAGTGCATAGTGAATTTACACTCTTAACTTCAGCGTCTTTATCGTACTTCATACCCACGCCAGCATCTTCTTTACACCAATAACTAGGACAAAATACTATGTTGACCCCTTTTTTTACCATTTTTCTAAATATTTCAGGAAACATAAGATCCCAACAAATGATTAATCCCACTTTTCCATATTTTGTGTTGAAAACAGAAATCTCATTTCCTGGTGTTAAATATCTACGTTCTGGTAACCATAAGTTAATTTTTTTGTACTTGCCTCTTATTTTTCCTTCAGCATCGATATAGTAAGTTGTATTGTACCATCCTCTAATATCCCCTTCTACGAAAGAGCCCGGCACTATGGCAATTGAATATTTCTTAGCTAATTTCTGGAAATAATTTCTATATTTCCCTTCAAAATCTACAAATTCCTTTTTACCTAATATTGGTCCTGTAATGAAATCTTCAGGAAATATAATTACTTGAGTTTTTGATAATGACGCCTTTTTTATGAATTCTTCAGCCCTCTTAAGATTTTCCTCTGGAGAGAACTGTTTAATTTTAAATTGTACAACGGTTATCTTAAATTTCATAATTATCTATCTCTTGTAATTTTTGTGATATCACGTATCGAATCAATAACAATGATGTATTTGAATTTAATAATATTAGACATAGTTTTGTCCTCTAAAACCGTTGTATTTACTAATTCCCCTATATAGAGAGAACTGTGAATATGGAGATCCGAGAACGTATGGAGAACCCGAGGAGTATAGGTGAATTCCAAGTGTCATTTGATGTTCAGAATATTTTGACAAACTCCCCATCCCGACTTTGATATAAACATTAGGTAATGCACTAGATAATATCGGGGATTCATATATTATTAGTGATTTAGTAATATTTTCACCAAGTGCTATAGCTACATCTTTCATTACCCTATACTCTTTCTGTTTTTCATCAACTATAGAATTAAGTATCGATTTAAGTTTTGACGGAATTTTAGCGTCATTCAAAAACTTTAACGCCAATTGCATTCCATAATCGGTTATTTCTTCCCAACTTCTTGCTACATTACCAAAACGTGCTCCTTTTTGCTCTGTTGATCCTAAATTAATATTGATTAAAAGACACCAACTAAAATCAGACCAGCTAACATCAGCGCCTTCGAACTTTGTGTTTATAAAAGCGCACCAGCTCAAGTTCGTGTTGTTTAATTTAGAGTTTCTAAAATTTGCGTTTTCAAAATCACTCCAGCACATATTAGCTTTTGTAAAATCTGTATTTGATAGGTTTGCATTACTAAAATCAGAAAAACTCAAATTGGAGCTTCTAAAATTAGTATCAGATAGATTTACGCCACTAAACAATCCTCCTATGCATCTAACATTTGAAAAATCTCTACGGCCTTCTTTATACATTTTCATAATTTTGGCGGTTGTTAATACCTCAGTTTTTTCTTTGATCTCTTGCATCAACTAACACCCGTTTCAACTATAATTTAAAAACCTTTTCACAATATTCACAAAGCATTACAATTGTCTGACGACCGCCTTTTATTCTATGTCTTTTCTCTGAATGTTTGTTACAAATACTGTCATTGCAACGTTCACATGTTTTTTGGCATTTTTCACACAATTTTTTGCCGCAGATTTTACATGCTATTCCTGAGGTTGTGGGTTCTTCACTACAATTTTCGCATTTCATTTTTTCCGAATCTTTTAATGCCATATTTTTCACTTCCAAACATCTTTGCATATCTCACAGAGTTTGAAGAAATGCTTAGTTCCCTGTCTCCATCTTTCATACGTGCTTGAATGTTGCATGCAAAATGTTTGTCCGCATCTATCGCATCCTCTCTGACAATTGTGACAGGTTCTTTTAACACATATCTGGCAAATCGGGTTAGGTCTGCTTTGTGTTACAAAAGCTCTGCAAACCTCGCATTCTTCCAATTCTGCCATCTGCATTTGTTCTATTTTTGGACTCATATCATCACTTTTTGGTGATTAAACTATTGTAATAGAGATAGTTAAGTTTTTCTTCTATTTTGTCTTAATTTTTAAGAAAGATTTAAATACTTAGTCAAATAATTAAGATATATGAAGAAGAAAACCCAGGAAAAATCGATAATTTTAGACGAAAAAGACAAGGAAATATTGAATATTCTTCAGCTAAATGGCAGGGAAAAACTAACCAGTATAGCTAAAAAGGTAGGTTTATCGATAGATTCCGTCAATAATAGGATAAAGAAAATGCTGGAAAATCACGTATTTTACCCAGGAATATTCGTAGTTCCTTCAACTGTTGGATATCCTTTGACAGCTTCTGTGTATATAAAATTACACAATATAACGGATGAAGAATTTGATAAATTTGTCAGTTATCTGAAAAATCATCCAAGGGTAACTTCTTTGATTTCTGTTATGGGAGATTATGATATAATTTGTGTTTTGATGACTAGGAATACGAATGAAATGGAAGAAATATCGAGAAAAATTAGATTAGAATTTAGCAATTTAATATTTGACTGGAAAGCACTTTTTGTTGTGAAGGTGCATAAGTTTGAATACTATCAATTGTAAATATAATATATGGGTTTAAGACTGCTAAATTATCTTAAAACAATTGTTTGGTCGGGGATATTTTTAGGATTTTTCGGTCTATGGCTCATTCCCAACGCCGTTTATGGAGAGCCAATAAGTAACTTTATATTCCAATTTAATTTAGGTTCTTTGGTTTCTTTCCTTGGGTTATCACTTATAGTATATTGTGTCATTATTTTTATTGAACGTGGAAATGGTACACCATCACCGTTAGATCCACCGAAAAAACTTCAAATTGTAGGGCCATACAAATATACCAGAAATCCGATGTACGCAGGATATTTAACATTTATAATCGGTTTATTCATCAATACATGGAATGTCAAATTCCTTGAATTAGCACTTTTATTTTTTGTTTCCTTTCATCTGTTCGTGGTTTTATATGAGGAAAAAAAATTGAAAAAGCTATTCGGACAAGAATATGTTAGATACACAAAGAAGGTAAAGAGATGGGTGCCTCTCCTTTTTTAATATCCAACTCCAAAAAACTAATGATATAAGACAACATTACCAAAATAAATAATGACCGAATTGAAAAATAAAGAATGGATAGATCATCCCAAGAATCCCCTCATTGAACCTTCTAAGTTTGAATTGATAATTGCTGATCCAACTGTTCTCCCACCGGATAAATCTAAAAACGGTTTATGGAATCTTTTTGCTCATTCTATATTTGGAATTTATCATTACAAATCAAGGGACGGCTTAACCTGGAGCAGAGGAAGGCTTATAAAGATTTTTGGAATAAGACCCTTCATTTATTCAGAAAACGAACATTATTATCTTTTTTACGAAAAACTCAAGTTCATTGTTCCTATGACAAAAATATTACATTCAAACTTGGAAGTTATAGTTTCTCAAGATTTAGAAAACTGGTCAAAACCAAAAATAGTTTTACAAACGAAGTTTGCTTGGCAAGGGAGGAATATCGGTAATCCTTGCTTAGTGAAGTTTGGAAAAAATAAATATAGGTTGTATTTTGCTTCGGGTATTAAGTGGATGGAAGATTGTTATTTTCCTGAACCCAAGCTTATGGGATATGCCGATTCTAAAAATATTCTTGGACCATACGAAACGGTCGAACAGCCAATTGGAGATATAATTTTGCGTCCTGTTAATAGAAATTATGGATTTGGACTAAATTGGTATAAAGATGAACTTGGAAGAAATAGATCGAGAATATTGGAGATGAAATCTTCAGATGGTATTGAATGGAAAACAAAAAGAATTTTGCTTAATCCAGAAGGCAATAGCTGGAGAAGAACCTTTGTATATATGATGGGATTTGCGACTTACAAAAAGGAAAAAAGAATGTATTATAATGCTCGAGATGGTTGGCTGTTTGGGCGCGAAAGAATAGGATTATCCATATTTAACACCAGAAAAAAGTAGATAAGTAAGATTTTTTAGTTTATTATTATAAACTAACTAAGAGGCTAGTATATGTCTAAACTGGATGAAATACAAAAAATCTGTTTGAATAGAGGGATAGTTTTTCCTACTGCAGAAATTTATCCTACAATATCAGGATTCTGGGATTATGGTCCTATCGGAACATTGCTGAAAAGAAAATTTATCGAATATTGGAGAAAAACCTTCATTAAATCTTTGGACAATGTCTTTGAGATAGACGGATCCACGATTTTATCAGAAAAAGTTTTGAAGGCATCCGGTCATGTGGATTCTTTTGTTGATCCGATAACGCAATGTGATAAATGTAAAAGTTTGTTCAGGGCAGATCATATAATTGAAGAAAAAACAGGGAATTTTGTTGAAGGTAAATCTAATGAAGAATTGACCAAAATCATACGTGACGCTAAATTGGTTTGTCCTAACTGTAAAGGCAAATTATCTGATGTTAGAGTTTTTCATTTGATGCTTAAAACTGAGATTAGTTCTGTTGGAGGACAAGTGGGATATTTAAGACCTGAAAGCGCTCAAAACGTGTTTACATCATTCCAAAGAGTTTTTAGATCTACCCGAGCCAAACTACCGATGGGTGTCGCTCAAGTAGGACATGCTTACAGAAATGAGATATCACCCAGAAATTTCTTGATTAGAGTAAGAGAGTTCAATCAAATGGAAGTAGAAATGTTTTTTGATCCAAACAATGATAAATGTCCTCTTTTTGATCAAGTTAAAGATAAAGAAATAATGTTGTTTACAAGAGAGGATCAGCAAAAAAAAGGAAAATCGATAAAAATCAAAGTTGGAGATGCATTAAAGAAAAAAATTCTGCCAAATGAGTGGATAGGATTCTTCCTGGCCAAAGAATTTGAATTCTATAAATCATTGGGCATACCAGAGTCCCATTTGAGGTTTAGACACATGCTTCCAGAAGAAACACCGCACTATTCTGGGGGAAATTTTGATTTGGAAATAGATTTTGAAGATATAGGATGGAAGGAGACCGTAGGTAATGCTTATAGGACAGATTATGATTTAATTAAACATTCTAAACATGCGAACACGGATTTGTCAGTCGCCTTAGATAATGGCACGAAAGTAATACCTCATGTTGTTGAACCATCGTTTGGTGTAGAAAGAACAATTACAGGAGTATTATTGCATTGCTTTGTTGAAGATAAAGAAAGGGGATGGAATTGGTTCAAATTTCCTGCCAATATATCTCCATATATAGCAAGTGTATTCCCGTTGGTTAACAAAGATGAGATTCCAGAAAAATCAAGAGAAATTTTTGAAATCCTTAAAAAAGATTTTGACGTTCTTTATGATGAGAGCGGATCCATAGGAAAGAGATATGCTCGTGCAGATGAGATAGGTATAGTGGTTAATATAACATGCGATTATGATACTCTGAAAGATGATACAGTTACCATTAGAGATAGAAATACGACAAAGCAAATTCGTGTAAAAATAAAGGATCTTAAAAATATATTATCAGAACTTTTGGAAGGGAAGAAATTAGGAACTTTCTAATCCTTTCCATTCCATTCTTTAAAAAATCTCTCTAAAAAGTTTTCCATAAATTTATGTCGTCTCTCAGCAATTTTTTTTGCTGTTTTAGTATTCATCAAATCCTTTAACAGAAGTAATTTTTCATAAAAATGATTGATACTAGAACCTTTGCTATTTTTATACTCTTCAAAAGATTTGTGCATTATCACTTTGATATCAGGATTATAAATTTCTCTATCCATATGACCTCCATAGGCGAACACTCTGGCAATCCCCATAGCGCCAATAGCATCTAGTTTATCAGCATCCCAAACTACCATTCCCTCCTTTGTTTTCATTTTATGCTTCACGCCAGCGCCCTTAAAAGATACGTTTTTTATGATTTCGCAAACATGAGAAACCACGTCCTTTTCTACTCTTAATTCTTCTAACCATTCTCTTGCTAACTTAGGACCAATAGATTCGTCTCCATTATGGAGTTTCCAATCAGCAATATCATGTAATAATGCAGCTAACTGGACAACAAACAAATCCACCTTTTCTCCTTTGCCTACATGAACAGCATTTTTCCATACTCTGTATACATGCCACCAATCATGGCCGGAACCTTCACCCTCTAATTTGTCTCTCACATATTTTTTTGTTTCTTCAAGAACAAAGGATTTATTTGTAATTAAAATCACTCTCTATCGCTTACTCTTTCTTTTCTACATTTTCTTTGATGTCATGAAGTAGTCCTAAGGCTTCTGTTATCATCTTTTCTGCGTTGACATTGACTTTGTAATCAAGCTCTGATCTTATCTCGCTTCTTTCTGTTATTCTGTTTTGTGATATCAATATGAATGTGGAAAGGAATATGGCTTCCAGAGAAACTATCATTGTCAATAATCCGAATGGGAATTGGTCGAACGGCTTTAACATCGTCATATTCAGGTTAATCAGCACCCAGACCGCAAACCAGACTATATGTATATATACAAAGGTCATACTACCAGAAACTGCCGTTATACCATCCGCAATTTTTTCAATGAAGGTAGAATCTCTTTCAAATTCAATGTTGGGATTTTTAGATATGAAATTAACTTTCTCTGATCTTTTTATCCATGAGTTTTTGATGTTCTTTGCGTAACATACATCACATGTCGGCAGTCTTTCACCTTTTATTATAGCCAACAAGTCCCCGCATGTCGTGCATTCATATAATCCGTTATCTTCAATCTTTTCTCCAATCTTATGCTTTTTTAATATAGGTTTTTTAATTTCGTTGTACTTTTTTAATCCTTCAGAAAGAATTTCACCAGCAAATTTTTTCAATTCCTGAATTTCTTTATTCATGAAAATATAATTGGTATTAGTAAATAAATTAGTTTAATTTTTCTTGTGTCCGAGTCCAATTAATGATACAGTTAAAATTGCCAGGAATGCCAGCCCGAAAGGATATGTCAATGACGAGGGTTCTATTAATCGCGCGGTTGTTTGTGTCGATGAAAGTAGTAAACTACTTAGCCCAACGCCAGATATCGCGATAATTCCTAGTGTTGTTAATGCTAGCGGTTCTAATTTTGATCGTTTAGAATGATGTTTTTTGGTTTCTGAAATTTTTGATCTCAAAACAGAGACATCTCTTTTCAGTTCGCTGATTTTTCTGGAAATATAATTTGGATCGGCTAGTCTGGGATTGGTGATCTTAGATGTTTGGGCCAAAATCCAGCTTTGCCTTTGTAGAGTTTCAAATTCAGGTATATAATCCCCGCTTTCGTTCCTAATATACGGAGATCTTTGGGCAATATCTAATAGGAATATTTCAACTTCCCTTATCATGTTTCCAATGGAATAAAAATATTTGTGGGTTTCCAATCCCCTGCTTTTCAGTGTGGTTAATGTCTCAGAAGCGTCGTTGATAAGCCTCAAATGTTCGTATAATGCATCCAACAATATTTCAGTGTCGTTCACTTTCATTTGATCTAATTAATTTTGTTTTTCCGATTTAAAAAAACAACAATTATTTTCCTTTTTTTAAGAAGAATAATGATATGAGGAAAATTGCCAGGAATGCCAGCCCGAAAGGATATGTCAATGACGAGGGATCAACTACTCTTGCAGTCGGACTGACAGAAGAAGCGGCTAAAAGTGCAAGACTGACAGAAGAGACAATAATTATTGCGGGCAACGCCATTTTTTGTCCTTTTCTGTCGCCAACTTTAATTTTGTTCAAATCACTGTACATTTTTTCTATAAGGAGTGTGGCATCTTGTGGATTTAATCTGTTATCCATATCATATAGTCTAGAAGTTTCTAATTGGATGCCTTTTAATATAGCTAAATAATTATTACTTGATCCATATTGTCCTGCATCTCTTATAACATAACCAATCTTTTCGTTCATTTCTCCGAATAGACGATGAATGGATGATCTATATTTTCCGGCACTTTCGTAATCCCTTCGATTTTGACTTGTGTATGCCATTAGAGAAGCAGTTTTAGCACTTTCTAATATTAATTTCAATGTCATCAAATTTTGATAAAGACTATCTTGCATAAGATCTATTTGATTTTGTAGAATAAAAATAATCTAGTTACCTACAACAACCTTGCAGGATCCCGGTAATTTTTGAATGGCCCTGTGCAAGGCTTTTTTGGCATGGGCTAAATTTGATTTATCAACTTTCAATAAAAATATCTTTTTTCCTTTTGATGTTATGATGGCTCTTCCTTTTGGTCTTCCAAAAGCCAATCTCATACCCATAGAGAACCTGTCTGCACCTGCACCCGTGGCAAGCGTGTGTTCTCTTAAAATCTGATGCGGATAAGTAAGTACTTTCATGAAATAGTTTTCTAGTCCCACAAACTTTTCTAAGTATTTATTCGATGTAATTCTTGCAGATTCTAGTGAGTTTTCTCTGATTTGCATAGAATCTTCCATAACTAGCCATAAAGACGTATCAAATTGTTTTATTTTGCTTCCCATTTCAAAAACATGAATTTTAGGATATGGCACACCAACTACATAACTCTTTTTCGGTTTTCTCTGTGATACTCTTGTCCAAGGTCTCTCTACTCTTCTTGTTGTTCTTCCAGGTCTAAGTGCCATGATTATCCTTTATTAATAGAAGGCTTTAATTTTTAAACTTATACTATCAAAGCCTTCAATAGAATTAGAGCGAAGTTATTTATAGGTTTGTTTATGTTGGACAAAAGATGAATCATTTGAAATTTTATTTATTTGTCATATAGGTATCGATATTAAATTCAATTAAAAATAAACTATTTTTTTGTTGCCCTTTCTTCATTAAGAACCTTTTTTGCTATTATAAAAACGGCAAATGCTACTATTACAAAGTTTATTACCGCACTTAAAAAAGATCCCCATTTAATCATTATTGGTCCTATAGATAACGTTGCCTTTTGCCATTCTCCACCAGGTATCAAAGGTGAGATCATAGGCATTATTACATCATTTACTAATGACTGAACTAACGTGGTTGATGCTACGCCAATTATAAAGGCAACAGCAAGCCCTATGACTTTATATTCCTTCAGGAAATCCATGAATTCTTTCATTAAACCCATTATATCCGTACATTTATTATTCTCTGATTATTTAAGCAATGAATGGCGACTTTTTTATAATTATACGACGATATTTCTATAATCGAGTGATTTTCTATGCCTATTGGTCAGGACAATCTTTACCTACCGGAAAAATATAAAGTGATTTTAGGAAATGGGAATGTTGGACTATGTACTATATGGAGCGATCCCAATATTGTCATAAGACAAGTTCCTCAAATTTTAGATGCATGCGCTATCATTGGGACGCTGTATAGCAAAGAAGGCGTCAATATAATACTTAGAAACTTGTGTCTGAATCCACAAATAAACAATCTTTTGTTATGGGGCAAAGGTAACTTGTCCAAAACACCTCAGGGAAAATCCGGATGGGACTTGCTGGTCAATCTATGGGAAAATGGTGTGGATGATGTGGGACTTGTTAATGAAATAAACTTTCGTCTCCACGAAAATATGGATTTCTCTATTATCAGAAAAGTCGTCGAAAATGTCAAACTGATAGATGTGAGTGATATGGAGCTCCCACAAGTTTTAGATTTTATATCCAAATTAGAAATTAAACAACCTTACATGAATCCTGTCAATTTTCCGCTTTATCAGAGAGAGACAGATTCAGCATTACCATCAGAGGAAGTGGGATGGGTTGTTCATGGCACAAAGATAGTGGATGCTTGGATAAGAGCAATTGATAGAATCGTCAGGTACGGGACAGTCAAAAAGACAGAATATGGAAACGAGATGAAAGAGCTGGCAGTATTAACTTGGGTTTCAGAAGATGAGGATATCGAGAACCCTTTCATACCTGACTGGCCTGGTGAATTGAGACATGTAATAGGGATAGAGTCGAAAGATACAATACATGAATATATAAAAAGAGTGTTTTTTGAATCGAAGCTTCCAGAGGGAACAGTTTATACTTATGGACAAAGGTTGAGAGCATATCCAACCGAATCTGGAAAACAAGTAGACCAGATAAGATTTCTGATTAACAAAATAAGAGAATGTGAAGTGAGCAGAAGGGCTGTCGCAGCATTGTGGTATCCTTTGGAAGATCAGACTGAAAAATCGCCCGCATGCTTAACACAAATCCAAATATTGCAGAATGAGGGCAAGATTCATCTATTTGCTACCGTCAGAAGTCATGACATGTTTAAAGCAGGTTTGTTAAATGCTTTTGGTTTGCGGGCTCTGCAATCTGAAATAGCAAACGAATTGAAGATGAAATTAGGCAAATTATCAATCACCTCTAACTCGGCGCATATATACGAGGAAGACTGGGAAAATGCTAAGAAACTTGTGAAATGTCATATATGGGAACAACCAGTTCCACTGGTATTCAACGAAAAGGCAGATGCTGATCCCAGAGGCAATGCCGTAGTTAGTATAATTAGCAACAAATTATCAGTAGATTTAGTATCACCCACTGGGGAGATATTGATGGCATTAGAAGGATCTTCTGCAAAAGAGCTATGTCTAAAAATTGCTAAACTAGATTTGCTTTCTAGGGCCGATCATTACATGGATATAGCCAGACAACTTCAAAGAGCAGAGATAGCTATGAAACTGGGATTGGAATTCAGGCAGGATAAAAAATTAGATTTTGATAAAATTAATAAATAGTTGTTTTGTTATTTTCTTGTATCTTTAAATTAATGATTGTAAATTTGGAGGAATTCAACAGTGTCATATGTAAATATTGTTCGCCAGAATGTCAGGGCTATACCCAAAGATTATAGAGATGCTGCTTATCATTATGCTGTCAATGAGGCATGTAACCCCAAATATAGGAACGATCGTGTTATGGCATATTTGTGGGATTTTGCAAGAGAAGAGTTATTGTTAACAAGCATGGGTGGCATTTTAGGTTTGACATATGGGGATCCGGTTAATGGCTTATCTGTAGGTGCTATTACAGGGCTGTTAAATTTTGGTATAAAATCTTTGACTCATTTATTATATAAACAGTCAAGAGATTGGAAAAAACTTCCTGAAGAAGAAAGAAGGATTTTGTTAACATTATCACACCTAGGAAACCAGATGAAATATTCTAGAAACCAGAAAGAAATATTAAGAACATCTGTTGAAGAGGGATTTAACATAGGAATTCTCGGATTTTCGCTAACCAGAAATCCTACTTATGCGTTAATTGGCGTGTTGTACGGTATTTTTGAGTCATTATATTCAATGATAGAATCAAACAGAATTAAAAGGAATTTGGTTGTCACAGAAACTCTTGGTACCAATCCAGGAGATTTGAGTCATTATTTTGGATAATATACAGGTTTCTATAAAAATTGTTTTATCTTTTTCATTATTTCGTTATGAATATCTTCAGCATTTCTAATTTTACTATTTTCATCAACACAATTAATTATTTTCCAGTTTTTCTCTCTTTCAGCAATATCCAAATACATTTGCCTTACCTTTTTTTGGAATTCTATCTTATTTTCGTATATATCTTTAGGCATATTTTTTAGATAATCTTTGCCTTTTCTTTTTTCTATCAATTTCTGCGTAGCTTCTACTGTTACATCGAGAAAAATTACTACATCTGGCTGGATCATTCTTGATTCAGTTTCTTTTACCCACTTAACCAGTTTCATACTATCTTTAACCATTACACCATGATATGCCATGGCAGATGGAGTGAACCTGTCAGTTATAACCACTTCGCCGTTTTCCAGTTTCTTTTTTATCTCTTCTTTAAATTGATATCTGTCCATTGCATATAACATACACGCGATTTCAGGAATGACTTCTCGCAATTTCCAAAACTCTCCTCGAAGATGAGCAGCCACAAGTTTTCCAAAAGTTGTATCGTAAGCAGGAAAAGCATATAATGATATTTTTTTACCCATTTTTTCTAAGACGTTTTTAAGTATCTCAGCTTGAGTGTGTTTACCAGAAGAATCTATGCCTTCGATATCGATGAACACACCTCTTTTCATGAATGATAATTTGATTTTAAGAATTTATTTGTTCGTTTATGATTATGAACGAGTTATTGATGCATCTGATTTTAATACCCTCATATATTGAAATGTACAGCTTTCAACTTGTCGAATACTTATTACATGGATATTATCATATTAGGAATATAAAACATTATCATGATAGAGACGAGCTTACGGGTTTCACGATGTATGGCAGAACGAATTAAAACCCAAAATTAAAGGGCCATTTGAATTTCCTTTTTCTCATTTTTGCTCTTAAGGCCATTTTTTTAATGTTGGCTGATATGATTTTATCCGAATCTGAAAGTTGTTTTTTATTGTTTCCGACACCGCTGGTATTTCCAACGCCAATAACAACTATTGTTCCGTTATCCACTGTTCTTTCCACTGTTCTTTCGACAAGTTCAGCTACTTTTTTTGTAGCGTCTCTTATGGATCTTCTCATTGGCATTATGGCTTCTTCTCCACTCATTTTGACAATGACAGAATCTAAAGGAATTTTATTATTGACCGCCACTTCTTCAATTTGATATCTTTCCACGCCTACTCCTCCCATTGCGACTCCGATTCCCTCGGCTATCGTTCCAGTTTTCTCACCTTCTAATTTTGCCGCAGCATCTATGGAAATTATTTTAGCTATTTTCTCTTTTTTCGAAATTTTTTGTAAAACTTTTCCAGGATTTCCGGTTCTGCCGCCAGGTCCCCTCGCTTTCATTATGATAACATTCCTATTTTTGATTTTTTTTCTAGCTATAATAGTTTCATCGTCTATAGTCTCAGTTTTTGAATCTTCGATAAGATTGGCAGCAACATATGGTCCTATACCATCTCCTATTACCCATCCATTTGCCAAAGCTTCTGTTCCATGGAGAAGTGCTTTAGCCATTCTTTCAATAAATGGTAATTGCATTTGAATTAAAAACGCCAAGTTTATACTTTTAGTTTTTTTAATTAATTCAACAAAATGTCTTACAATTTTCGTTAACTGGTAAAGATTCATCGCTCCAGATAAACCCATCATAATATTCGCTTTGCTTTCCTCATTTGATTCTGGAGAAACCTCATTGACGAAATATTTGAATCTATATTTCTCGTGATCTATTATATGCTCGAGTTTTTTCATTACACCCTGCGGGTCCAAGTCAACTGGAGGTATGACAAAAAATTCTAGGAAATTCTTTATGCTCTGATGCGTTTTCTTATCCATCTTTTTTTTAATTCTTTTCAAGACATGTTTCTCTGCTTGTGATGACATCTCCTCTAATGTCAAAGCGCTTCTTTCTAATTTCACCATTATTTGTTGCACCATTATTCTTGAATATAATGAGAAGAAAATTATCATAACAACTAGACTTAATACTTGACCTATTAGGCCATTTCCCCATTGTGAAACATCTGCAAGAAGGTTTACCATGATAATCACATAAAACATAGTATATAAGTTATATAAATATATCGTAGATATACTATAAATTAATAGGTTAGAATGGAGCAGAAAGCATTGGTCGTAATTGTTGTTATTTTGTTATTAGTTGGTATTCTACTTTTTGTTCCTAAAGGAAAAGAATTTAGAACTAAATATTTGGACGATCATTTCAAAAAGATAGGATATTTTTTGAAAGGCATTGCTGTAAAAGGCAAGGTGATAAAACCATTCGAAGGATCGAAATTATCAGTAACAGTATCGGACGTTAGTTCAATCAGCATGAACGGACAATCGTTTGATTTAAAGGGCGATGATTTTGAAGCGATAATTGTTCCTTCTTCAATTTCCATGGACGGTTCTAGTGTTACTTTTTCTAGTAATCCTCTTTTAGTTCGTGCAGATAGCATGTCTGGTACAATATCGTTCTCTAACGATTTGATTGTCATGTCAGGAAAAACAAACCAGTTAGCATTAGGCGATTTCGGTTTCAACAAAACAGGTATATCGTTTTCTGTTTCTGGGTATCCAATCTCATTCTCTTTGAGTAGTGTAAAAAAGAACATAATCGCATTCCAAGATATATCAGGGTCATTAAAATGGACCGGGCTGAAAGGCACATCTCCTTTGTTAAAAAATGATAGATTGGAGTTGTATGATTTTGATGGATCTATAGGTCAGATAGGAGGTAATATAGTAATCCAAGGAACCGTAAGTAAAATGAAATTAAATGGAGTTAATATAGTGATTTAGATTGTTTACTGATTATACTTTTATATTTCCCAAAGAAGATTAATGATTATGAATTTTCGAGATTGTGATACGTTCTTATTTGATATTGATAATACTTTGACTTTGTGGCCAGGTTTATTAGATGGCTCGAAGAAAGTTATACAAAAACTAGTTAATGACGGTAGAAAGATCTTATATTTAACTGATAGTACGGCTAAACCACAAATTGGTTTAGCTAGACATATGACTAGTTTAGGAATTGAAACAAAACCAGATCAAGTCATAAATCCAGGTTATGTTATTTCAAATCATTTCAAAAATAAAAAGATAAAAGTGTTGGCCTTTGGTGATGGGTTGAAATCAGATCTTAAAAAATTTGGAATAAAAATGAAAAATAAATTTCCTGTGGACTATGTCATTATTGCTGATGATTTTAGCTTTAATTATGATAAACTGAGCTTAGCAATAAATGCTGTTTTGAATGGTGCCAAGTTAATCACATGTAGTTTGGGCAGATTAAGATTTGAGAAAAATAGAATTATTGCTGGTACGAGTTCTATTGCTGCCGGTATACAACATGCGACACAAAAGGAAATGATAAACTTCGGTAAACCATCTGATTATACAGTTAGAGCAACGTTAGAAAAAATAAAAAATCCTAGAAAAACTGTAATGATTGGTGATAGTATAGAATCAGATGTTGCATTTGCGAAAAAATTGAAATGCTTCTCTGTGCTGATTGCTTCTAATAATAAAAAAATCCCAGATAGATTGAGACCGACTTTAAGAATTAGTTCAATCAAAGAATTTTACAATTTTATTTAGATTCTGAGGCTAAGCTACTACTGTGAATTTGGGAAATTTTTTAGATTAACCGAAACAAAAAAGAAAATTTTTGGAATAGTCGCCTAACAATTCTTGAAATCTGGTTTTTATTAAAGTTGAGAAATTACCTATAAACACGCTAACTAAACCTTTTATTAATATAAGGTAAATATGATTTAGATGACTCGATTAATTTGCTGCTTATCTGGTAAAGGCGGTGTTGGAAAAACAACATTGGTGTCAAATCTATCAGCAGCTTTAGCTGACTTCGGTGAAAATACTATAGCCATAGATGCTAATTTAACCACGCCTAATTTAGGATTGCATACAGGTTTACATTTGGTTCAGCAAACACTCCATCATGTTTTGAAAGGCCAAATACCTATTAACAATGCACTTTATCCTCATCCGTATGGTTTTGCTGTTATTCCAGCAAGTATGAATCTGAATGATTTGAAAGGTGTCGATCCAAGTAGATTAGCTGAGATTAGTTTTAGCCTTCTGGGAAAAGCGAATTTTATTCTGCTTGATGGAGCAGCAGGTTTGGGTAAAGAAGCTTTATCTGCATTAGCCGCATCAGATGAAGTTATTGTTGTTACGAATCCCAATTATTCTGCTATTACAGATGCAATTAAGATTGTGAAAATAGCTCAAAACTCTAACATGAAAATTTTAGGGATAGTTGTTAATAGAGTCAAAGGAGAAAGTTATGAATTGAGCCAGCAGAAGATTGAAGAAATAATGGGCGTTCCTGTTATTGCAGTAGTTCCTGAAGATGAAAATATTAGCAGGTCTCAAGCTGAAAAAAAATTGTTGTTTGAATACACTCCAAGTAGCCCAGCAGCAATTGAAATAAAAAAATTAGCTGCTAGATTAACAGGTAAACCATATCAACCGCCAATTTTCAATCCAGGTATTTGGGAGAGATTATTTATTTGGTTGAAGAGTTAACTATTCTACTGATTAGTTTTAGATTCTGTTATCATTTAACATTTATTTTGATTAAGGTATTACCAATCTAACATGTAGCATCACCAGTATCTGTTCTAACTTTTTGCACTCTATATCCCGGGGCTATTCTTTGAGTTGTTCCAAGCGGTAAACTCATAAGTTGGGTCAAGCCATACCTTTTTATTACGTTTGCCAACTCGTCTGGTAAATTATCTAACATTCTAACTAATTCTTCTTCTGTTTCATAAACTCCTAAATGCAAACCCTTTATTTGCAGACCATATGTTTTTTTTGTCATTATTTTCACCTCCATTTTGTATCATGTACTAACGTCATGCTATAACACTTTTGAGCCCAGCTCAGAAGCTAAAGAAAAATCTAAATAAGGTTTCAAAATTTGTAGAACTAATCAAGTTGTAGAAGTTGTGTGTTGTTAATTGAATTTTGACGGCATCATTACCTCACCTTAAAAATTAAAATTCATGAATGTCGTGTCTTGGATATTCTATATCTGGAATATTATCGTATTCTATTTCTTTTTCAGAAATTTCAGATATTGTTATACTTTCAGCACCATTTCTTATTAGTTTGAAATACTTGACTGGTATGTTTTCTCTTTTCGCCAAGTCAATTTCTATTTGTACACCTTCAGTGATTTCCCCAAATATCCACAACTCATCACATTTCTTTAAAATTTCATTATTAGCACGAAATATTTTATCCTTCCCTACTAATCCATACAAAAAGTACCCGTACAGATTGAATAAATTAACAGGAATATGCCCCCTTTCAAAAACATATTTGCAGATCATCATTGAGTGATGGGAATTTCTAGAAGAGTGAGCTGTAAAAATAACCTTCATATCATTAGAGATGGAATTAGAAGTAATTAAATTGGCATTGCTTATTGGCTTGTGAATTGGGACGGCATCATAACCCTCTCTATGTTCTTTATTTTTGTAAAGTGAATTATTTAAATATATTGCTCACCTAAAGATATTGAGTGAATGTGATGCCATACCAATCCGAATAATTCCCTCATTTCTTGAGTTTTTGTTATCAATAAATCTAATTTGTACTAGCTTTAGGCTAGATTTTCTCGACAGAGTGGAGGGTAGTTTATGACCGGTGGATATCTTTCCGTCAATACTCGCGTTGGACTGGGAATCTACAGCAACAATACCAGGTAGTATAGTTCCCAGCACAGGAGATATATTTCCCAAAATTGCATATTTGTTAGGTTACGATCTTTTTTTAAAAGTAAACCAGGAACAAGTGAGAAGAGAAAGAGGAGAAGTTCCTTGGGAAGAAAGCTATAGAAGAAGCGTGAGAATGTTTGTTGAATACGGACTAAGAGAAGATCAGTTATATGAGTTACTACCCAAAGTTGTTATTCCAAGGCCAGGTTTATTGGAGATATATCAGTTTGCAATGGGACGCAATATACCTTTGGTGATTATAACAGGAGGATTTTCATGTTTTGTCACTCCACCTTATTCATACTATTGTGATAAAATAATTAGCAACGAACCGGTTTTTAAAGGCGGATATCTTACAGATGTTAATGTAAAAGTTAATGGAAATAAAGGAGAACATCTAAGACATATATGTCGATATTATGGCGTGCCTATAGAAAGATCAGTAGCTGTGGGCGATGGTAAGGGAGATAATACTATGCTTAAAGAAGCTGGTTTTGCAGTGGCTGTAAAAAATGCGCATGATGTTACTAAAGAAACTGTAAGAACTAAAGGTGGAAGGGGATATATAATGCAAGGTGATAATTTTACAGAGTTACTGAATGTTTTACATAATACAGAAATGTAGACATTTGTTATATTGTAATTAAATTAATTTTTGTAACAAATCTATATCTATTTCTGCGGTTGACACAGGCATCTCTAATTTCCAATTTTCCAAGACTACAGGATTAATTTCTCCGAACACGCCTAATTCAATTGAATCTATACCTATCTTAGCACATCTACCAGCTACAAAACTTTTGTGCTCGGCCTCTTCTATCTTATAGTTATTTATTCCAAGATTTTTCATCATGCTTTCGACAATAGATTTAATCTCTGCAAAATTCGTTTTTGAATGGCACATTGCAAGTGCAAGCCTTTTTTTTGTTTCAGTGCCAGTATCAGTATAAGGATTCAAAATCACCACATCGCCAACTTCAAAAATATTTTGCGGATACTCGTGGTGCTGATTTCTTTCCAATATTTCTATTAAACTAGGCAAGAGCCAATTTCTTACAACATTGTACTCTTCTGTTTTAGGATTGGCAGTTTCAGCTATCTCCGTTTCCTTTACATTCATTTTATTGAACAAATTCTTTTTGTTGGTCAGAATGAAAGTGAACACTTCCTGTAATTCATGTCCGACCATCAAACTTCTCAGTCTGGAAGCGAACACTTCCAGTGGATTTTCTTCTCCAATTGTTGAAATGTTTGGTATCACAGCTTCGAAATTTTCGTAACCAAAAGCGATAGCAACATCTTCCACAATATCCATCGCATGCATTATATCAGTTCTGTAAATTGGTATTGTTACTTCTATGTTCTCTTTATTGATTTCAACAGCATCGTGACCCATTCTCTGCAAATATTCTATTATTTCATAATTTCTAAGATTCAGACCAAGAATTTTATTGACATATTTTGGTTCTAGGCTCATCATCTTAGGTGATGTATTAGGAGTATATATTATGCCTGTGTCCGGATATTTTATTTTCACTTTATGCATTTTGGCTCCTCTGTCACCAAACGTTGAAATTATTATATTCAAAACTTCAGTGACAGTTTTTTCGTCAGTTCCAGTAACTTCAATGAATAAATTCTTGGTTTTATTATCAATTTTGTTTTCATCCGCATTTAAAATAGGGATAAAGGATAACGTCTTTCCACGAGAATCAAGTAGGATGGGATATTCGTTCATGCCTTCTAATATCCAAGCATAATCTTTTCCTTTAGGTAGTTTTTCCAGTATTTCTTGCAAACTCATTTCCTGTTTCTCTTCAAGAGGCACGTATTTGAATGTTCTCTTTTCTGTCGTGTAAGTCAATGGGAATGAAATTTTTTCCAGGTCGTAAATGCCTATAGCAGCCTTCTTTCTTTTTCTGCAATGTGTGACATGTAATTTTTCTTGCATCTGTATCACGGATCTGATAAGATCGTCTGATAAATCAACATTCTTCACCACGCATGAGACAATAAAAGGTCTGACGTTCATAACTTTTGGTTGAACTACAATTAGAAATTCTTCTGCAGGTTCTGCCTTGTACTCTCTTAATCCTCGTTCTATATTCATGAATGAGGAGAATGCTCGAGCCAGTCCTTCAACAGATAGCATATCAGGTCTGTTGGGGAAAACTTCAATTGAGAATTCCTCACCTTCGGTGCCTTCCCATCCGACGCCAAGCATTGGTATTCTCTCTTCTATTGTTTTCATCGGTATTTCATGTCCAATTAATCTGCAAAAATCATTTCTGTTTATATTTATTACAGGCACTTATTCACCTAGGCTGAATTCTTTTATGAATAAACGTATTATTGTTTCTATTTCTTTAATATTTTTATATGAAACAACACGAATATAAGATGATGTATTGCCTCTGATTATCTTTGATAGCCTATTTTCCGCTTCCTTTTTTATTATGCATAATACAGGCTTCTTCAAATTCAATGCATACGCTATTTCATAGCCAACTCCCAAGCTAGGCGAAGATACTTCAGCTATTAAGCAGGAAGAACGATCGATCCATCTCATGTCCCTCTCAAATACGTGCTGCATTGAGAATTGACTGTCATATTCCCAGGCATCATCTCTTATTATATGTTCGCTTAGTACATTGAAATTTATTTTTTTTAGAACTTTTACAATTTTTTTTCCAACATTTAAATTATCTCTTTTGCCTGATATTGAAATTGCAAAATATACATCTATCATTTTTTCAAAATCTCATCTACAGATTTCCATAAATTAGGAATAGTATCATATTTTTTTACTTCTTTAGGATCTATCCATTTGTAATCGTCATGTTCCCAGTCATATTTTATTTTATCTGTTTTTGATTCAAAGAGAAATTGACAAGTCTCCCAAATTATATTGTATTTCTCATCTTTGAATACTGATGGTCTTTGTTTTATTAGTTTTGGCTTTAGTCCAGTCTCTTCTTTTATCTCTTTTACGGCTGTTTGTAGTGGTGTTTCGCCATCCTCAATATGGCCGTGTATTACAGACCATTTGTTGGGGTATGTTACAACTTTATTCGATCTTTTTAACAGCAGCAATTTATTGTTAAATAAAACATAGCAGCTAACAGTTTTTTTTATGAAGAACAGTTTTTTATTTTTAATTAATTTTGGCAGTTCGGAAACATCTTTTACAAAATTTAACACTTTATTTTCTATAAGTTCGTTTTTTGTCAGTGTTCCGCATGTCACAGATACATAATTTATGTCGGCTCTTTTTGCAGATTCGTGATCAAGTAGAGTATCGCCAACATATAGAGCATCTTTTGGTTTTATCTTCAATTTTTTGCAAGCCAATAATATGGCATCAGGATGCGGTCGTGATCTTTTGACGTCGCTTCTTGTTACAATACAGTCAAATAATTCTAAATCATATCCAGATCTGGTCATTTTCTTGTAGACGTGCTCTCTATTTCCCATTGTTACAATACCTATTTTAATGCCAGTTTTTTTAATTTCATGCACAGATTTTATCGCGTTTGGGAAAGGTTTCAGATTAAGAAGAGTTTTGCTAGATATCTTTTTATCTGTTTTCTTGAATTTTTTCATGTCAATATGTGGCCACAATTTTTTTACTCCCTCAAACCATGGCATACCAAATGAAAACCTGATTTCTTTATCTGAAGGCATTTCCAGTTTCATTGCTTTCACAATCTTTTTTAGATATCTTATGTAATATTTTATACTGTCCAGCAATACGCCATCTACATCAAATAAAATCGCTTTCAATTTCATTTCAATTCCCAGAAAATTTTGTGTTGGTCATTTAATCACGTATTTTTTCAAGAAGCTGATCAGCAATTAAGGGACTTGCAATAATTGCATTTTCACTCTTTGTGTGCCATTGGTTTCCATTAAAATCTATGAATTTTCCTCCAGATTCTTCCACTATTATTTTTCCTGGCGACATGTCTTGCGGTGTTGACCAGTTACATACTATTCCATCTATTTTTCCTCCAGCAAGAAGGGAATACTGAAAACCTATACATCCGAATCGTCTTGTTTGTTTATCAGCCACACAATTTAAATATACATCGACACTTTTCTTGTCTCCGTACCATGCGTAGTCAAAATCTATAATAGCTTCATCCAAAGTATTTCTTCTTCTTACTTCAACTTCCTTGTTATTAATGAAAGTGCCTTTATTCTTCTCAGCAAAAATCAATTCTTTTGTTATTGGAATACAAATAACTCCCATTTTAATTTCATTGTTTTCTTCTAATGCAATCATAGTCCCATATATAGGAATTCTGTTATAGAAGTTCATGGTCCCGTCCAACGGATCAACATAAAATTTACGTTCTTCACTACCTAAATCAATTTTTCCTATTTCTTCAGAGAGTATTGTACATGCTATTCCACTCTCCTTTATTTTTTGGATAATGAAACTTTCAGCTAGTATATCAGTTTTCGTAGACAAATCCACTGCAAATTTCTCCTTTATTTTATGAATTTCTCTAGAATGGTCTAAATCAAACTGTTCTTCTAACAGCTTACCAGTTTCTTTAGCAATATTAATCAGAATTCTCTTCATTAACCTAACCAAATTTTTGCTTCTCTTAATTGCTTCAAGTCGTTCCAGTATAATTCTCGAATATTTTTGATGTCGTAATTTATCATGACAAGTCTTTCCAGCCCAGGTCCCCATGCTAAAACAGGTATGTCTTTCCCTAACAAAGGTTTGACAACTTCTGGTCTGAACATACCAGCACCGCCTAACTCGATCCAACTTTTTTGTTCTGGATGAAATACTTCAATTTCTGTCGACATCTCCGTGTACGGAAAATATGCAGGTCTGAATCTCGCTTTTTCGAAGCCCAATTTAGCGAAATACCTTTTTAGATATGCTAAAAAATGCCTGAAATTAACGTCTTCACCGACAACTATGCCGTCTGTTTGATAAAATTCAGCAAGATGTTTCCAATCAAGAACCTCATTCCTAAAAACTCTGCCCACAGAAAAATATTTTGCTGGTAATGCGCCTTTATCCACGTCCTTTCTTAATTGTGCTAATGTTCTGACTGATAGTGTGGTTGTATGAGTTCTCATAACGCTTTTCTTTGCAAAATTTGGATTCCAACTATATTGCCATCCTAAGGAATTGCATGTCCATCCGTTTTCGTGAGTGGCTTTCACCGCTTGTGTAATCTCATCTTCAGGCAATTGCCCTTCTGATGGGATTTTCATGTAAAAAGTGTCAGCTAAATCTCTGGCAGGATGATCTTGTGGTTGATATAAAGCATCGAAATTCCAAAATGAAACTTCCAGCAATGGGCCGGACATTTCTTTGAATCCCATTTCTGTCCATACATTTCTAATATATTCTATGACTTGGGTCATGAAATGTTTTTTAGAAGGATGAATTTTCGCGGCAGGAGTTGATATGTTATATGCTCTGAGACCATATTTTTTCCAATCTCCCTTCTTTAGTACGTCAACAGTAATTTGGCCTATTTCCTTGCCTAATTTAATCTGAGATTCTATTTTTTTTCCAGATGCAGTTAAGGCATATTCTCTGTTTACTTCTGTTCTAATTCTTATTAAACCACGTCTAATTAGCTTATCTACGATATCCCTTTTAAAATCTCTGGACATTTTAGTATTTTTACTAACTTTAGCTAATAATTCTTCTTCATCTAATTTTCTGCTGAGAGATTCCATTCCTTCCTTCGTTATTAAGATTTTGCCGTCTTTAACTTCAGCCCAGCCATTTTTGTTTATCCACACCAAACCGATAGAAAATTGCGGAATTTTGTTTTTTAGAGTTTCAATTTCATCCATTCCTTTGCTTACAACTGAAATCAATCTTTTTTCAGGCAGTCCGGTCTTACTATATTCATGACCCTCTATTGTCAGTTCTAAAAATTCGGATACGTTTTCTTTTATTGATATTAGATTTTTTTGTTTTCCCCACTCGGCCGCTTTCTCTGCAGCTTCTTTTGACAACTTCGTTATTTTTGACAATTCGTCAGCAGAAAGAACTTTTTTTGATTTAAATGACTTTAAAACTCTTTTTTCATTTTCATGCAATTGCTGAATGATCTTATCACTAGACATAATACTCATTATATTGATGAAAGGATATTTATGCATTTTTTGTATTTCAGTCGTTGAGTGATTCTTTCCTTATTTCAGCATACTCTCTAGCTATTCTATAAGCTTCTTCTGGCAATATCTCAGTATTTAGCAATAAAGATTCAAGAACTGTTCTGGCCGGGCAAGATCTTTTAATGACATAAAAAAACCAACCGTCTGGAGGTTTTTTACAGACCATTCTATCCTCGATTACTGCTGGCGGTTCTACTTGAACATAAACACGTAATAATAAATTTAGCCCTTCTTGCACATCTCCCGGATTAAGTCCAAGTTTTGCAGGATCGACTGTTGTAGTATTATATGGTATAATTTGCTTATATTTTTTTGATTTATGTATTTGTCGGATACGCAACCGTTTCAATTAAACATGATTCTTAAATATAGAAATCTTTATAAATATATTTACTACTAAATAGTAAAGATAATGTGATCATTTATGAGTAGTAAATTAATAAAAATCTTTATAATCACCCTTATGATAGTATTTTTCGAGGTTTTGCCCTTTGTAGCTTTGGCTACAAATCACTATGGGGCACAATTATGCAACGAAAAATGCTCAGGAAACAGATATGGCAGTGCTTCATACGGAGGCGGCTATTACCAGGCAATGTGCTGGAATTTTCAGGATAATACCAAGTCATTTGTAGGCAAAACGTGGACTTGGACAGGCGATTCATCTGCAGATCAATCATGCAAGGATTACTGGAAAGATTCCAGATCAAGATGTTTTTGTGCTGATTTTAGAGCCACTACAACAACTGCTCCGACTTACACCCCTGCTCCAACATATACTCAGCCGGTTCAGCCGGTATATACACCACCTGTTTACACTCCTCCAGTATATACACCACCGGTGGTCTACACTCAGCCCGTTTACACTCAGCCTGTGTATACAGCACCTGTGTACGTGCCACCTGTCTATACCCCACCAACCGTTACAACGACTACCATTCAAAACATAAGACCAGTTGCAAATTCTGGTTCTGATCAAACAGCTTTTGAAAATCAGTTTGTTGTTTTGGACGGCAGCAGATCTTACGATTCAGATGGACAAATTGTTTTGTACGAATGGAGAGAAGAGGAAATATTGTTAAGTAATTCCATATCTTTTAGCAGAGTGTATTCTGAGGGATTGCATGCTATTTCATTAAAGGTTACTGACAATAGAGGTGCTACAAGTATAGATTCAGTCATGATAACGGTTGAGCCGCAACAATCAACTTTCAAAATAGATGTATTTGATACGAGTGCTTCGTCTTCTTCAATAAATAAGGGAGATGATATTTCAATAAATGGGAATGTAAGATTAGTTGATGCGCCATCAGGCCAGCATTCAGTATCGGTTAAGATATATATAGACGGAGAGGAAAAAGATTCCGAAACATTATTTTTAAGTAAAGATCAAACATCGCCAGTTTCATTCAAATTCAGCACATCAGGTTTATCAGATGGTGTGCATATAACAAAGATAACTGCCTCTGTGGATACAGTTTCAGACCAAGAAACAGATAATTTTGAAATAGAAAAACAAATAGAATTTGTTTTAATAGACGATTTTGAAGTCACTCCGTCAGGTATTTGTGCTGACGAGAATGAGGTTTTTGATATATCAGTCAGAGTAGAATTAAAGGATAAAGAGAGAGATAAAATAAGAGCAATGTTCTTTGTGGAGGATGATGATAATAACTTCTTCTACATAGGAGAAGATGAAAAAGTTTTGGAAAACGGTGATTCTGAAATATTTTCAACGACTTACGATTATGAGGCGTTTGATTTAATTCCGGGCACGCATGAGGTTAAAGTCATAGTGGAGAATAGCGGCAGAGAAACAGAATATACCAAAATATCATTGAAAGACTGCGGAGGTATAAGGAGAGACAGGGTAGATGTGTTAGGTGTTAAGCCTGAACATTGTTTGCGCGTTGACAATCTTTGGACATATGATAAGTTAAAGCCAGAAGGATTAGCAGAAATAAAGACAAGAATATCGAACTGTGGCAGAAGCACTGAAACCGGAATCAGCACTAGTTTAGAAGCTTTTGGCAGAACTAATTTTATTTCACCATTTTCGCTTGGTGTTGATCAAAAGAAAGATCTATCGTTCACAATAGAAGTTCCAAAAAATGCAGAAGATGAAGTTAAAATGAAATCATCTGTGGTTAACAGATTCAGTTCAGATTATTTAAGCAAGCAATTCAGCGTTTTAGATGGAATACCGTTTATTGAAATTAAAAAGGAGTACGACGTTGATATTTGTGAGTCAGACAGAATAAGATTTGACGTAACAAATAGAGGTGAAGTAAAAGACGTTTTTAATTTGCGTGTTTCTGGCGAGAGTGCAGAGTGGTTTACGGTAGTTCCTCAGGATGTTGAATTAAAACCCAAAGAAAAAAGAACAATTGAAGCGTATGTAGATGTGCCTTGCGATATAAGAAAAGATATTTATCAGTTTAGTGTTACAGCATCCGGTTCTCCGACTTATACAGCTTCATCCAGTTTAAATGCAAGAAAAATATTTTCATTGCCAGATTGGTTTTGGCTTACTTTGTTAGTTTTATTCCTTTTATTGTTAATATTGGCAGTGATTATGTTCTATAATCCTGGAAACAACAGAAAGAGACCCGAAGGTTGTATGGGACCTCATGGATGTTAACGGATTTAAAGTTTATTTTCTAAACTTCTTTTTATTATGGGTACCATTTAAGGTATCTATTTAGGTGACAAGATTGAGTAGAGGGCCATATAGAACATTATCAGCATTTGTATTGTCTTCATTACTTTACGCAGCATGCGGCGGTACAAGTCCATCTATGACGCAGACACCTGCTAACACATCATCCTCACCAGCACAATCTGCTGTTAGAACTGTTTATGATCCAACAACAAGTTGTTATTTAGAGAGAGAATCTTTTTTTGATGAAGGTATGATTAGAGGAAAAAATGATAAAGGAGGTAGTGTTGAAATTATAACAGGTTTAGCTATCCGTGGTTACGAGTGTAGTGACACTGAAGGATATGAAGTTATATCATATGTCAGAACAGTTAGATATTGGGCGCCTGATGGATCAATGGTCGTGTTAAATGAAAGACCGCATAAATGGTCTATACTTGCTAAATACGCAGAAGTTATTGAAAGTCTTAAATGGGTATTAAGTTTGTGTTTTCCCGATAAATATGGTTATATAGATGTTAAAGATCCTGACGGTGTTTTTGGTAACGGAGATGAAATTGCAGTAAATCCAAGTGCAACACCCACCCCAAATAGTATAAAACCCGCTTCTACACCACCAACTGGTAACTGTATTCCTGCAATTGACCCGTCATGTGGTGCAGGTTAATTCAAAATATTTAATATTAATTCTACAATCATAATTTGATAGTATGGCTCAACCAGAATCTACGATAAAAACGATGAATTTGGAAATCAACATTTTAACGTTCGAAAAAATGAGAAATTTATTGAATGAATACAGAACACTTTATGGGTTGCAAAATTATGACGATCTTATTAATTTTTTAATAAAAAATCAACCCGTGATTAAGAATAAATTATAATAATATAAACATATGCCAAGGTTAAATTATGGAAATTAGTAATGTTACATTACAAGATATTTTAAACAAATATTCCAAAACTCTAGCACCTTTATTATCTGCTGGCTCATCAAGATTGTCCATGAATAAATTACAACTCCAGATTTTGGATAAGGCTATACAGGAAAGTCTGAATTCGAAAGATCCAGAGAAGGAACTGGTAAAAATTGCTAATTACATCAACACTCTTGTTTTATTAGATAAGATAAAAATAATAAGATGATTATAATTTCTATTCAGACAACTGTTAACTATAAAAAATAATTCAATAAAAATTAAAAAGCAATGACATTAGTCTAGTTGTTTCTTTCCAATTCTTTTATCCTTTCTGCAACACCTTTAACTTCCTTTTCTAAGGAATCTTTATATTCTTTTAACATTTCTATTTTTTCTTCCTTTGTAAGGAAATTTCTTATTTCCGTTGGTTCACAGCATGTATATCTCATAATAACACCTCCTAATAATATCGTATGTACGATATATTATTAGAACATATATTTAAATATATCGGTCATCCAATATTATTTATGAAGAAAACTGATTATGAATATTGTTGTGATATGAGAGGAATGCTTTCATTTTTAATATTATTTTTATTATCTAAGAAATCTATGCATGGACAAGAAATAGCAGAGGAAATTGGTAAAAGAAAAGGATCCAAACCAAGTCCTGGTACTATATATCCCGCTCTGAAAAATTTAAAAAAAATAAATTTAATTGAGGAAACTAAATCTGGTAATAAGATAACGTATAAATTAACTTCTGATGGAAAGAAAACATTGAGTATTGCCAAAAAGAAATTTTGCATGATATTTATGGATATTATTTCTACTTAGTGTTAATAATGATAAAATAAAAACTATATAAGTATTGTAATGTAAATTCTGCCTCTATGGCATTAACTGTAATAGGCAAAAACATAGGAGATACTGTTTGTTTAAGAAAATCGTTGTATACATATGGATCTATTGGGGATCAAGGCGATGATTTTTATCCTTATCAAGATGTTCCTGCAGGTGCAGAAGGAAAAATAATTAAAATAAACAACGGTATTGTAACAGTGCATTTCGATACTTATGGAGAGCGCACGTTTTTATATATGGATCATTGTTAGTATTTCTATTGGTAATAATCATTTATCCGCACGAGTCATTTAGTGTTTTTTCTTTCCATACTTCTTGACAGTTTCCTATACTTACTTTAATTTTATTCAGATAATCCGTATTATCAAACCCGTAGTCAGTACAATTTATTTTGAATGGCTGAGTCAGACCGTTTCCTATACTGTTTTTAAACATGGCTTTGCATTCTTCCTTGCCACTACTGGTGAAAAGAAAAATTGGTGATATGCTTACTGATCCTGTATTTGCAACAGATACGGATACATTTACAGCACTACTTCCTGTATTATAACAATCTATATTAGAAATATCAAACACTACTTTTTTACAATATAATTCTATTGCATTATTTTCTGAAGTTCTATTTTTTATTATTCTCGCATTGGAATATGAACACTTATTATTATTTGAATCAAAAAATTTTATTAGTTGTATATTTGGACAGTTACCCGGCGTAACTTTCAATGAATTGATAGAAGCACTCGAAGTACAATATTTTGTATTATTGCAATTATATGTTATAAGAGTTTTTTCATTTGATTTTAATGGATTATTTTTATCAGGCCCTATGCTATCATTAAGATAAGATAAGCCATTTAGAGACGTTTCTATTGAAAAATTCCATAGATCGATGTTACCAGTATTTGTTATCCCCAGTTCTAGCTTCTGATTTTCACTAGAGCAATTTATATAGTTTATATCGAACGAAGCTTTGGAACAATCAAAAACATTATCAGATTCGATGATTATACATTTGTTGTCTATGCATGTCGAATCGTTTTCACAGTTTTTATCTTTATATATGGTTTCATTATAACAACACTCGCTAGCACATTCTTGTTTTGATGTTTTTATAATATTTGCTGTGATATTAAGAATTGAGTTTTTTATTGATATGGAAACAGTTATAGATGACATGATTATTACTATGGCCACAATAAGTAGCAAACCGTTTAGAAATTTTTTTCTTATATTAATTTTTTTCAAAAATTCGCCTATAACTGTAAAATTATCCATCACCTTAGACAATTTAGTGCCGCATACATCACACAAATCGTAATTATTTCTGAATGATTTCCCACATTTTCTGCAGAATTTCATAAATTATTCGACTCTTTGTTTTTGATTGATAATTAAAGCCTCAGATGGGATTTGAACCCATGGCCACTTGCTTACCATGCAAGTGCTTTTGGCTTATTTCTACCAGACTGAGCCACTGAGGCATAATAATTATTTGCAGTTTAATTTTTTATTTCTTTTATAAAGTCTGATTTTGTTTTATTTGCGAAACAATTTCCAAAAAAGTCACAATATGTGCATAGTCTAGTTGGATTCTTTGGAAATTCCTCTAGAATCTGTTTTTTATTTCTTATTTCAACAATATCATTTTCTATTTCTTGTATATCTCTCTCCGATATGGGGTAAAATACACTTTCTCCAGTTCGTAAATAATAGAATGATATGTGTTTCGGCATTATATCAAAATGTTTTTTCCACAAATATGCATAGCTTTTACCTTGCTTTAAGTGCGAGTCAGGTATATAATGAGGTAGGGCGGATTTAGATGTCTTGTAATCCACTATTGCTATACTATCATCAAACAAACTCATGGTTTTATCTATTATGCCAGAAAAATTTTCTTCTTCAAGCACGAGTTTTAATTCTCTATCTCTGGGAAAGAAAAATTTTCTTACCTCTTCTTCAAACCATGTTGAGTTTCTATTAAGATCTTTTACCTTATCACTTAATGAGAAAGCAAGTTTAGCTGCATAAAAATCCAAAAATCTCTTTGTTTCCTCGTAATATTCTTTTTTTTCTTTCTCGCCTTCGAAACAGTCTGCATATTCCTTCCCTATGAGATTCCATTCTGTATTTAGCAGAGATATCAATCCATTTTTAAAATCTTTCCATAATTTTTCCCAATCATCATGTTTTATATCAACCAGCGATACAAAATTAAAGAAATTTTCTAAAACTTTATGGGTTATGCGGCCACGGATTAATTGCGGTGTCGGTCTTTCTGGAATTTTTTTGATGTATCTATAAAAAAATCTTCTCTGGCATTCATAGTAACAGGCGATGGCAGATGGACTTAGTCTTAAACTTTCTTTTTGTGATTGCATAGGAAACCTTACAATATTTATTGGATAAGAATATAAAAATAGAAAGAAAAAAGAACAAAAACTGGGATACATTCAATTATAGTCGAATGTAGAAATTATGTATCTCTTGCTTTTAGAGTTCTTCTGCCATTATCTTCTGCTCTTCTCGCTGCTCTCTTTACTAAAGCAGATACTTCAGTATCTAATGCTTCTAAAAACTCTTCGCTTACATTGTATTTTCCCTTTAATGATTCTCTTACAGCAGATCTTACTACCATTCTTGCATCAGCCATTTATTTTTCACCCCCTTAATTTAGGCTTTTCTAGGTAATTTAAGCAGTCTTAACTATTTAAATATTGATTTCTTTTGCCTATTTACGCCTATTTTTTACCACTTTCTCATGACTATAAAAAAACAGCCAGTTGGTTTCTGTTGAGAGGAAAAAATCATAGCTACTTTAGAGTAATGGTAAACATTTTAATGTTGTCATATTAACTGTTAATATGAAGATGAAATACTTTGTTATTATCGTTCTTGCATATGTTTTGATTATTCAAAACTCGATGGCATTGGATCTCCCGCAAAAAATATATGATTATCAGATAGCAACAACAAGATGCGATTATTTTCTGGATGACAATTCAATCGCACTGTTAGAAGATATATACACATTTTTGAAAATTCCAGAAAAAGACTTGAATAACAAATCTCAAAAAATAGATAAAGAATTTTTTTCCAAGTATTCTGATGGCATTTGTGATTTAGATTATTTTCTTATTGACTTAAACACGACAGCTGATATGAGACTGACTTTTAATCAGATAGACGAATTAAAAATGGCAATACTATCAGTCAACTCTGATATGAAGGATATTATAATTAAACCAGATAGACCACTGTTTGTATATTCTACATTTGATAGAATACTATCGTCATTTATTCCACGCAACGAGCTAACTGGCGGTCAAAGCGCACCTTATTTGTTAGGAAAAACAGAAGTTGTTTTGATATTCATAAATAATCCTGGTGTTACTTGGTCTAACGAAATAAATAATGTTTTCAGTAAAGTGTTGGATGCGACGACTTGGCTGGAAAGTCAATCTCCCACGAATGCAAATTCGGATTTTGAGATAGTATATTACATTGCAAATATTGATTACGATCCGAATAACTGCGATTTAAACGACGGTTTTTGTGCTTGCAACTCATGGATGGAAGACGCTGTAAAAAATTTAGGTGCTAGTGATAATAATAATGACAACAGATATACAGATGATCTGGTAAATTTTATTAAGTCTAATACGCAAGCTGATAATGTCGCTTTAACTTATATTATCAAAGAATCTCCTTTGTTTTCTTCTGTTGCAGGTTATGCATGTCCTTACCCGTTTTTTGGAGTCGGGGAAAGAACTGCTGTTTACTATAAAACTTGTTTCATTGCTTGCCAGACTAACGGAATGGATGTGTATGCTCATGAATTATTGCATCTGTTCGGAGCATGCGATGAATATCAAGGATGCGGAGAATTTTATGGTTGCAATAATCCATGTATATTCAGTTACACTCCTGTTTATGATAAATATCCTAATGCTAACTGTTACGACTGCAATCTAAACGGTCAACCATGCATAATGAGAGGTGAAGATGGGCTGGGCGCATCTGCTCCTGAACTGGCGATAGAATATTATACAAAAGGCCAAATAGGATGGGGAGATTATGACAATGACAATGTAATAGATCCGAAAGATTTATGTCCCCTAATATTTGGTAATGGATTTGATGGATGTTTGACCAGCGTTACAACTACGACAGACAATGCATGTGCAACAGATGTATACCAATGTTCAGATGGTTCTTATGTGTCAAGAAACCCAAGTAATAGTTGTCAATTTTATCCGTGTCCAAATGCAACATCTACAGATATAATAACAATCTGTGAGAGAAACACCACAAACTGTGCGAAGTCGTGCAAAAAATGCCCAAGCAATTATGAATATTGTGAATATGAGTGGACAAGTAAGTGTGGTAATTCTAGCGGTGTTTTGTATCCAGGAGAATCGCTGCCGTGGTTGACTTGCAACAAGATTAGTAATTGTACATTGAAAGGAAAGCCAACAGGTTCAACAACAGTTACTACCACAACAACTACTATACAAGCTGGTTGTGTGGAAATTTGCAATAAACAGACAACCAACTGTCAATTATCGTGCAAAAAATGCCCAAGTAATTATGAATATTGTGAATATGAGTGGATTAGTTCTTGCAATTCAATTAATGGAACAATCAATTCTGGTCAATCATTACCTTGGTTAACATGTAATAAGAAGAGCAATTGTGCTGTTAGGGGATGCGATTAACTTATTTTGCCATGCTCTCTCAAATATCTTATTCCTTCTTCAGTTATTTGCCATTTCCAGTCGTAGTCTCTAAATAATCCAGAACTTAAATGTTTGAATTCTACTAATGATCCATATCCATCGGGAATACCAGATACAATGCCTAGAAGTATAGCCGCATCTGAAATATCTTGTTGAGATGGCTGATACTCACTTCCTATTATAGGTTCATGGTAGAGTCTTAACAGTAAATCCGTATTAAATCTTCCTGCAGGCGGTCTAAATCCACCATAAACCATTGGAAGTGCTATTGCCATATTTTTAATTATATATCAAAACTTAAATTTTTTACTTTTCTATTATGTAGAAAAACTATCGGATTGTTATTGAACATACTGAGCATCTTGAGATAGGAAATCTCTTACTATTATATCCATATTAGGTTCAAGATCTATTGTAACACTCGGAATTGATGAACTGTTTGTAAATTGATGAGGTTCTAAATATTGTTCAACAGTGCCGATAACACTAACCATTAATACGTATGCTAAATCGAATGGCATTTTTACATGCTTTCCTCCAATGACAACACCTAAAAAATATCCGAATAAAGAGTCAGGATAATCAGATTTTTCTAAATGAAAATCATACGCCTTTTCGTCTATGACAAACGATCCCTTATACTTTACATCTTTTTCAATTTCAGTTATTTGAACAGTTAGTTTGTATGACATAGAGTTTATGAAATTATTTCTAATAGTTAATTTCTAATATTTTACTAAGACAAACGACATCTGTCTATATGTCAATATGTGGAGAAAATGAAAAACCAAAAGGCTGTAAAACCAAAACGAGTTTCAAATTGGCACATTCCTATTTGGAACAGTATATTTGGAGTAAGTATACGCTTTGATTGTGGTAAATGCAGTTTTTCTCAACCACTAGGATACCTTTGAAAATAATACCCTAGTCAAATGTCAAAATTGTAAAGCATTAAACAATATAGAAATTCATATACCAGAAAGTGATGAAGACTAGTCTTCATATGTTCAATCTGCTCACATTTTAGAAATATCAGTGTTATGAAATAGTGAGCTGTAAAGTAAACGTTACCCAAAAAGAAAATTTTTGGAAATTTGAAAAGAGTAAAAATGGAGACTAACATCCGGAAAGTATTTAAATATAAGAATATTCTAATATGTTATTATGAAAGAGTTATATAAAATTCATGCTGAAATGTGTAAGGTTTTTTCAAATTCAACTAGATTGGAGATTTTGAACCTATTGCGAGATAAAGAACTCTCAGTTACTGAATTAATAGAGAAGACAAAATTAAGCCAGGCAAATATTTCTCAGCATCTGTCAATTATGAAGTCTAAAAACATTGTTACATCAGATAGAAAAGGCAAAAACATCTATTACAAACTTACAAATCCGAAAATCATCAAGGCCTTTGATATCCTAAGGGAAGTCTTAGCTGAAAGACTTCGAAAGAATGGAAAAATCATCGAAGGATTGTGAGGTGAAAAGATGAAAAAGATATTATTGATTATAAGTTTGGTTTTGTTGTTGAATCTGAGTTTAGTTAATGCAATTACTAAGCAAGAGATTAACGAAGCCAAAGATTTGCTTGATTCAAAAGTCAGCTGTGATAAACTAACAAATGAACAACTCGAAGAAATCGGAGAGTATTTGATGGAACAAATGCATCCCGGTGAGAGTCATGAGTTAATGCATGAAATGATGGGACTTACGGAAGGTTCTGAGACAGAAAAACAATTCCATATCAATATGGCAAAAACAATATATTGTGGAGAAGGCGGAGTGATGGGCATGATGGGTTCAGGAGGCATGATGAACATGATGATGGGAAATATAGTGAGTGTACAAAACCCACAAGTAAATATGATGCAAGGAATGATGGGTAATTGGGGACATTTTGGTTATTGGAATTTTCTAAATGTTCTTTATATAATACTGTTAATCGGATTAATAATTTTGGTTTATCTTTGTATTATAAAATTATGGAGAGATTTTTATGGCAAGAAAAAATAAAATAGACAAGAATGAGAATATGCCAATAATTGTAGTGGTTTTACTAGTCTTATTATTAATCTTTAGCTTTGGATGGGGATTTGGTTATATGGGTGGAATGATGTTTTTTGGACCTGTTTTTATGATATTAGTTTTGGTTCTTATAGTTTGGTTAATAGTATCTTTAACTCAACAGAGGTGAAACTATGAATGTAAATGATTTTGCTTATATCGTTGAAACAAAAAAGAACTTTGACGAGGCAGTTGTTTCAGTTTTGAAAACAGTTGAACAAAAAGGATGGACTTTGTTTCAGATTTATGATGTAAAAGAAAGATTGGCAGCAAAGGGGTTCGAACAAAAGCCGTTAAAAATAATTGAAATATGCTCGGGCAAATATGCGAATCAATTCTTGAGCAAAAACAGATTAATCTCTCTTTGTATGCCATGCAAAATCAATGTGGTAGAAGAGAACGAAAAGGTAAAAATTATTGGGATGAAGCCGACCATGATATCACAATTCTTTCCAGAAGTAAGCAAAAAAGAAGCAGATGATGTAGAAAGGGACATTATTGAAATGGTAAATAATGCGAGGTAAAACATGAAGATGGGCGTTATACTGAATACAAATGAAGCTGAAAGTGTTTGGAACTGCTTCAGATTTTGCAATGAAGCACTCAAAAATAATCATGCGGTAAAGATATTTTTGCTTGGCAAAGGCGTTGAAATTGAGGATCTAAAAAATGATAGATTTCCTCTCCTTGAAGGTTCCATCAAAAAGTTTGTAAAAAATAAAGGCATCATTCTTGTCTGTAGAACTTGCTTGCAGATAAGACAAAAAGAAGAAAGCAGAATTTGCTCAGTTTCTACAATGAAAGAAATGCTAAAGATTGTTGAAGAATCTGACAAAGTTCTTACGTTTGGTTAAAAGACGAAGATCCCCGTTTCTATAAAATTTCTATGTAGCAGATTACTATTAAATCTCCAGTCTTGTTAGAATAGAACATTTTCCTAAATGCTCTTGGATAAAACATCCCAGCATCAGTTTGAATATACTTCGGCTTTCCTTTTACTATTACTTTTTTAAGAAATTCCTGAGCTTCAACAGGATTAGCAGGCAAGCTGTAATGTATTCTGGTAATCAATCTTGTATTTCAATCAAGACAGCACCCGACAACGCAACAATGCATGAAATCGTTAGTTTTATAAAACCTTCTTTTCATAGTAATGTAGCATTCTTAACAAGTGATATATTATGAATTTCGAAAAAATAGTTCAAGAAAGATATGCTACAAAAACTTTTGATGGAAAAAGTATACCGCAGTCTGAAGTAGAGAAACTTTTAGAAATAATAAGATATGCGTCATCTTCTTTCAACATACAACCGTGGATAATAAAAATAATACCAGATAAGGAAACTAAAGACAAATTATCACCAGCATCTTTTGATCAGCCACAGATTAAGTCTTGTTCTCATTTGTTAGTATTCTGCGCAAACAAAAACGTTTCGGAAAATATAGACAAACTGGAAAAATTAATGATAGCCAATGGTTCAGATCCTGAAAAAGCAAGGGAATATACAAATATGATGAGAGATTTCGAAAAAGGAATGACAGACGAGAAAAAATTGGCATGGGCGCAGAGGCAAACATATATTGCTTTAGGAAACGCCATTAACGGTGCCAAATCTCTTGGTTTTGATTCATGTCCAATGGAAGGATTTGATTCAGATGCATATGCAAAAATTCTAAACCTGTCATCGAATATAGTTCCAACTGTTCTATGTCCAATAGGCTATGGCACTGATAAGCCAAAACCAAAATTAAGATTCCCTAAAGAAGAAGTTTTTATGTAACCATTTGTAAGAAGAATTTAGTATATAATTGGTTTGTAAATATCAGCTTGTATATAAATTATAATGTCGACGCCGAGATTTGAACTCGGGACTTCGAGATTTCTTATCATCTTTATATCAATACTCATTGATCAATAGATAGACCATGAGTCTCGCACTCTAGCCAGGCTGAGTTACGCCGACTTTCTTATCAGAATTATATCACAGATCTATTAAAACTTATTTGTTAAAGAAGTGGTGTTGTCTGCATCGTGGCTCGTACATTTCAGAGCCACCTATAACAACAACTTCCTTTATGTCGGATTTTGTTCGGAATGTTCTTGTTGCAGGTTTATGACAGTAAACGCCATTCTCATAATGTAAACATCTGGCAAACACTTGAGTTATTTTATCGGCTTTCGCAAGCAAATCCCCTGCGGGTCCAAAAGTCATTCCTCTATAATCTGTAGGCAGGAGTGTGAGTACGACAATTTTGCCATTATTTATCCATTTATCTGCCTTTTCAACGATTTCCGATCCATAGAACTGAGCTTCATCGACCATTAGTACATCTGTATCTTTCTTTATCTTCTTTTCAATTTCATTAACATCTTTTGATATGAATACATCCTTTCCGTCAAATATTAGACCGTCGTGCGTCTTTATTTCGTCTTTACCATATCTATCGTCAATATCTCTTTTGAACACCTGAACGTTGAACTGGCAGGATTTGAATACAGAATATTGGCGATGCAACTCTCTAGTTTTTCCAGAAAACATGGCACCTGTTATGACTTCGAGGTATGCATGATGATCGGTGCTCTTTACCATTTGATCAATTAATAATTGTAATCAATAGATTTATTTTTGATTTATTTTTTTGAAAGATAAACAATATTAATTTATAATGCCGTTATAATACTGGTGATATTATGACAGAACACAAACTATCCGACTTGCCCTATGAGTTTAATGCTTTAGAGCCTTATGTAGACGAACAAACAATGAGATTACATCACGGCAAACATCATGCGGCTTATGTGAATAATTTGAACAATGCTTTAAAAGATCATCCCGATCTACAGAATAAAAGTTTGGAAGACCTTTTGAAGGATATCAACAGCGTTCCAGAATCTATAAGGACTGTTGTAAGAAACAATGGCGGTGGGCACGCGAATCATTCCTTGTTTTGGACAATAATGAAACCTAATGGTGGCGGAGAACCCAAAGGTGATCTTGTTGATGCTATTAAAAAGAAATTTGGAGATTTTGAATCATTCAAGAAAAAGTTTTCCGAGATAGCAATGGGAAGATTTGGCAGTGGTTGGGCGTGGTTAGTGATGCATAATGGAGAGCTAGAAGTATATAACACAGCCAATCAAGACAGTCCGTTGATGGAAGGGAAAACACCAATATTAGGATTGGATGTGTGGGAACATGCGTACTACCTCAAATATCAAAACAGAAGAACAGAGTATGTTGAAAATTGGTGGAATGTAGTAAACTGGGAGCAAGTTCAGAAGAATTTTACGAATGCTGGTAAAAGATAGCTTTAATCTTTATTTTTTAATCTGGCAATCGATATTAATATTGTATAAAGTTATTTTTGTTATTTTATTTTGATATAATGGATCCAAACTTCGCTTATCTTAGTATGACTTGTCTAGGTTTATACACTTTAGGCAATGCTTTTTGGTATGGTTTTAAAACATATTATGCTATAGAACATGGAAATAGCAACGGATGGAAATTTTGGTTGCCGTTTCCGCTTGATCTTATGTATTCAGGTAGTGAATATTCTCAACCGGGGTATTAATCAAACAATTTTAAAATCTCTTCAGCATTTTTTTCAGCGTGTTCAAAATCGTGGCTTTCTTTTCCACTTCTTTTCAGTATTTTTAACGTAGCGCCACTCATGCTCGAGGCGATAAACGAATATCTCATCTGTACTTCCTGTTCTCTCATAACACCTTCTAGTGTCAGTTCGGCACTTCTTTCCCTGCCAATTTCTTTCAGATCTTTCATTCTTCTTTTCAATATCGCTTCAGGATCGTAATCAAGCACAACAATAATGTTTGGTTTTATTTTTTCTACTGCAAACAACGGCAGTCCAGGATAATAACCCTCTTTTTTAGTTAAGAAGGAGTGTGTATCTACAATAACATTTTTATGTTTCTTGATGTCTTTAGCCAAATTTCCAAACACTTTTTTTTGGATATTAATATATTCCTCGCTTTTGACTTTCAAATCAAACTCATCTCTTTTCAATCCCCTCTTTTCGAGAATTTCCAAGAAATAATTCCCCGCATTAAATATTTTTATATTAGGTCCTTTTTTCGTAACATAATTCAGGACGGTAGTTTTACCAGAACCTTTCAATCCTACTAAAATTAGTCTCATGCTATCAATATTGTTTTATGATTTATAAAATTGTACCATTTTATCCATTATTAATGCGGGATCTCTACCATGTAATCTTTCAACTTCAGCTAACACAAAACCCACTTGATAGGCTAAAACAGTGGAAATATCTGGTATTCCAGCAACGCCATTAACTGTTAATAATCTTCCTTGTTTTGCATAAAAATCAACGACAGGTAATGCAGCGTTGTACTCATTTAATCTTCTCTCTACAACTTTGGGATCGTCATCTTTTCTTACATATAATTCTCCACTATCATGATTGCATTTTCCTTCTACTTCTGGCGGATTTGTTTTAGGGTGAAACGTGTGACTACTATCTAATTTGCAGGTTAATCTACCCATTCTTTGCTCTCTTATTGTTTCTTCTACTTTATAGAAAGTTTTGATGGCAATATTTTAATTTTAAAAACAATTTTACATTGATAATATGCCGTTAATTGTTATTGAAGGAATAGATGGATGCGGTGGAGAAACACATTCTAATTTTTTGAGAGACTGGCTTACTAAAAAAGGATTGAAAAATATTAGGATAGAATCGCCAAACAACTCAACACCAGTAGGGCAAACATACGATAAATATCTGCACGAAAAGTTCAACATGGAATCAGACGCAATATTCCTTTTGTGCGCCTGCGATGTAATAATGAATAAATCTTTGATTGAAAATGCGAGAAAAGAAGGTGTTTTCGTGATAGCTGATAGGTATATCACATCGACGATAGCATATCAAGGAGCCAACGGTTTCTCGTTTGATAAGGCGTTAAAGCTAGTTGATTTAATGGAGTTTCCTAAGGCTGATGCTATACTCTACATAGGCATATCCCCGGACACAAGCATGAAGAGAAAACAGAAGGAAAAGGGCAGCTTAGACAAACATGAGAAAAACGAGCAGTTTTTAGCTAAAGTCAGGGAATTCTATAAAAAAGAAATAGAGAAGAGTGTTCTAGGCGAATGGTTTGTAATAGACGGGGAAAAGTCAATAGAAAAAATCCAGGAAGACATCACAAGATTGCTGTCGGAAAAATTTGGAATCAAATAAACAATTTAAATTCTCAATATATATTATCAGTATATGAAGTTGCAAATTGCCTCGTTGTTTACGCTGATATTGTTATCAGGTTTTTTATTATCAATATTGCTGACAATAGCCTACTTCTTTGGTTATATAAATGCCTATTCCTTGTTGATTCTGACAGTGGTAATTAATTTTGTTTTGTGGCTCGTCTCTCCCTGGATCTCTGATTTTATTTACAAAATTTTTTACAAAATACAATGGTATGATTTTGATGACTTCAAAAAGAAATACCCCCAAACAGCAACTATGATCAAAAACGTTTGTGATAAGTATAGATTCAAAATACCCAAATTGGGAATAATACCAGATGATAATCCTAATGCCTTCACATACGGATCTGGTAGATGGAACGCGAGACTGGTCGCAACTGAAGGAATATACAAATATTTGGATGCGAATGAGGCAAATGCCGTTTATGCCCATGAACTTGGCCACATAAAGAACCAAGATTTCATTATAATGACTATAGCGTCTACCATAGTTCAACTTCTGTATGAAATTTATGTGATCACAGTCAGAACCGGGAAAAAAGACAGTGATTCGGATAAGAAAGGCAACGCTCTGGCACTAATAGGATTAATATCTTATATCTTCTATTGGATCGGCACATACGTCGTTCTTTTTCTAAGCAGATTAAGGGAATATTATGCAGACGAGTTTGCTGCGAAAGAGACAGGAAACCCCAATTATCTAATTTCAGCTCTGATAAAAATAGCATACGGCATAATAGCGAATCCTGACGATCACAGAAGTTCCAGACTGATGCAATCAACAAGAAGCATGGGCATCACAGACTTTAAAGTAGCGAAAGGCGTTGGTTTGGCGTATTATAACTCTAAGAAAACCAACAACTTTTTACCGTTCAAGAAAATGCTGACGTTTGATTTAGCTAATCCGTGGGCTTTCATTGCTGAATTGTCATCCACGCATCCATTGACGGGAAAAAGAATCAGGAGATTATCCCAGATGGAAGAAAATAAAAAACCTTTGTTCGATTTTTCTGATTTGGGTGTGAGCATTGATAAAAATAAATTATATGGAGGATTTTTCAAAGATCTAATGTTTGTTATATTGCCGTGGTCTTTAGTAGTTTTAGTTCCGTTTGTATTATTCTTGTCATTTTTAGTCAGCACATTCACCGGTCAAACATCTTTATTTGTTAGGCTGATCGACGCAACTAATTTACTAACAATATTAGGCATAGCAGTAGGCTTATTTATTGCTGGCAAAATAGCTTCAGTACTTTACAAGTATTCCAGTAAAGAACCTGAAAAGACTACTGTTATTGACTTGATGTCCGACATATATGCATCACCTGTCAGGGGGCATTCTGTAAAACTAAAGGGTAAAATTATAGGTAAAGGCATTCCAGGCTTGATTTATTCTGAAGACATGATGCTGCAGGACGAGACTGGGTTGATGTATCTAAATTATCAGAGTGGCATTCCTATAATAGGTAATTTGATTTTCGGATTGACAAAAGTTGATAAAATGATAGGTCAGCAAGTAACCATAAACGGTTGGTTTTTAAGACAAATGTTTCCATGGGTCGATATGAATAATATGGAGACTAGTGAAGGAACTATTAAGAGTTATGTTAAAATTTGGGCCATAATAAGTCCTATATTACTGATAGCATTTTTGGGCCTGGTTCTATTTTTATTTTAGATGAACAATGTTTTGAAAATAATTACTTACCCAAATAGAATATTCTTTTATTTTCATCAAATCTTTCAATAGCATACCTGAGCGTTGTTCTTGGTATTTTTTTATAGTGTTTCTTTAAAAACTGTTCTTCTATGTACTGATTTCTTTTGCCAATTTCTCTTAACATCCACCCAACAGCTTTGTGTATAAGATCGTGTTTGTCATTCAAAAGTAATTCAGAGATTTTTAGTGTATCTTCAAATTCGTCGTTTTTTATGAATTCAAACGTTGATATTATCGCTATTCTTTTTTCCCATAGATTGCTTGATTTAGCTAGTTTGTATAGGACAGATCTGTCCTTTTTCAGAAGATGATTGCCTATTATGTTTGGTGCAGACAAGTCAACCAGATCCCAGTTATTTACGTTTTTTGTATTTTTCAAATAAAAACCGAATATTTTTTTCTTGGTCGTCTCGTCTGACTTCTTGTATTTTTCAACAAGAATGAGCAACGAGGTTAGTCTGTGTTCATGTATTTTACTACAAATCAATTCCTGGATTTTTTCTAATTCTAAATCTAAATACGTTTTTGCTATTTTTCGCTGATCTGGTACTTTGATACCGAGAAACACATCGCCTTCCCCATACTCACCCTTTCCTGTTTTAAAGAATCGAGATAGTATCTCAGCCTTTTGCGGATCAGATAATCTTTTCAGATCGTTCTTTATTCCATTCAACATAAAATCCATTAAGATATTGTAGTGTTTGTATATATGACTATTTTCAGTTTTTTAATTGTTCCACCTTTCCATTTAATCGGCTTAGATTTTGAGGTTGGATGGGCTCGGAGAGATTTGAACTCTCGACCAACTGATTAAGAGTCAGCTGCTCTTCCATGCTGAGCTACGAGCCCTTTGTTGACCAGTATGTTCCTTTATTTTTTTTCCATTCTAAATAATCTTTTAATATTTTTGAATGATCAAAAGCTAAATTATTAAAATCTATACTTTTCACATCAATCCACAGAGCTTCTGATGCATCATCGCTGCCTTTTACATTTCCTTTTATCGGTTTAGTAATAAATACAGAACTTATAGTATGCTTTCTCGGGTCTCTTTTTGGATCAGAATAAATTCCTAATATATCTGTTAGCTCTACATCCAGTTTTGTTTCCTCTTTAGTTTCTCTTATTGCCGCATCTTCTACTGTTTCTTCATACTCTACAAACCCCCCAGGTAAAGCAAGCTTACCTTTATGGGGCTCCTTTTTTCTCCTTATAAGAACAATTTTATTGCCGTGTTCTACTATTATATCTACAGTTGTTGCAGGATTTTTATACATCTAATCACTTGTAACTTCTTTTAACCATTTACTATATTCTTCGGTCATGCTTTCTATTTTTATCTCGCTTATAAATGGTACAGAATAAGGATGATTTTTTTTGATTTCTTCGAATAATTTTTTGACTAGTTCCTTTCTAGTTTTGAATATTAATAGCGTCTCCTGTTCTTCTTCTATATTTCCCTTCCAAAGGAATTTGCTAAACTCTAAAGGCACGCTAATTATACACCCTGCTAATTTTGATTCTAGAATAGCATCAGCTAAATTTACACTTTTATCCTTAGGTACTGTTGTTAATACTAATCGCATATTTACACCTTATATTGAGCGGACATATATTACATTTGGGTTTTGGCTTACAAATATTCTTACCAAGTTGAACTATTAAAGCATGAAACTCTTTGAACATTTCTATATTTTCTTCTAATTCTTCTTCGAAAAAAATTCGTGTTTTTTCATAATCATCCCAGTTTATAATTCCTATTCTGTTGAAAATTCTATGAGTGTATGCGTCCACAACAAAAATCGGTTTTTCAGCAGCATATAATATCATAGAGTCAGCAGTTTCTTTTCCCACTCCGTTTATTGATAAAAGTTCTTTTCTTAACTGTTCTTTAGGCAAATTGAAGAATTTTTCTAAATTACCATCATATTTTTTGAACACAAAATTCAGAAAATTTTTTAATCTTTTTGTTTTGATTTTGTAAAAACCACTGGGTTTAATTGTTTTTTCAATTTTTTTTACAGTAGCTTTATGCAGCGAAACTTCGTTCAGCATATTTTCTTTCTTTAAGTTCTGAATAGCTTTCTCTACGTTTCTCCAAGAAGTTTGTTGAGTTAAAATTGCTCCGACAATAATTTCAAATTTTGTCTCTCCTGGCCACCAGTACTGCCCTCCAAAATATTTGAGCAGAGTTTCATAGATTTCCCCGAGATTCATATAAATAAATGACTTGCGGCTATATTACTAATCTTTTATCGAAATGGTAGTATTAAAAAAATATTTTTAATGGTTAATGGCAGATTATGCTCTTTTTATTCGACGTCTTTAAACCGCCTTTACAGTACCTTTAGGCACGAATTAAATATGTTGTAATCACATATTAATTAATGTCTCATAGAAATGGTTATAGTTGGAAAATTGAACCAATGGGGGAATATCCGAATAGTTTTACTTATGCAAGAAATGGCAACGGTCAATATTTAATCAGTATAGAAGTGATGTCACATGATAAATTTTCTGTACATATACCCGAGGTTGATATTTCATCATTGTATAGATCAACCTTTGGCCAAGAGCCAGTTGGATCGATGGGAGGTGTTCTAACAGGTTTGACTCCTCTAGAGATATATTTGTTATTAAGAAAGTATAATGAGACTAGAAGAACAAAAATACCAATTCCTGATTATTTTTCTTCTGCTGGAATTGAAAAAACCGAAGTAATTTCAGTTATTTGACCAATGATATTAATCGTCCCAGCCATATTTTGGGTCGTTATGATATGCTAAACAATGATCGCAGATGTAGCAATATCCTCTGTTATAAGGTCCAGGAGGCGAAGCGAATTTTTTATGTGTTTCATCAATTAAAACTCTAGGAATTTCATGAGTTACAGCACCATGTCTTTCTCTATAAACCATGCTTGCATCAATGGTTTATTGTCATCAATTACTATGGGATGATTGCGATAACAACAATAGCAAGGCCATGTAGTTGGTGTCTTGAATGATGGTGTTATAGTGACCCACAGATATTATAATAAAAACAATTTAAACAAATTTTCATCAGAAACTATATAGAAACTTAAATTTTCATCATTTTAAAAATATAATGTATCTGATATTCCTATTAATACATCGTAAAATATTAATGGGCCGAGCAAGATTTGAACTCGCGACCAACGGATTAAAAGTCCGCTGCTCTACCATGCTGAGCTACCGACCCTTTCAAACTTCTTTAACAATTCTTTCATTTTTTTCTTTAAATCATTATTCACTTCTGTTAAAACAAATCCTTTATCAAAAAAACCATATAAAACATAAGAACCTATCTCTGCTTCTAAAACTGCTGGAAGAAAGGCCATGTCTTCTTCGCCATCTATCGATATTTTTCCATTTTCTCTGCCTTTCAAAATATTTTTAACTGCCGTCCAAAGCTCTTTTGTTACAGTTCCAGGTGAATTCTTAACATTCGATGTTTTTGCTTTATATGACTCCAGTTTGAATCTAATCTCATCTGGGGTATTCTGTTTTTTTTCCTTTTTATCAAAAATTATTAGTTTAGGTTCGTATCCATGGCATAACAAATTAAAACTTATTCTATCACCTATTGCGATAACGGTTTTTTTATCAATAATTTTTTGTATGTTTTCCACAGAAGAATATACTTGCCCGTATGCAATTTTAAACTCTCTCCTTAGAGTTTGCGGTAATATCAAAGTTTCGTTTAATATGAACGACCTTTTTGAATTTTAAATAAATACTAATAAAAAGTTTACACTTGTGGTTTTTCCAAGTATTGTCTTAATGATTCCGGTACATGCTCATGTGGGCCTAACGTGACTTGTATTATCAGATAATTAGCGTTTTCTTCTAAATGACCTCTATTTAAACCAACATAGCCACCAATAGGGACAGTTGGCGCATCAGGACGACCCGTTAACAAATCGCTATCGACAGGCACATAGAATACAAAAATTTGGTTAGTAGCCGATAACATAATACTCTATTACCACTTTCTTTTTCCAGTCAATATCTTGGTTTGCCAAGCATATCTCTTAATTTTCGGGGTTTCACCGTAGCCGCAAGCAGAGCACTGCTTCTTCCTATAGTGATAGCTTTTTTTACCGCATCTTCTGCAAAGCACATGCGTTCTTTTCTGGCGTTTGCCTTGTGACGGAGTTCCCTTTCCAACCATATTACCACTCTTTAATTCTATAAAAACTATTATTTAAACTATTGTAATAACTCTATCAAAAATCAACAAGAAAGGATTTAAGCATTTTCTGACAAACAGGATTTAAACAGGAGATGCGTATAATACATTGTCTCCTCGAATCAACAATACGTTGATCTTCCTTTTGTTGTCTCCGACTATTTCGACATCTTCTAACCACAAGTTCAAATGCAGGTCTAATGCCTTTAATAAACCAGTGATTTCTTCACCGTTCTTTAGTCGGATATATACTTTCTTTCCCTTTGCTTTATCCAATGCATCAATTGGTCTGTCTGTCATTCTAACACTACTTTGTAAATTCCTATATTTATATGTTTCATATTAAAGGAGTAAATTAAGCTTAAATACTTTTAGTCAACTATATGACGTTATCAATCAATTTATACAATACATTATACGATAACATCGTCATTTTCACTTCCGGAAGAAGTATTTAAGAAATGATATATAATTATATAGGTTTAACATGTCTTCAAAAAACGTATTCCATTCGAGATTAGATGATTCTGATTCGATATCAGATATTTTTGAGTTAGTCAAGGATGCTGTCAGGATTTCAATTAAAAAAAGCAGATCAGGTTTGATGCTAGGAATAACTGAATTGGGTTCTAATTCCAACGGCTTTGTCGGTGCCTTTTATCCAGTAGGGTCAAACATCATAATAATGAATAAAACTCCATTGAGAAGAATTCAAGAAACAAACCCCTCGCTGTATAAGCCATACGTATTCCACGTATTACTGCACGAATATCTACATACACTTGGAATACTTGACGAGAAGGTAGTCAGATTCATGTCGACTGAAATATCTAAAAGAATTTTCGGTGAAAGTCATATAGCTACTCAGATGTCTTTGGATTTTTCAGGATTTATCCCGAACACAACATACGCGGGCTTGGATTTCGAGCAACCAAAAACTGGCGAAATTGAGCTTGTAGATAACTTTGATAAATCTAACGTTACATATATTGCATAGGTGTTTTAATGACTGTGTGGCATATAGAAAGAGGCAAGAAAATAACAGGCGGAATAATACACGTCAACAGAAAAAAGAGAAGATTTGAGAAAGGATCTTCGCCTTTATTGACAACTTTAGATAAGGAGAAGGTTAAGTACAACAGATTACTTGCGAATCAAATTAAAAAGAGATTAGTCTCGTCAGAATTTGTCAACGCAATGAATTCTCACACAAAAAAAGCAAAGAAAACAAAAATTCTTGCAATAGTTGAACATGCGGATAATCAGCACTATACCAGACGAGGTATAATAACTAAAGGATGCTTGGTTAAAACTGAATCAGGTCTTGTAAGAATCACTAGTAGGCCGTCTCAGCATGGTATACTGAATGGTGTCATAGTCGAAGAGAAATCCAAATGATTTAATCGTCGTATAGACAATTATAATTTCTTCACAAGTTCTAGCAGTTCCTCGGGCTTTTCTATGATGTAGTCAGGCCCCATTTTTTCTAATGATTTTTTTGAATTCGTCCCCCATGTAACTGAGACTATTCTAATACCGGTTTTTTTAGCAGCTTCTATGTCTCTAATTTCATCTCCCACATAAATTAATTCATCTTTTGCGAGATTACTATTTTTTATCAGTTCTTTCATTAGTTTGTGTTTTCCAAATAGGCTTCCTTTAGCTATAATTATCTCAAACATTTTTAATTTATGCGCATCTAAAAAATCTTCCACATTTTTTTCTGTGTTAGTTGTCAGAATACCTAGTTTTATTTTATTTTTTTCTAATTTTGTAAAAACATCCTTTAATCCTGGGAAGATCTTTATTTTTCTTATTTCCTTATTTAGCTCAAACTTCACTTCTCTTTCTATGAATGGAATCTTGTAAATTGATATGCCCAGTTCTTTTATCAATTCTCTAGCAGTCATATTTCTATGTTTTTCTGGATCTTTGATTTCCTTGTATCCATATTTTTTTGATAATCTATTGAAAATCTCCAATCCTGTTACGAGAGAGTCAGCTATTGTTCCATCGAAATCAAATATCACTGCCTTTAATTTCATACATAATTGATGTAAATATTAATTGATAAACACTGCTAATGTTTATTATGCAAAACTGTGAAGAGAAAATAATCAATTTTATTAAAAACAATAAAATCAGAGCGGGGCATATAAAATTTGATAACAGCGTCCATTCAGTGCAGGACGTTCTTAAATTTACTAATATAAAATTGGACGAAATATCTAAAAGTATTGTTTTCAAAAATGATAAGGAGATTATAGTTGGTGTAGTATTGGCCAGATACAGGGTTAGCTCTACTAGAATAGGAAAATTGCTCAATATAGAACCGCCAACAATATGCGATTCGGCTGAAGCATTCGAAAAAACAGGCTATCCTGTAGGCGGTATGCCGTGTTTTGGATACGACGCAATCTTTGTCCTAGACGATAAACTGAAGGAAGTGAATCATATATATACTGGCGGCGGTTCAGAATTTTCTTTAGTAAAAATTTCTATAGACGAGCTAAAAAGAGTAAACAAATTTATTGTGGGTAATATAAGAGGAAATAAATCGAATTAGCATCAATTGTTCAGTCCATTCCTTTTGGATTTGTAATGTACAGTCATGCCTAAGTGTATGCCCACTGCTAACAATACAGGTAAGACAATTAAAAAATTATGCATCCATTGTTCGGGTGTATATCCTCTATATATGTCTATTTGTTGTGACGCAAACGGAATTAGTTTTAATGGACCTTGTGTTATGTCAAACATTAAATGATTCATAAATACCTGTGTCCCGTAAACAGCTGCTCCGAACATTGCATATTTCCTATTTCCTCCTGAGACTTTATTATACAAGAAATATCCCAGCATGGCTGACAATAAAACCCCAAGTAGACTGTGAGCGAATGGCGTTCTGTGACAAAAATAATCACAGTACTTTATTATTTCTTCAGGTACGCTGTATTCTCTGAACGTTTCAGCAGGCACATTCATTCCCACGTCAACAGGTAATCTGAACAAATATTCCACAAATTTGCTGTAAGCTATTTGAATCCCGAAGTCAAGATCAGGTGCGGGTGCCATGAAAGGTCCTATTATTCTATGATATTTTCTTCTAATTCCTAAATTAGGAAATTTTTTTTCTTCAGTTCTATTTGCATAATGTTGCGTGATCAATCCTGGAACATAATGTCCCAAAATATTAATGGGTATTTCAAGATAATTCATTTCATTTGCCTTTAGCCTGATAGGACAGTCATCCTACTCTATTAGAATCAGAGCTATAAAAAACCAAATTGCTATTTTATAGAAAATTTTGTTGTTAGAATATGTATCGATTTCAAAATCTTTAAATCCAGACAAATATATGATGTAGAATGAAAATGGATTCTAAATATGGAACAATACTTTTGATAATATTCATTGATTTGCTAGGTTTTGGCATATTGTTCCCGTTGCTGCCGTTTTACGCCGAAAAATACACCAGTAGTGCCATAATAATTACATCCCTGGTTTCAGTGTATTCGCTTATGCAATTCATTTCAGCGCCAATATTAGGTCATTTATCGGACAGATACGGCAGGAAACCGCTTCTGATTATTAGCCAGATAGGCTCTTCTATCGGTTATATCATGCTTGCTTTCGCTAACAACATATATATTCTGTTCATATCAAGAATTGTTGATGGCATAACAGGAGGCAACATATCCATAGCAGAAGCTTATATTTCAGATATCAGCGATAAAGAGGAAAGAAGGAAATCCATGGGTTTGGTCGGGCTTGCTATAGGTTTAGGTTTCATGCTAGGTCCAGTTATAGGTGGCGTCCTTGGTAGTATAAATATAATGTTGCCGGGTCTGTTCGCCGCATCTATGTCTTTGATAGCATCCATTATGGTAAAACTCAAGCTAAAAGAAAGTTTGAAAAAAATTCATTCAGAAGAATATAAGCTTAGCCACATGTTTTCTGCGCTTAAAATGAAAAACGTTGGTATTATAATGATTGTTGGATTTTTGGTTGTATTATCATTTACTGGATTCACATCCATTTTCGCCCTCTTCACTCAAAAAATATTTGGATATGGTGAAAGGGAGAACGGTTTTTTATTCGCTTATTTAGGCGTCATTACGTTATTTGTCCAGGGATTCTTAATAAGAAAATTTGGAAATAGTTTCTCGGATAAACTACTGCTGATATCATCAGTAATTACGATGTCTGTAGGCTATGCATTATTGATAATGATACCGTCTCTGTCAATGAAGTTTGCTTTATTACTAATGGGACTAGGACTGGTTGGTATAGGATTCTCTTTATTTAATCCTTCAGTAAGATCTTTATTAACTAAAAGAGTAGAACAAACAGGAAAGTATTTGGGCATTTTGGCTTCTTATTCCAGCTTGGCTCGTTTCGTAGGACCCATATTTGCAGGATTCTTTTTTGAGAAAATCAGTCCGATAGCATCAATACAAATTTCTTTTATAATTTTCATGATTTCAATATTTCTGGCATTAAAAATAGAATCTTGATAATTATTTTTTCTTTCTTTTCTCTTCTATTTCCTCAACCTTTTCTTCCGCTCTTAGAATCAGCTTGAACCATCTTCTGGCTAAAGGCTGAAATATCAGGATCATAATACCCACTAGCATACCAACTGAAAATATTGCCAATAAACTCGTGAATATTTTGCCTGCTGATGTGGATGGTATGAATCCTTCAGCGCCTTCGGCACTGATTATCATAGAAGCCACGTAAAAGCTATCTAGCCAATTCAAATTCTCTATGAAATGAAATCCGAGAGTGCCTATGATTAGGAATACGGAGAGTAGAATAAATGAAGCAAGAATTCTATAGTGCAAATGCTTCCTCATAATATGATGTTTTGTTATTTTGTTCATGCGACCAATAATAGACATTATTCTTTTGATTAGATTTAAACTATTTGTAAGAGCAATCTAAGAATTTAAATTCAAAAACTTACCAATAGGTTTATGATTGATGTACACTGTCATCTTACTTATCCAGGATTAGATGAAATAAAGGAGCAAGTAATAGAAGATTCCAGAAAGAAGATGGATGCAATCATAACCTGTGCCTTTCCTGATGATTGGGAGAGGGCATTGGAATTGGCTAAAAAGCATGAAAATTTTGTTTATCTGACTTTGGGATTGCATCCAACTGATGTTGTCAACATGTCTGATAAGGATATAGAAAATTATACCGATATTATCAGGGATAATAGGAATAGAATAGTTGCTATAGGAGAAATAGGGCTGGATAATCATCATTTTCCTGAAAATTTGCATAAAAAAAGATTGACCGATGCCTTTGTCAAATCTTTGAATTTATGCGAAGAGCTTGGCTTGCCTGCAGTACTACATACAAGGAAAGCTGAGGAGGAGTGTTTCGATATAGTCAATGGTGAAGATGTGGGAACTGTCGTGTTCCACTCATACACCGGCAATTTGGCTTTGGCGGAAAAAATAATTGACAGAGGATATTACATATCCGTTCCAACAATAGTCTCTGTATCGAAAAATATAAAGAAAATTGCGGAGAAATTCCCGTTGGAGAATTTGTTGACTGAAACTGATGCACCATTTCTTTCTCCTTATCCAGAGAAAATGAATGTTCCATCTAATGTAGAACATGTTTTGTCTGTGATGAGCCAGTTGAGGAATGTAGAAATTGATGAAATAGATAAACAAATAATGAAAAATGCAAAAAAGATCTTCAGAATCTAAATACCTCTTCTCTTCTATTCTTTTTATGTTTTGAGAATAAAACAAAGATCAATATCAACATTAAGAAGACCGAAGTTATTGTGATCAGATAGATGTTTCCTGGTCTTAGTAACAGGACGTTATCGGGAAAATATATCGTGAACCCCATAACTAGAATTTAGAGATTAAACTTAAGTGAGTTTCCATAACATCAAATATTATATTTTAAATAACAGTATATTTGTAATGTCTCTGGATGAATTGAAAGAATTATATGAAGTAAGGAAAGCGGATATAAGACAGCGTCTTCTCGAATTTGAGCAAATGCAAAATGAAGATGATAAAAAAATATTTTCTGAACTGTGTTTTTGTTTGCTGACTCCGCAAAGCAAGGCTAAAGCTTGTGATAGGGCAATAAAAAATTTGGAATCTACTAACGTTCTCTTTACAGGTAATGAGAGACAAGTAAGAGGATTTCTGGATAGTGTCAGATTTCATGAGAATAAGTCAAGATATATAGTGAAAGCGAGAGAAATGCTCAATACAATTTCAATAAAAGAAAAATTAAAGTCGTTCAGTGATTCTTTCGAAGCGAGACACTGGCTCATTGATACTGTAAAAGGTTTGGGATATAAGGAGGCCAGTCACTTTTTGAGGAATGTCGGAATGGGTGAAGATCTCGCTATTCTAGACAGGCACATATTAAAGAATCTTGTTAATTTCGGAGTTATCGATGAAGTTCCTATATCATTAACATCAAAGAGATATTTGGAAATAGAGCAAAAAATGAAAGAGTTTTCTGATAAAATTGAAATACCATTAGCTGAACTTGATTTGCTTTTATGGTCAAAAGAAACAGGAGAAATTTTTAAGTGATCGTTTATTTTGTTCTTCTTGTTCGGCTTCTTGGTTTTCTTGGATTTACAAGAGCTCTGTATACTTCTTCTCTAATATCACATCTGGCTGAAGTCCGCGGGTGAATAAAATAGTATCCATGTCCACATTCACCTACGTATACTGTAGTTCCTTCATTTCCTGGATAGTATTTCAAATATCCATATTCTTGAAGTTGTGATAAAGATACTCTTTTACACATGTGTATCACTTAATTACTTTTCGAAGATCTGCTTTTACTTAATGTTTGAGTTATTACAGATTTTAATTCTTCATACTATCTATTGGACATATTTCAGCTTCCATGAACCATCTTGTCCCTCTACCAACCCAAAACGATCTCTTAGTTGAGCCAATGCGTTCCCAACTTTAACACCAGTTGTATAGCCATATATTCCAGTCAAATAAAGTCTAATCACCTCGGTAGTAACTGGTGTATATCCGCCTACTGTTTTTAACGCACTTAAGACTCGGGTTTGGTAGTTGGTTATTTCCGTATTTCCTGTCATTTATTCTTCACCTCCAAAAGATTTTAAGAAAAATGAATCGGACTCAGAAGCGACATCGGAACTAATTAGATTTACTTCAATTGCAGAAAGGTCCTCTGTTGTTACAGAATCAGAAACAGATTCATCCCTTATTGCCCCAAAATAATTTGGTATAAGGGTAATCTTATTACAATTAAGCTAAAAATATGTCTAACTAAAACTGAACATGAATTTGTATTAGATTTGTTAGACATTTTTATACAGAATTATTTTTTTGTAATATACATTTAAATATCTTTTCTTTTAAACAGGTTTTATGGCAGTTTATTCAAGTCTTGCTCGAGAATGGTCAGACCAATTAGCGCAGTTATTAGGTTATTGCGTATTAGATCCAAATGATTCACGAATAGAAGAAGATTGGATCACTGGAGTTCATTATCCGACACTAGAAGATTTAAGAAGATGGGGTTTGATGCCAAATGAAACTGGACTTTCTGTAGTTCCATCTGCACTAGAAAATTATATTAGAATTCATGGTGTACCTGTCGATACCAAAGTTTTAGAAAGATTGTTATATGAAAACAGAGAAGAATAGTTAATTTATAACGGAGTTATATGTTCAAATATAATTAATGTTCCAAAATCAGGAGATTTTCAAAAAAATAGAGAAATTTTCTTGTGAGTGTTAAGAAGAAATAACATAAGCGAATTTTTGTTAGAGGATATTGAGTATAAACCGTCTTTTAATGGGAATGAAATTTATTTAGATTCTACTAAATTGGATTCATTACACTTCAGGTCTGCAAATACCTATATTGGTCACAGGACTTTTTGAAATTTTTTGAATATGAATAAGATGCCTGTGTTGTTGGTAGTAGGTTAAATCTTATTCATATTTATCTCGATTAAGTCCAACTAAATCAGGGAAAAATGACAAATTTCAACATTAAAATTGAAAATATTGTGGCAACAGCTGCTTTAGGTATAAGAATACCACTAGAAGAAATGCTTGAATATATGGAGGGGTCCGATTACGAGCCAGAACAATTTCCAGGTTTAGTCTATCGTGTAGAAGATCCAAAGGCTGCTATTTTAATATTCTCTACAGGGAAGATTGTCTGTACAGGAGCCAGAACTATTGAAGATGTTAAAAAAATCGTTAAAAAGGTTGTTAAAATTATAAAAGACAGCGGAAAAGGAAATCCAGAAAAATATGATGTTCGAATTGAAAACATCGTCGCTTCAGCACAAATCCCTTCAAGGTTGGACTTGGATAAAATCGCGTTTGAATCGGAAAATTCTGAATACGAACCAAATCAATTTCCAGGTTTGGTTTATAGGATGAAAGATCCCAAGGCTACATTATTATTATTCGGTTCAGGCAAAGTTATCTGTACTGGGACAGAAAAAATTGAAGATGTAGAACAAACCATGAATTTCCTGTTCAAAGAATTAAAGAATATAAATGCACTTAAAAAACCCAAATAATATGATTAAAGAAGCGATAAAAATTTCGAAATATATCCTCATTACAAACGAATTTATCAATAAAAATAGAAAAGATATGTATGAATGATCCTATGTTGTTCGGTTTTTACTGGATTTTCCACTTTAATCGGCAGTCTGTCAGCATTTTTGTCTTCGAGAAGGTGAAGATACTTACCTTTGTTCAACATACTGTCCAAATCTGGGACTTCGGGTATAAATAATCGCTGGACTCGAATAAGAACTTATATGGGCCCGATGGGATTTGAACCCACGACCTTCTGCTTAGAAGGCAGCTGCATAACAGTCATTGCTTCTGTCCAAGCTGAGCTACGGACCCATGCATAATTTTTGATATTCTAAAGTTAATATATTATTAATTTATAATCCTATCAAATGTTGGTTTGTCTTCTATAGTATTAGTTTAAATTTGTTATTTTTAGAATTTTGTTATGAATTATCAAACAATTTATAAAATGAGTTCAGATGAATGGACTCGTTTTTCTGATTTACTTGGAAGACGTGGTTTATATACCAACAATTTTTTACACACGGATTTGGGCCAAGTAACTGGCGTATATGATACTGAAGGTAAAATTAGGAAATAAATGACAGAGCAAGAGCAATATATGATGCGAATCAAAATGCGTTGTATATTCTTGATATTACTGCAAATCTAGATCATATTATAAGAGAAGTTAATCTACAGCAAAGTGAAGAGACACCTGTTGCTTGAACCATCATTTTTATAAGTCTTTAAAATCAACTCTATTGTAATTGGTGACGTCTATTGTTAAGGATATTGACTACAAACAAATCGAGCAGAAATGGAAACAGAGATGGATAGACGAGAGAGCATTTGAAACTGATCCTAACGATAAGCAGAAATGTTTTGTCACGTATCCTTTCCCTTATATCAATGGTCCGCCGCATATCGGTCACACATTTTCCTTTGTCAGACTAGACGCATACGCCAGATTTAAGAGAATGCAAGGCTTCAACACACTTTTCCCCTTCGCTTTTCATGCTACAGGCGAGCCGATACTTGGTGTTGCTGAAAGATTAGAAAAAGGCGATCAAATTCAGAAAAAAATTCTTCTGGATGACGGAATAACTGAGAATGAACTCTCGAAATTCAAGGACCCAAAGTACATCGCTCACTATTGGCAGAAGAGATGGATAGTCGATATCAACAAATCAGGTTTCTCAATAGACTGGAGGAGAAGCTTCACGACAATAGATCCAATATTTAATCGCTTCATCGAATGGCAATATAATTTGCTGAAGAAGAATGGCTATGTTATTCAAGGGACGCATCCAGTTGTATGGTGTCCTCACTGCCTTAGTCCTACTGGTGATCATGACAGACTAAACGGAGAGGGTGAAAGTCCAGTTGATTATGTTGTTATTAAATTCAAGCATGCATCAGGCGAAATATTTCCTACAGCAACTTTGAGGCCAGAGACAATTTATGGTGTCACAAACATTTGGGTCAGACCTGAAGTGGAGTATGTGAGAGCAGAAGTTGACAAAGAAGTTTGGATTGTTGCTGAACCTGCTCTGCAAAAACTGAAGGATCAGTTGCATCACGTCAAAGAACTGAATAGAATAAAAGGGAAGGATCTGATTGGAAAGTTTGTCAAAAATCCTATTAACAATAACGATGTGATGATATTGCCATCCATCTTTGTTGATGTGGAGATGACAACTGGAATAGTAATGTCCGTCCCTTCGCATGCGCCGTATGACTGGATGGCTCTGAAAGATTTATCTAAGGCTGAGGATAAGCTGATGAAGACTTATGGAATCAAACTCGCCGACTTGAAAAAAATAAAACCAATTTCTGTTATTAAAGTTGAAGGATTTGGAGAACATCCGGCAGTAGAAATTTGCGAGAAGTTAAATGTACAGGATCAAAGCGATACCGCTAAATTAGAAGAAGCCACTGCACTGCTTTACAAAAAAGAATTTCATCTTGGAGTTTTGAAAGAGAATTGCGGCGATTACAAAAATCTTCCGGTGAATAAATGCAAGAAAAAACTTTCTGAAGACTTTAAGAAACAAAATATAGCAACATACATGTGGGAGCCTACCGGCAAGGTTGTATGCAGATGCGGAACGAGGAATCATATCAAAATATTGGAGAAGCAATGGTTTCTGAAATTTTCGGATGAAAAATGGAAGAAAAAAGTAAGAGAGTGCCTGTCGAAAATGAAAGTTTATCCCGAAGTCGCAAGAAGACAGTTTGAAGACGTGGTTGAATGGCTTGAAGATAAGGCATGCGCTAGAAGGTCTGGGCTTGGGACGAGAATGCCTTGGGATAAGGACTGGATTATAGAAACGCTTTCTGACAGTGTTATTTACATGGCCTTTTATACGATTGTCCATCACATAAGACAGCATGAAATCGAGTCCGATCAGCTAAAGGAGGAAGTGTTTGATTTTGTTTTCTTCGGAAAAGGCGATTCTGAAAAGATCGCAAAAAACACGAGCATATCAAAAGATCTTTTGGAGGTCATGAGGAGCGAGTTTGATTATTGGTATGGGATCGACATAAGAAATTCAGCCAAAGAACTCATTCCCAATCACCTCACATATTCTATATTTCATCACGTAGCTGTTTGGCCGAACGAGCCTAAGAGATGGCCTAAAATATTTTCCGTGAATGGCATGCAACATTTGAATGGCCAAAAAATGTCCAAATCTAAGGGTAACTTCATCACTTTGAATGATGCCATAGAAAAATATTCTGCAGATGCTATCAGAATCACGCTGATGGATGCAAACGAGGGAATAGAAGATCCTGATTGGACAGAACAGGCCACTCTCGCTTGGAGAAACAAACTCAATTTATTCTATTATTTGGCTGACAGATACTACAATAAAGGGTCAACTGCCGTTAAAAGAAATGTAGATTTTTGGCTGGAATCTAGGATTCAAAACCATTTGAAAGAAATGACGCAGCATATGGAAAAAATGGAGAACAGGTCTGCAGTTTCTAAATTCCATCTTATGTATAACGATCTTCAGTGGTTTGTAAAAAGAACGGAAAAGTGGCATAATGATACGATGAATTATGTATTAGAAATGATGACTAAAGTCCTTTCTATTTTCTCTCCATTTATATGCGAGGAGATTTGGGAAATGATTGGAAAGAAAGATTTACTCTCTGTTAGCCTGTGGCCAAAAATAGATGATAAAATAATAGACAAAAACGTCTTGCAAATGGAGGATATGTTCAAAAAGGCGTGCGACGATATAAGAGAAGTTGTGAAACTTTCCGGTAAAAACAACAAGCTCTATATGTACGTTACATTGCCCAAAGAGCAGAATTATTTTGTCGAAGGAGAAGAATTTCTCAGAAAGGAATTTGGATTTAAAAAAACATCAATTGCACTTTCCTCTGATCCAAATAAATACGATCCTGAAGACAAGGCTAAGAGAGCGAAGTTTGGGAAGCCTGGAATTTATGTTGAATAATATGGTTTTTAATAATTAAGTTGTATGCAATTATTGTGCCATCAAATAATAGTACATTTAATAAAAGATCCTTCACTGTTTGCGAGGGTAAAAAGTTTGGTATGATAGCTCAATATCATGCCTTATGCCTAACTTGCAGATTTTTTGCTGATAACGCAAAAGAAAATTTTCCCAAAGGAGCTTATGAGATAACTTCTCATGATGGAAATTGTCCATATGGTTACACAATTGATGGAGGAGTAAAATATAGAGTGTACAAACCCAATAACTGAAAGATTTTACAAAAATTGTATTCTATTCTAGATTGTCGCCAAAAACATTTAATTTGGTTTTTCTATTTGATAGAAACAGTTATTTCATCAGATTCTTCATAATCCTATTGGCAATTTCTCTTGCCTCGTCTTCATCTTTCACTTCTCTGATTAAAATTTTGTTATTTTTAGAAACAGATAATTTTGCCTTTTCAATATCAACAACAGTTAGTTGAGGTGTGTCCATAACAGCCTTGCCACTGAATTCTTTCACTATTACTTTCACTAGGTCATTTTTGTCAAAATTTCCGTACGGAATCATTTCATAAGACGCATTGCTCTTGCACGGCTGGAACATGAAATATACTTTCATACATAATCACGAATCTAATTTCAATCATTGAGTTTAAATCATTTGGTTTTTACCTAAATAAATCCGATTACTTATAAACCTCTTCCTTGCATATAAGTATTGCGATAAAATGAGAACGGAGACACTACTACCTTTGTTGTTAGTAATTGGCATAGTTGCACTAGCTGTTATGGTTGGCTTAAAGCCAAATAGTATCAACATTAAAACATCCAACGAACTTCCAGAAAACACTATAGACGTGACAGGTACTGCTACGTTAACTGTAGATCCTGACAAGGTAGAGATATTGTTGGGTGTAGAAACACAGTCAGAAACAGCGATTGATTCGCAGCAAAGAAATGCTGATATAATGAAAGAAATTAAAAATGCCTTGAGAACCGCGGGAGTTTCTGATAAAGATATTGGGACCAATCAGTATTCTGTTGATGTCATCAGAGACTACAGTGAAAAGGGAGAAATGAAAATTAGAGGATACAAGACAGTACATATAATAAAAATATCCACTATCAAGTTGAATTCTGTAGGCGTTTTAGTTGACGCGGCTATAGATGCGGGGGCAAACAGAGTGGATGGTGTGCAATTTATCTTATCTAAATCAAAAGAAGTCGAGCTAAGGAAAGAGGCTATTACGAAAGCCTCACAAAATGCCAAGGAAAGAGCAGAGGCCATTGCTGATGGTTTAGGTGTTAAATTGACAAAAGTTGGCAGAGCAAGTGAAGGATACGTTAGCGTGATTCCATACTATAAGAGTTTCAATAGTCTTTCAGCAGCAGACGTAAGAGAAACAACAACAGATATTTCACCAGGAGTGATAGAGATTTCAAGCTCAGTAAATGTCAGTTATGAGTTTGCTTAGTTTTCTTTTTAAATTTTATTATTACTTAATTACTTATGAAATTCAATTGCATAATAATTCGATTCTCAGAACTAGTGTTAAAATCTAATCCGGTCAGAGAAAGGTTTCAAAAAATACTGATAAGGAATATTAAGAACACTTTTTATAAGGAAAAAATAGAAAATAAAATTATTTCAAAAAGGTTTGGCCTGACTTTGAAAACAAGTGACATCAAAAAATCTATTTCTATACTAAAAAGAGTTTTTGGTACTATTTCTTTATCCCCAGTTGTTAACATGTCGTTGTCAGATATGAATGCTTTTTTTGAAAAATATTCAGATAGTATAGCGAGAAAAGGTACATTTGCTGTCAGAGTTGTGAGAGAAGGAAGACATAAGTTCAACAGCAGAGATATTGAGAGGCAAATAGGTTCGGTCATAGTAGAAAAAACAAAAAAGAAGGTCGATTTGTCTAATCCTGATTTGACGATTTACATTGACATAAGAAATGATGAAGTATACGTATATTTTGAAAAAATCAAATGCTGTGGCGGTCTGCCACTAGGCACAGGTGGGCGTGTTATATGCTATATTGAAAATAAGCATGATGTTGTTGCTGCATGGTTCATGATGAAAAGAGGATGCATTCCTATATTATGTTACAAGAGACCTGACAAAATTCTAGATAAATGGTCTTGCGGTGTTAATCTAGAAAAAATAAAAATTAAAAACGAAGACGACTTAAAAAGAGTCTCAAAAATACATGACATCGGTGTTTTTGTTTTCGGTGATTCGTTGAAAGAAAACAAACTGAAAAATATAAAGAACAGGACTAAAAAATTCAGGAACGTATTTTTTCCAGTTATAGGGTTTGGTTCAGATGAAATAAAACAACTATACAAGCAAATAAATATCAAAAACGACTAATTATTTAGATATGGATGGCAAAAAAATCGATTCCTTCTCCGAGCGAAGTGTCAAAATTAGTTAAAAAAGTTATGATAAGCAGAAGAGCAGTTGAGACTTTACGCGAACTATGTGAGATAATACTTTCTGAATTAAAAAGAGAAAACAGAGAATATGTGATTACGACAAAAAGGCTAAAGAGCATAGTTCGTAATATTAGGAATATCACAATAAAGGCTAAAACTAAAAGAAGCGCCAAAATTATGTTAAGAGAGAAATGCCCTATTTGTGATGAATTTATTTTTGACACATTTGCAACTAACCTTGCAGGTAAAAAAATAAGGCTGGGCTATAAATGTAAAAAATGCGGTTTTAAAACAACTTCTAGAGCGATTATGCCTATGAAGTATACATTTATTTGGAAGAGCAAGTAGTAATGCAAGCCACTTCTCAGTGATTAATTAATCAACGAAAGATTTATAAGGAAGTTACATCCTAATATAATTATTGAATTGGTACCAGCATTGGGTGCATCATATGTTTTTAGCTCAAACATTGACACGACCTGTTTTAGCTTTGATTGGATTAAATTCAGAACGTCAAGCAATTTGTAGAAGCGGTCAACTATTTGTGGAAAGTGAAAGAGTTCATGATGGTACCTATAGAGCAAAACTGCCTGGAAACGATCATGAATATCAATTAACAGTTGTAGGCGGAGTTCCTATTTTATATTCTGTAAACCAAGGAGTGGCATCGACATACGGAACATCGTTAGATAATGATCAAAGAATCGTAATTTATATGTAGCAATATTCGACTATAATTCTATTTGCGAGTCTTCATTTTTCTCAATATAAAATCTACTGTTTCATTCTCATTTAATTTGCTCGTATCAATAGCAATATTAGCTATTTTCTTTTGTTTTCTGTAATCTATAGTATGATCAGTATCCAGAATAAATTTATAAATTACATTCTTTATTTGTATTTACTATGTGATTATTATGGCAAAATTCAAATATTTTGTGGATTTAAGAAAGGAAAACGTCAAAGTTAACAGTAAAAAAGTGAATGGCATACTGGAATTGATAAATGCCGGCGTGCCAACCGTGCCAGATCCGTGGGTAATGAGGTCAGAACTCTATAAATATTTTCTAAAGAATAAAAAACTCCCGGAAGATTTTTTAAAAGAACTAAATCAGTTTCTTGGAATGCTGAAAAAGAATGACAAAACACTCTCATATAGACCTTCTGTTTATTCACCCACAGAAACAGGCTTGGACTTATATGCAAAAAATAAAGTAAATGTTGTCGATTTTGAAGAAGTTAGAGATGCTGTTATCACGAGTTTTAACACCATCATAAGAGCAGTGAAATCCCCGAAAAAAATCGAATTTTCTGCCTTAATGCAAACGTTTTATGATTCGAACAGGTGTGGGCTTTTACATACAACTAATAATGAAGGCAACATCTATATAGAGGCTATTTTCGGTCAACACACAAATCTTCTGACGAGAGAAGGCGCGGAATACGATACTTACGAAGTAGACAAGAACTCATTGAGAACTGTAAATAGGAATATAGCTAAAAAAACTAAAACTCTTGTCAAATCAAAAAGCGGTTTAGTGCATAGAAAACTGAGCGAAAACGAGTCGGTGAAGCCAGTCTTAAACAATAATCAGATTAATGAGCTGGCTGGTTATGCATTAAAGTTAGAAAAGGCTTACGGACCGCAAGAGGTGGAATGGGCAGTGTTGACTTCTGGCGAAACAATTATCCAAGGTACTAGAAGACTAGAAATAGAAAAATTCCATATGGATGCTAAGATAAAAACAATATATCCTGGGGATGTGGAAGGTTCTGTGGCTATAGCAAAAAACAGTGAAGACTTGAAGAATACGGAAGGTAAGATACTAGTGACGGATAATTTAAATGTGGATTTCATAATGAAAGCTATTACTAAGCAAAGACCGGTTGGCGTCATATTGACCAAAGGCTCAATAATGTCTCATGCTGCCACTGTCCTTAGAGAAATGAAAATACCATCGTTCTTGATAGAAAATCTCAAAATAAAAAACAAAGAGAAGATAAAGTTAGAAAGGGGGCATGTAAAGAAAATTTGACGGGGCATAATGATGAAAATTACTAGTAACGTTGTGTGGTTAAGTGATAAGACAAATGGTAGAGAAATAGTTGGTACAAAGGCATTGAACTTGATCGAAATGGTGAAATTAAACTTGCCGGTTCCAAATGGCTTTGTAATACCGTACTCATTCTTCAACCAGTTTTTGGAAGAAAACAAGGTTGAGAAAGAGGTTTATGACCTGCTTTCAAAAATCAATTCGAAAAATATTCAGAAAACAGAAGAAAAAATAAAAAAATTGATATTATCCGGAAAATTCTCATATGATGCGTCAGCCTGCATAGAAACAAGCTTCAAAAAACTCAAAAAGAATTACAACTCAGTTTCGGCTAGGTCATCTGCCAATTGTGAGGATAGCGTTGAAGCTTCTTTCGCTGGCCAGTTTGAGTCCTTTCTGTTTATAGACAATATTAAAAAGCTGTTGAATTCAATAAAAGAATGCTGGGCATCTTCATACAAGTCCAGCACTGTAATGTATTCGATTATGCAGGGAATAGAACCCAAGGACATAAAGATGGCCGTTATTATTCAAGGCATGGTGGATTCGGACAAGGCTGGAGTAATGTTTACCAAGAACGTTTGGAATTCCGATGAAAATATATTGATCGAGGCGACCTTGGGTATCGGAGAAAATGTAGTTGGCGGTTTGAAAAACCCAGACAGGTATATTGTTGACAGACCCAAGCTTAAAGTAATGGATAAGAAAATTATAGGCGAAGAGATACTGTCTGCTAAAGACATAAGACAGTTGACTAAATACGGCCTAATATTGGAAAAGCACTTTAAAAGACCGCAGGATGTTGAATGGTGTATAAAAAATAATAATATCTTTTTATTACAGACGAGACCCATCACGGGATAGTTTAATCTTTTTCAATATAAATTCTACTGTCTGTTCTTTAGTCATTTTTCTGGTGTCAACAACGAGATTGGCCCATTTCTGCTGATTTCTTCTGTTTATGCTATATATTTTTTCCCACTCCACGTCTTCCATTTTTTCCCTTTCAGTAATTTTCTTAATGGCTTCTTCGACATTTATCTTATCTCGTTCTGAGGTTCTCTTTGCTCTTTCTTCTAGTGAACACTCCAACCAGATTTTGATGGACGGTATATTTCTCAGGGCAAAAATAGACAACTTGCCACATATTACTATATTCCCCTTTTTAGCTATTTTTATTTGCAAATTTTCAATATAATTGTGTAATTTTTTGCTTGAACCTTCTTCGGTCTTCCAATAAGACAGTGCTTGGTCTGTTTCGGTTTTCTTTTTGCTGTGCTTCTTGAAATATTCTCCAGGAGAAAAATATTTTATTTTCAGTTTTTTTGCCAACATCTTAGAAATAGTAGACGACCCTGCACCAGGCATGCCTGTCACGGCTATTACTACCATTATCCACCACTGATAATTTTAAAGAATTCCACAGTGTCATTTTTATTTAATTTTTGAGTGTCAGGAACGATATTGTTTTTAATTTTGGCCAAATAACTAGGTAAATTTATTTTGGCCTTTTTCGCAGCTTCAGCTACTGTTGAAGCGCCACTAATATTGATCTCTCTCATTTGACCATTGTCATTAATTTTAATTTTCATATCCATTTATAGTATAGGTATAGTTAAAAATGTTTCAGTTATTTTCTTGGAGAACAATCATAGGAATGGTTTTGATATTATCTTCATGGATAGACCCATTTAATTTTGGTATGGAATTTGCAGTTGTTGCCTTCATTTTAGGGTTTGATTTGATGCCTCTGATTTCTAAAATTGTTATTTTTGGAATTGATTTCTGGTTGAATATTTCTGGATTTGGAGGATTTTTGCTTATACAAATTACAGAGAACATAATATTCCATTTTTTTGCTTTAGGCAGAATAGTAGAATTGATTGTCAAACCGGCTATAGTGTTCTTTTTGATATATATAAGTAATTTGCCTGTTTGGTTGGCTTTGCTAGTTGCCGTGATAGATTTCTTCTTGAATTACCAAAAGAAATTGCTTTAAGGAAATAAGGTTTAAATTCAATATTAGATTGAATATATTTATGCCCAGGTCGCATAAATTTATAAGTGCCTATAACAAATTTTAGATATATGAATAGTCGCATAGCTGAAATTTTAGGTTTATTATATTCTGATGGAACTTTTAGGGAATATTTATCTTCTTATATTAGATATGATAAAAGAAGACCAAATCCTTATAGAGCCAATCAAATAAAAAGATTTATAGAATTTACTAATACAGATTTTAGGTTATTAAAACACTTTAAAAATATAGTTAACAAAGAGTTTGAATACGACCCCCAAATAACTCATAGTAATCACAATGTTTTCAGAGTTTCTATTGTAAAAAACACTGTTTTGAACGAGCTTTGTAAATATATCAAGAAAGGTAAAGATAATTGGGTTGCACCAGAAAGCATTATCAACGGCAAAAATATATTAAAGGTTGCTTTTTTAAGAGGATTTTTCGATGGAGATGGTTCTGTAGATTTTTCTAATCGTGGAAAGATTCCTAGAATTAGGATAACTTCCGTTAATTTTACTGGTATTAAACAGTTGGATAAAATGTGTAAGTCTTTAGGATTAGAATGCAATATAAACGGTCCATATAGAAGTAAAATCATTGATAGGAGGAGTTCTTACGAACTGTTATTTAAAACGTCATCTGTTAATAAATTCATAAGATTAATTGGATCAAATCATAGTAAGAAAAGAAAGAGATTCAGAATTATATTGAAAATTATAAAAATTGCTCAGGTGGCCCAATCTGGTAAGGCGCTAGCCTGGAAAGCTAGTGGGGCTTGCCCCTTTAGGGTTCAAATCCCTACCTGGGCGTGGAAACTAAATTGTAACTCTTAGAATTGTGGTTTTATAACAGACATTTTTAATTTTATAACGTAGGAAAACAATAACTAATCATGGAAACTCAGCATTTCTTCAAACATTCAGCTATGATTTTTGGAATCGCCATTTTATTTTCTCTATTGGTTGGCCTAGTAGCCGATGCGATTTTGCAAAATCCAGAATATGGAGATTACTGCGTGTCTGATGGATACTATCCGGCGAAGCCAATTCCTGATGATTGTGCTAGGGACTATCAAAATGAGAATAAGTGTTACAAAGATGGTGGATCTGCAGTCTGGAAGTATGATGAAAGAGGCTGCCAAATTTTTGATAAATGCGATTTCTGCAGTATAGATTATGACAGAGCTAGGAATGAATATGAAAGAAATACTTTCTTGATGACAACGCCAGTCGGTCTGTTGGCAATCATAATAGGAGTGTACTGGCCGGTAGAGTTTATAGGAACCGGGTTTATGTTCGGCGGTGTTTTGGTTTCTATATACGGCACAGCTAGATATTTCATCGGCATGTCTAAATTGGTCAGAATATTAGTTATTTTTATTGAACTTAGCATCCTAATATTTGTCGGTTATAAAAAATTGACAAACACTAATGTTGTAACCAAGACAAGAAGGAATAAAAAACGTTAAAAGGTTTACACTGTTTCTGTATTCATGAGTCTTAGGAATTACATTAGAATTGGAAATATTCTATTGCATGCCAAAATCAAATCAGTAGATGAAAAAAGATTTATTCAAGGCAAAAAACTTCCCTTTCAATTATACGATGAAGACGACAAAATTCATGTTTTTGTGCACGATGTTCCAGGAATTCCTATTTCTGATTCAGCCCGTTATCCAGTTTTTTTGGTTGGCTATATTGATGGTGCGTTAGAAGGATATTTCGTAGCACCGCCTTATGAGCACGGAAACCTTTTGAAATCCAATATGATTGTCCCGGATTGTCGTGTAGTTTGTAGTTCTGCCTCTGGAAAAGTCAGAAAAGTTGGAAAAATGAAGTACGTCATGCGATCAGGTTTTGGTTATGAATTGACAGGTCGTTTCATTGGGACTGGTTTCTCAATAAATAGGGAAAATTCTTATGGACTTAGAGTTGTTGATACGAATAATGGTAGCATAGTGGGAGAACCTATTTACGGTGAAAGAGGGATTGATAGATCTAAGTTCTTCGCAGCTTACAAGTCAGCTCTAAATATGTGGTGGTATATCCCTCAACTAAATCCTTAAATATGAATTCTAATAAATTATAACAGGGTAATAAACATGTTGAAGATAACAGAGAATGCTGCTAAGAGAATAAAGCAGGTTCTTAATCAAAAAGACAATAAAGGAAAGAGTTTCAGGTTGTTCGTGACTGGCGGAGGTTGCGCAGGACTAAGGTATGGCATGGCACTGGATAAGAGCAAAAAAAAGGCAGATACGGAGATCAAAGTTGATGGGATAAAGATTTTAATGGACGAAGGAAGCGCAGATATATTGGATGGAGCCGAGCTTGACTATGTAGAGACGCTAGAAGCATCTGGCTTTAAAGTGAGCAATCCAGGAACAATTCATACTTGCGGTTGCGGTCATTCATTTACGAGCAAGAACAAAAAATCCATGGAAAAAATTGAAAAGTGCCACTGAAAAATTTTTATAAGCGAAATCCTATTTCATATTGATTGAATGACAGTTGAAATAGTCAGAGAATTTTTTAATACGATGTTATTAAGTATGGCTAAAGTGGTACCAACTCTTCTAGGATCGATTTTATTATTGCTTATTGGCTGGGTCTTAGGTAGAATAGTGGGAAAGGTAGTCAAAGAAATCTTGGAAAAACTGAAAGCGGATAACTATCTGAAAATAGGAAGAAAGTTGTTGCTAAGTGAAGTACTGCCTATTGTTGTGTCTTGGATAATTTATCTGGCATTTATCGGAGCAGCAGTCGATGTGATGCAAATACAAACGCTGTCGAGTTACTTTACAAAACTTTTAGATTTTCTTGCCAATTTGTTTGGTGGGATAGTTGTATTGGTAGCGGGATATGTGCTAGCAGGATACATACAGAAACATGTGGTAGAGACTAAGGCGCAGTACTCAGAAGCTTTGGGACAGGTGATATTTTTCTTTACATTGATAATAACGGTCTCGATGGCTTTTGATATAGTGGGACTGCCAACCAGACTGCTGGATGGCATACTGCTGATAATAGCCGCGTCAGTTGGACTTGGTATCGCAATAGCCCTTGGCTTAGGTTTGAAAGACACAATTGCAAGGTTAGCTAAGAAAAGGTTTGAGTCTAGCTAATCGGTTTTATTTTTTATGCAATATTTATCTATTCATAAGAGGGTATTATTCATAAATGACTCAGCCCGTAAAAATAAAAAGTTCCAGAAAAGCATTTCTTATTTACTATTTCGCAATGTTTCTGATCTTGTACTACATATATTTGTTCAATCTTCAGTTCAAAATGGATATTATATTCAACCTTCTGTTAGTGTCTTTGTCTTTTCTCATGATTTCTCATCCGGAATGGCTCATATTTTATTATACTTATGTGATAGACAAGGACAGAATTATTGAAGAGACTGGTTTTCTAAGCAAGAAGAGAATGACAATTCCCATCACATCTATAGGTCACGTTTCTATGAAAAAGTCAATTTTAGGTAGGATTTTAAATTATGGCGATATTGAAATATTCGCGTTTGGTGAATTTGCAATAAAAATAAGGGGCATCGATAGGCCTGATATGGTTGCCCATAAGTTGGAAGAGATGATGAAGAGGGTAGGTCATCCTGAAGAGAAAAAATCCCAATAATTTATGTAAATAATAAATTGTTTTCTGAACATGTGATATTATGTATAGGGTTTATATTGAGACGTATGGCTGTACCGCGAACAAATCAGATTCTGAAATAATGATAGGCGTGTTAAAAAGGGCTGGATACCTGATGAGCGATCTAAATGAGGCGGATTATTTAGTTGTGAATACATGTGGTGTCAAGCAGGCCACGGAAAATAAAATTATTGATAGGTTAAAAAAATTATCCGGACTAAATAAGAAGCTGATAATAGCCGGTTGCCTGACAAAAATCAACATGAACAGGATAAAAAAAGAGGTCCCTAACTTTTCTGCTCTTGTCGATCCAAAATCCGTTCATGAAATTGCAAATATAGTTGATAGAGTAAGAAACAGCAGCGAACAAATAATTCAGTTTTCTGAAATCCCGGAAGAAAAGCCATCTCTGCCTAGATTTTCTTTCAGTGATGTTATAGATATAATAAGACTCTCAGAAGGCTGTCTATCTAGCTGTTCGTTTTGCGCTACTAAATTGGCAAGAGGCGATCTGCATAGTTACAGGCCAGAGATAATTCGTAACGCTGTTGAACAAGGACTAAAAAACGACCATAAAGAATTTCATTTAACGTCAGAAGATTCAAGTGCCTACGGCCGCGACATAAGAACCAATCTGCCGGAGTTACTGGAGTCAGTAGCTAAAATTAACGGTGAATTTTTCATACGTGTTGGTATGATGAATCCATTGCATTTCAAAAAAGTTGAAATAAGGAACTTGATCAAAGTTTACAAGCACGAAAGAATATTCAAGTTTTTACATTTGTGCGTTCAATCCGGTAGCAATAAGGTTTTGTGTGATATGAGAAGAGGATACAGTGTAGAAGAGTTTATTGATTATGTAAAACATTTCCGTGAGGAAATTCCTGAATTGACGCTTTCTACAGATATAATTGTTGGCTTTCCTTCAGAGACGGATTCGGATTTTGAGAGGACGGTTGATCTACTTAAAAAAATAAAACCGGATGTAGTCAACCTTTCTAAATATAGCGTGAGACCAGGAACACTATCAGCTAAAATGAAAAAGTTAGATTCGAAAATTGTTGATAAGAGGAGCAATGAGATTCACAAATTGATCAGAAAGATTTCAAGAAAAAACAATGAAAAGTGGATTGGCTGGAAGGGAAAAGTTCTGATAGATGAAAACGGAAAAGGAGAAACGATGATAAGCAGAAATTATTCATACAAGCCTGTAGTGACATCAGGATCTATCGGATCATTCAAGGACGTTAAAATAGTAGAAGCAGAAGATATGCATTTGGTTGGAGAATGAAAACAAAAAAGAAAACTAAGATTCAAAGAAATAATTTCCAGTTGTTCTTCGTTACCAGTCTTCATCTTCAAACTCTTCGTCGTATTCTTCGTCGTATTCCTCATCATTATTGAACTCGTCGTCTTCATATTTTATCATTTTTTCACCTCAATGGTGTTTTCACATATTCTTATTATTGTAGTATGCAAAAAGTATTTAAACATATACTATGTTATTGAAAAGTGATAATTGTTTGAAATAAATTTTGATGGAATAAGAAATCAAAAACGATTTAAACTGAATACCCAATACAAATTATATGCCAATTACCAAAGAGAAAGTTTTGAGTGTATTAAAAGATTGCTATGATCCTGAAATTCCAATCAACATTGTAGATCTGGGATTGGTATATGATGTGAAAGTTAGCAAAGATAAAATAAATGTCAAGATGACGTTAACATCTCCCGGTTGCCATCTGGGTTCATTTATTCAGGCTGATGTTAAGAATAAATTATTGGCAATAAAAGGCGTGAGAGATGCACAGGTGGATGTAATTTTTGATCCTCCATGGTCTCCTGAAAAAATGTCGGAAGCTGCTAAAAAACAATTGGGCGTTTTCTAGTCTGCATATTGCAATTTATTTAATTCTGCATAAAGCTTGTTGTGCTTGCCATCTTTAATCAACTGGCCGGTTGCTATATGATCAAATTTTTTATTCTCGCAGAATTTGATTAGAGCTTTCTCAATATTTTTTGTTTGATCTACGATTGTGAATAATTGTATTTTCATTTTTGAGCAGAAATCAGAAACTATTTTCTTTTGTTTTTCTGAATTATTATTTTCTACAAATGCGCAAGTAATATTGTAATCCAATTTTTTTAACACATGTGCGAGAACTGTGCTACTCAATCCTCCGGAAATTCCGATTAGAATTTTATTTTGTTTGTTGAAGATTAGCTGATCTTCCACATTCTTTTCAAAATTCTCAATGAAATGTTTTTTGCATAAATTTTTAGTAATAGATTTTTTGTCGCAAACTTCGCAAGTCATGTAAATATATGGAAAGGATACAATAAAAAATAGTTAATATCGAACGCGAACGGTATTCAATGCTTAACCGCTACATCATTATACCGTCCGATTATGCGTATAGTGGAATTCTTGGTTCGATCACTTTTATTTCTTCCCTAATTTCTATTGGTTTAACTTTCGATTTTTTACTTGCGTGGCATGTTCGGCATACAAATTTGCCCATACCATGTACGTTTTTTTCCAATAACATTATATTGTTGCACTCGTCGCAAAATATCAACACATTTTTCACCTTTTTTTATTATATTGAAAGAAAGAATTGCAATCCAGACCAATACCCCACTTATTATTTTTTTCTTTTGGTCATCCATTGAAAGAAGGAATCATCCCAAATCATTCAATATTTAACTTGAAAATTTGGGAAAATCTAGTGCATACTACACAATAATTCTTCATTAACATGTCGAGTTTTTGTGTAGTCATATCAATTCAATATACTAAATGTTTTTCATTTAATATAAAATCCGTCTAAAAACCGCTTTTAATAGGTAAAAGCAAATTTTCTATAACAGGGCAATATAGACCGAAACCATTAAAAAAACATTTTTACTGGTTTAATTTTACTACTATATTATAAAAATTTTTTTAATAGGTATCATGATTTGATAAAAAACAGACAAAAATAGATACAAACCTATATAAAAAGATTTAAAAAGCTAACATTATATTCATAATATTATGGAATATATTATTCAAGAGACGAAAGACGGAGACGTCGCATATAAAACAGTTTCATTGGATAATCCCTCCTCCCTATCTTCTCTTTCAAGCGAACTTGCAATGAGAGTAATCAAGCAGTTGAGCAACGGTCCTTCATGCGCATTGGATGTCGCTAGAATGCTGAAAATTCACGAGCAGAAAGTGTATTATCACATGAGAAACTTGGAGAAAGCAGGGATAATAAAGCTTATTGGAACGCAAGAACGAGCTGGCGGCACTGCTAAGATGTATGACTTAGTTGCTCCTGTCATTTCTGTTAAACTGCATGAAGGCGAACAAATTCAGGTCGGTCATAACAAAGGAAAAGCAAAGGAACTAGATTTTTTGAATCCTTTCGTTAAGAATGGCAAGGCTAACTTCAAAATAATTGTTGGCTTGCCTTATCCTCATGGAAAGCATGACGCTACTGCGAGAGACAACACATATGCAGTTGACTTGGCATTTTTCCTAGGTAACATGGTTTCTGAGTTTAATCTGCCCGTTTATATCATTGACACCGAGGTTAAGGAAGAAGATCTAAAAGGCAATCTTATAGTTATAGGGGGTTCAAAAGTCAACACAATTACTGAAAAATTAAATGAGAATTTACCAGTTTATTTTGATGCAAATAGAGAGTGGTCGATAGTTTCACGAAAAACAAATAAAGCGTTCAAATATGACTATGATTGCTTGATTGTAAGAATGAAAAACCCCTTTAATCCAGAAGCAGAGGTAATAGTAATAGCAGGAAAAAGATCTGCAGGTACTATATCCGGAGTAATAGCATTTACACAACATTTGAACGATCTGATAAAAAATTCTGAAAACGGTCATTTTGCAAGAGTGGTTTCAGGTGTTGATAGAAACGGGGACGGGGTTATTGATTCAATTAAATTTTTGGAATAATTAAACATTAAAAGCTAATCAAACAAGTTGAGTTTATGTTGGCGCCTAAAACAGTAGGAACACACGTTCATTATGGAGATTATAGAACTCTTGAGTTTATGAGTCCTTCATCTCATAAACTACCTTGGACTCTTGATCTAGATACTACAGCGAAATATCTTGCTAGTAGTTTGGAACGGGGGAGATATGGAGCAGGTTATCCTAAACCTGGAGATGCAGCTGTTCAATATTATCTGATTGGGGTTGGAAGACAAGGCAAAAGAATAGCTAGAGCAATTGAACCCCATTTGAGAGACATAGTAGGTGAACATAGGAAAGGTACAGTAGATTATATAGGAACAGCAGATCCAAAAAATGGTGATTATCCTGAAATTCCTAATAGACTTGGTAGATATCCTATTATAGTACCTGTTGATGATAATTTTAGGCCTCAAGGACTGGTTGAATCTGGTTTAACCCTGACATTCAACTCTGTAGTTGATGAACTTAGAAAAAGAAGATTACGTGAAAATTCACTAGCCATGATGGCTTCTGTCATAGGTGGAGGATCTCTTGATCTGGGAGAAGGTGAAGCAGCTTCTCCATATTATCATGCTACATTAGCTACGCCCCCCGATATGGTACCTATGGTCGAATGGATATTTGATAGTTTTTATGGTCTAGTTTATAGAGGACTGGGTCAAGGTTCGTACAAAAATGAAGGCCATCAATTTTCATTAAGAGACTTGCCATACTATTCACCTGTTATAATAACAATTGGTGATAGCGGTAGTTATTGGGGAAGAAAATTAACTTCAGATTTATATAAAAGAAAAAAACATGGGAAAAATTTGTTAGGACATATTTTATTAATATGTGCTGAAATTGCTGATTTAAGAGGTGATCATAACAAAGTTCCCATAGTTAGAGAAATGAGATACGTTGATGATGGTGTTAATGAAAGATTAAAACCTTATTTGGAAACTTTGTATGATTCAGAACCTTTAACAGTATTTGATAGTAGAGGTGTAGAAACAAGAGGAAGAACACTAGACTTTAAAGCTTTATCTCAACGACCATCTATGTCTATTTCTGAACCATTGTTATTTGATGATGCCTTAGTAACAGGAGCAACATTGAAAGAATCCCGGCATATTTTTAGAGATTGCGGAATTAATACAAAACCGAGTGTTATTTGTGATTTTAGTGGTAAAGCTGACCATGAAGAACTAATAGCACCTATAACAATAAGAAATAGATACATGCATACTGCAAACACATAGATTACATTAAATAACGAAAAGAGTGTTCAAAAAGAGGATATTGGGCGTCTTAGTCCACTTACTGACGTATAACATAAAAATTTAAATCTATTTTTATTGTATAAATTGATGGAAAATAAATCTAACATATCTTTGATTGGGTTTTGGGCTACAGGAAAAACTACCATAGGAAAAGAATTGGCTAGAAAGTTAAATATGGATTTTGTTGATATAGATCAAATCATTGAGAATAAAAGCAAAATGTCTATTTTCGAAATGTTTGAAAAATTAGGAGAAGAAAAGTTTAGAGAAATGGAAATTAAAGAAATGGACAAAATACAAACCATGAAAAACACAGTTATCGCATGTGGCGCCGGTGTTGTTTTAAATAATATCAACATGAAAAATTTAAAACAAAATTCTGTCGTTATATGGCTTGATGCTAATAGTAAAGAAATAGCTGAAAGAATAAAAAAAGATAAAAATTTCAGAATTTTAAGACCAAAAGAATTAACCCTTGATAGAATAGATGAGTTTTTGGGAGTCAGAAATTCTCTATATAAAAAATATTGTGATTTTAAAATAGATACTTTTGGTAAATCAATTAGCCAAAATATTAATGAAATATTAGAAAATCTGAAGATTAAATTCTAAATGTGTTATAGTATCATTATTTAAACTCTACTAAAAAAATATTAATATGGGTAAAATATCTAAATATGGATTTGTTTATGGGAAATTTCAACCGTTTCATTTAGGACACTTGGATTATATAAGAACTGCAGCAAAAAAATGCCAAACATTATTTGTAGGTATTGCTTATCCATATCCAATTGAAACCTATCCGAAAGATCCTTATAGGCCAGAGAACACGTCACCTTTACGTAATCCATTCAATTTTCATGAGAGATTAGAGATGGTTACACATTCTTTACTTGAGGATGGTATGAACCCAAGAAATTTTTTTGTTATACCACATCAACCAATTTATCTTGAACCTGAATTTTCTTATAACTATTTGCCTAAAAACATTGTAATATTTTATGGAATAATATCTGATTGGGAAAAAATTAAATTAAATAGAGCTATTACTAATGGGTTTAAAGTAGGTTCTTTTGTTTTAAATGATAAAAAAAATATTAGTGGAACAGAGATTAGAAAACGAATAGTTAATGATCAGAATTGGGAGGAACTTGTACCCAAAGCAGTTGTTAAAATTATTAAAGAGATCGATGGTGTTGAGAGAATTAAGAAGTTATTTAAAAAATATCCAGAGATTTAGAAATATTGTGAGTTACAAGTTCGTTAGTATGTGTAATGGGTAGTAGGAATATATGCAGGTGTTAAATCCAATTCAAGATCTTTCCTTTTATGATCCCATTCCAGCATATAGCATCCTGCATGTGGAATTTTAAATCTTCTAGCTGACATAGCTAATTCTAGACCCAAAAGATATCTCCTTTTTATGTCTCCAACAGGTTTTCCATCTTGTAATTCTTTGATGGCGATAGATGTTTCGTCGACTGATCCGAATCTGCCGCCATACGATAATAAAGTTTTCAGAGGCCAAAGATGAGTTACTAACAATACAATATTATGTGATTGTCTATCTAATACACTTCTTAAATAAGAGTTTGATCTTACAGAAACATCTGCTATAGATTCTCCACCATTTGAGTAGAATTCCTGATTTATTACTGAATCATCAGCATATATAGAATCGAGATTCGAAGGATAGTTCCCCGGTGGTCTAAACAACGGAGCGAATCTTCTAATAACTTGCATATTTTTTGGTGAATATACTTCTGTTCTTGGTTTTTCATTCCAAATACCTTGTCCAATTTCTGTTAATTCAGGAATCTCTACTAAATTTTGTGGTAGTATATCTAGATTTGTACATAATCTGCGTGATGTTAAAGCAGCTCTTTTTATAGGTGATGAGTATATTGCCGCTGACGACCAGTCGTATTGTTTACTTCTTAAATATCCTATTAAATAATCTATTTGTTGTCTTCCCATATCGGTTAAGTCAGCATCTGGAAGAAATGTCCGACCCCTTATTAATTCTGAATGTTCAGGTAAATTAGCTCCGGAATGTCCGTGTCTGATTAAAATAACTGTAGTTTTCATTTGAAATCGATATATAAATAAAAGTAAACTATTAATTCTTTATTATTACTAAAAAAATCGTTGGTTTAACTTAGATGTCTATAATTATCTATTATAAGCTTTGAGCTAAGTACAGTATTAATACAACTACACCCAATCCTGCCAGAATGGAAGTTACAGCAATTTTACGGTCCGAATATCTACCCTTTAACATATTTTCTAAATGTTCTAGTCCTTTTTCATAAGCAGCTTCCTCCATTCTATAAAATTCATCTGTTTGACGAAAACTTTTATATGTCATATACTTCGCTTTTATTGGTAATATCTTATATAAAGATAAAACAAAAACATTTAAAGTTATTCCAGAGATATCAGAAGTTATTTAATTTATACGTCAGGTCCTCCTCTCGGAATCATCCCTCTTAATTCACTGTCTCCCACCTCCCGTTATATTTCTAATATATACTATGCATTGGATTTTATTTAAACTCCGTCTAAAAAGGCCTTGTAACGGGTTAAAACTAGCATATTGAAACAACGCTAATCAGCACGGAAGCAATAAAAATAATTTTGTAGAGGAGAAAGAATTTTTGAACTTTACAGTCCAGTAATTTTCAAAGGTGAAATAATTTCTTGATTCCCGCTGCAATCAACGAGTGACATAAATACAACGTCAGCCAAACCTCCATTATCATTTCTCATTTGATCCGTTTGTCTTTTCATTTCAGATAAAGATAAAAAAGAAGAGCCGGTTATGGATGTGTCGTCAAGGAATATTATCCCACTATATTTTCTCCTCATATCAAGTAAGTGTTCTGTCGTAAGTTCTTGTTCATCTTCAATTGCGCTAACAAGACGCACTTTATCTCCAGTCTTCCTGGCGGTAATCGGTATAAGTCTTGGTAGTATATATGAATTAAAAAGACGTAGCAGTTCTCTAATGTCAGGTCTATATAGATCAATAGCAATATTTCGATAATAGTCTAAAAGAGTATGGCTGCCTCCATATCCTTGTCCAACAAAAGCTATCCGCCCATCACTTTTAACAAAATTTTCTAATATTAGTTTCATCAAAGAGAAGTACATCCAATGATAATCTTCAGGTTCTCTGCCAACAGCTATTACAGGTTGCATATCACTTGTTTGGAAATTCAAAGTAACTAACCCGCAGCTCGGTATAGGTATATATAACCCTCTCCGAGGAAAATAATAATGATAAAACACTTCAAATGCATCTGAAGTTGGATCGCCCATCCTTAAAGAGTCATCTACCAGAACAATTCGTTCTTCTTGTCTAAGGTGAGCATCGGGATACATTCTTTTGGGTGGGGCGGGTCTGCAAGTGCCGGCATAATTCGCTTTAGTTCTATACTCCCAGTATTCTATTAGTCGTCGAGCTACTCTTTCTCCACCTTCTTTAATTCCTATGAAATTGATCTGATCTGGCGGACGCTCTCTTCCTTCTGATGTAAGCGAAGCCATTAATCTATCCAAAACATAGTTTGCAACTATTTTAAAAGGTATAACATTTGTAGGACTGCTTGTGATATAACCATGTGCAAAGTTTTGAAAAGTTGGTTTCATATATATCCTTTGAATGGATTTGACAATTCACTTTTTTATAATTGAAATTTCCATCGAGAATACATAAAAGCCAAATTTTGAACAAGTCAACTATATATTTCTTCTCTCACTTCAAAATAAATGATAGTATGACTAACGAAAAATCGGATTACTGGAAAATTGATGAGAAGCTCATTGATCATATCTCTAAAGTTTCGAGACTATCACTAACTGAGAAAGAGAAAGAAAAATATCTGAAGCAATTGGCAGATATTCTGAAGACATTCAAAGAAATAGATGAAGTAGATACGGAGAATGTGGAGCCGTCCTTCCATCCTCTGCCTTTGTCGAATGTATGGAGAGAGGATGAAGTGAAAAAATGGAAATGGGATCCTTTGAAGAACACAGAGCATAAAGAAGAAAAATGTTTTAAGGGACCAAGAATTGTCTAGGTGATTTTTATCGATTCGCTTGTTTTTCAACATGTCAGAAATGCTAGAGAAGGCAATATAGATTTTGATGACTTTTCTCAGAAGGTCATTGAAAAATCAGAAAAAATCCAGAAAAAATATCTACCATTTGTTACTCTAGTAGAAAAACCAGTAAAACCAGAGAAAAAAGGAAAATTATTTTATCTACCAATCTCTGTCAAAGATTGCATCTGCACGGAAGGTATACAAAGTTCAGCAGGTTCAAAAATATTGAAAGGATATGTGCCGCCATTTGATGCAACCTCAGTTAGAAAGGTAAGAGATGAGGGCGTATTTATTCTAGGCAAAACAAATCAGGATGAATTTGGTTTTGGCACGTTCTCGATTAACAGTGGTTATGATATTCCAAGAAATCCGTTGGATCCGGAAAGAAGCGCAGGTGGATCTAGCGGAGGCGCAGCTTGTTTAACTGCCGTAGCGGATTTTCCTCACGTGGCCTTAGCTGAATCTACGGGCGGCAGCATCTCTTCGCCAGCCGCATTTACAGGTACTGTTGGGCTGACACCTACATATGGGAGAGTGTCCAGGTGGGGATTGATAGATTATGCTAACAGCATGGATAAGATCGGTGTTATAGGAAAGTGCGTGAATGATGTGGCATTGATTTTCTCCGCAATCTCCGGTCATGACCCATTGGATTCAACAAGTCTTGATATTCCTGACGAAGATTTCACTAAAAATTTAAATCAACCAATCAAAGGCATGAAAGCAGGCGTCCCAAAAGAATATTTTGAGGAAGGCGTTGATGAAAAGATAAAGAAAATCGTTTGGCAGGGAATTAAAAAATTAGAAAATTTGGGCGTAGATATTAAGGAAGTGTCTTTGCCTCATACGAAATACAGCGTGGCATCGTATTATATAATAGCGGTATGCGAAGCCTCCACAAATCTATCAAAATATTGCGGCATGAGATACGGCCTGCATGAACCGTTAGACGGGAATTTTGATGAATACTTCTCAAAAGTGAGAGAGGACGGCTTTGGAGAGGAAGCAAAACGAAGAATTATATTAGGCACATATGCCAGAATGGCCGGATACAGGAATGCTTATTATCTGAAAGCGCTGAAGGTCAGAACGAAGATAATTGAAGATTTCAAGACGGCATTCAAGAACGTTGATGTATTGCTTGCGCCTAGCATGCCTGTTATTGCTCCAAAATTCAAAGAAATTGAGAAGCTAGAACCGATAGACCACTATATGATGGATATCCTTACTCTTGGCCCAAATCTTGCAGGAATTCCCATGTTATCAGTTCCATGCGGAGCAGTCAACGGAATGCCTGTTGGCATGCATATACTTGCCGATCATTTGAAAGAAAAAAATATTTTCAAAATAGCATCATCCTTCGAAAAGGTGAAAAAATGAATACGATTATAGGGATGGAAGTTCACTGTCAGTTGGCAACTAAGAGCAAGCTATTTTGCGGCGATTCAACTACGAGCAAAGACGCAGGTCCTAATATTAACGTCTGCCCGACATGTTTAGGATTTCCTGGCTCAAAACCAAAAGTAAATAAAAGAGCGTTGGATTTCGGAGTAATGGTTGCTCTAGCATTGAACTGCAAAATAAATGCAAATATGTTCTTTTCTCGAAAATCATATTTCTATCCGGATCTTTCAAAAAACTTTCAGATAACACAATACGAAATACCATTAGCTGTTAGCGGTTATCTGGAAATAAACAATAAAAAAATCAGAATAAGGCGTGTGCATATTGAGGAGGATCCTGCCAAACTCAATCACGTAGGCGGTGATATTACTTCAGCCAAATATGTTCTGGCGGATTACAATAGGGCCGGCGTTCCCCTGTTAGAAATAGTCACAGAGCCGGATTTCGAATCGCCTAAAGAGGTCAGAGAATTCTTGGAAAAGCTTTCATCGATCCTCGAACACTTGGAAGTTTATGATTCCAGTTGGGACGCTGCGCTGAGAGTGGATGCCAATATATCAATGGAAGGCAGCGAAAGAATAGAGATAAAGAATATCACCGGTTTCAGAGACACTGAACGGGCATTGGCTCATGAAGTGATAAGGCAAAGAGGCATATTAAGAATGGGAATGAAAATCCAGAGAGAGACAAGGCATTTCGATGCAGAAAGAAGAGTGACTAAAAGTCTGAGAAAGAAAGAGTTTGAAGAGGATTACGGTTATATTTTCGAGCCGGATTTGACAAAAATTGAGATCTCGAAAGAGTGGATCGAGCAATTGAAGAAAGAGATGCCTGAGTTGCCTGATCATCGAGCGAACAGGCTAGTGAAAGAGTATGGCATAGATGAATATGAAGCCAAGGTAATTATCTATACTGATAAACATCTTGCAGACTTTTTCGAACATTCTTGTAAGATATACAAAAATTACAAAGAAGTCGCTAAGTGGATGATTACATATCTATTGAAGAGTTTGAATTGGCATGAAATTTCTATAAGAGAGTCTAAAGCAAGGCCAGAGACGTTTGTCGAGCTTCTTGAAATGATTGATAAGAACGTTATCACGGAAAGACTTGCAAAGGAGATAATAAAGGACTATATTGACACGGGCAAATCACCCAAGCAAATAGTCAAAGAAAAGGGGTTGGAAGGTTTCAAGAGCATTGATCTGGATGATGTTATAAAGAGAGTTATTGATGAGAATACGAAGGCTGTAAGTGAATATAAGTCAGGGAGGGAGAAGGCTTTGGAATATCTGATAGGAAAAGTGTTGGAGAAAACAAAAAAAGCGGCAGATCCCAAGAAAATAAGAGAAATGATTTTGAAGAGTTTACAAATGATTTAAATATTTTACATGTTTCTTTTAGTGAATGAGAGTTGCACTCGCAGTTGATCATCCTGTAATAGACGAGTTATTAATACTACAAGCTTTGTTAGAAAAAGACATAGATGCTACAGTTCTGTATGACCCTAGAAGCGTAACTGATGGGCACGATGTTATTATAAACAGACTTCTTGATAGACTCAACAGATTGCGCTTAGCACAATACGCAGGCGTGTATGGTCTCAACGTATTTCACCCATATTCTGTGGAAGATTTTTGTAGAAGAAAACCTTTGGTCAAACAGGTCCTAGTGCAAAGTGGAGTTAGTACAGCTCCTTATGTAATTTCACGTCATTTGTTGAGAGTTTCTGATGGAGAAGTAAAAGGTATACTGTTGCAAGAAGTAGCCAGAACAATCGAAGATGAAATCGGACTTCCAGTTGTAATTAAACCCACTGAAGCCAGTAGAGGAAAAGACATTCTTCTTATAAAATCTCTAGATGATTTGAAATTTTACAAAGATAGAATAGGACATCCTGTCACTCCAGATACACCTTCAGTTTTATATCCCAATATGACAAGTCCAGACGGTATGTTAATTGAAAAGTATTTGCCTCATGCACTCGATCTCAGAGTTTTAGTGCAAAAGATAGATGACGGGATAAAATATTTGGGAACATTAGCTAGAGTTGCTGAAGACGAAGAGAGGGTTGCTAAAAATACAGCTTTAGGCTCTATTCCTGTTGGTCTAGATGACGTGCCTGAATATATTAAACAGATGGCAATTAACAGCGTTAGAGCAATGATGGCAGGAATAGAAAGAGTTTATCAACCGTCCAGATCTCTTCTAATTGGCGTGGATATCATACCTTCTACTGAAGATGTAGAAGCTAGACAAGAAGTTTATTCAGGAGCTAGCAGATTAGTTGATTATAAACGGGGAAGAATTGAGGATGCAAAAACAGAGTTACAAAGAATTTTAAAAGGAAGGCTATCATCTCATAAAAGAAATTTGTTGGCTGTCTCGCAGGATGAAGAATTTTTAAGATCTGTAAGATATTTTGATGAAGTTTTTGGTGAATTTAAATCGTTGCCAGCTTACCAATCTTTACAGAAAGTTATTCAACAATATCTTCTTGGTGCAACTTCTTATGTCGGCGAATTAAATCCAAGAGTAGATTTCGGTACTAATACGAGAAATCTTTCTATACCACGTTTGCATTATATGATAGTTGATACTGCTTTGCTATCCGTGTAATTGTCTTACTCTTTCATATAGACACACATAAAGAGCCAAGGGTTCGCCTTTCATATCAGATACGTGATATGCTTTAGACAATGCAGGACAGAAACCTAACCTGTCCATTTCCATGGTCAACTGCTCGTGATCTTGATATATAATAATATGCTGACCTATCTGCAACCGGGAAACTGTTTTGGGCAGATCTGTTACATCATAAGGATAAAGATAAGAAATAACCTTTGGACCTCTGGGATAAATTATATTCTCATGCCTCCCGACAAATATTTTAGGTTCTATTTCACATTCCTTGAGCACTCGCTTAGCAAACTCTACCCTTTTTTTGTCTATTTCATTTCCCTGTACATCAAAACCCAGCCAGCTTGCAATCAGAAGATTGTTGCCGACGCCGCATCCCATTTCATAAAATACTGATTTGTGTCCGTATCTTTCATCCGCTTTTACTGCTGATAGAAAGTGATGGACAATAGCTGGATTAGATGGTATTAATTCATTTCCATCTGTTCGTATGGCATCCGAACCTTCGTATACCGAATGCAATGCAGCAAACAATGATCCATAAAAATGGTACCATCTTTCAAAATTGGGTATTTCTATATCTTCAACATCAACGTGTTCAGTATCGTAAATATATCCAGGTCTGCTTGTTGATCGTTGCCTTTTTCTTTTACTCATCTTCTTTATGGTGAAACTTAATTTTTTTAAGCCTTTCTTTTCCTTTTAGTGTTAAGACGTCTTGGGCCATCCCGCCTTGAATTCTTTAATTCAACTATTTTTCTAGCCATTCGTATATCTGTATGTCTTATATCTATGTTGTCAGGCTGTTCAAAATATACCTCAAACCATAATGGCGCATCACCCCAACATACAATACAGAAATAAATGTCTATTGATGTCCTTGCTTTTATATTAAATCTATTCAGTAATTCTGTTGGAAAATATATCCTATCAGGTCTTTCTTTGCTTACAGGGTAACAGCACCTGTTTCTTGTGGATGAACACGGCGGCATATCACAAATGTAGATAGGCATTTCATTACAATAACCATAAAATTTTTCTGCTCGTTCGTAATATCCATGAAAACCAGATGGAATACTGATTCTACCATTTTGCATTGCTCTTTTGTAAGGTCCTAATCTAGCAAGGCCTATCATAAACAGCAATAAAATATAAATCTTAAATATTCGATCTTTACGTGCCTTTCTAATGACTATTCCGTTTCAGATATCAAAAAATAAAATCTTAAAAACCCCAGATATAAAGTTTATAAAAGTGTTAACTGAATGATATTATGTTTCGGTAATGCTTTGGTAGCTCAGCAGGTAGAGCAGTTGGCTGTTAATTTTAGCAGAGACCAAAAGGTCGGCGGTTCGAGTCCGCCCCAAGGCGCTTACTATTCCTTATATAAGCATTTTTATTCGTAAAACAAATCCTTAATATAATTATTGGGCCCGTGTGGAAATGGATATCCGACTAGGCTTCGGACCTGGGGTTAAGGGTTCAAATCCCTTCGGGCTCATTAGATTATTTCTTCACTATTTAAAGTCGATGTGGTATATTGCCTTATGTCGAAAAGAATTGGAACTAAAACTGGACTATTGATAGCTGACTTTTTTGATACTATTGTTATTAAGAGGACAGACGATTACGAATTTGATCCTGGACAACCTCACCCAGATTCTGGAATAAGATCGAGTGATGCTGATTGGTTTGTAAGACCCGGTATCGATGAATTGTTTGCATATTTGGGTGAAAACAGAATAAAGTTTGCTATATGTAGTGATGGTGTCGAAGACAGAATAAGTTGGATTCTTGGAAGAAGTGGATATTCTACTGATAGAATTGCTAGGATTTTGCCCGGCTTGTGGATTGGTTTATACGGTCGAAATAACAGATATTATATCGGTTATAATACTTTCGTAAAAAATCTAGGTGCAATTATGGAAGATGCAGGATTTTCAAGTAATGACACGCTTTTAGTTGGCGATGACAATAACGGATTAGATTCTACTTCTGCTTCTCTCTACAATGTAAAATGGTACAGAGTACCTAATGGTAGAGAGAACCAATCGTATAGTTTAGCAGAACTTAGAGAAGTGCTAAATTTTCAAGTTTAGTTAATAAGGTTCAAATTTTCCGAGTCCATATAAAGTTTTATGCTGAAATATTATAGGATAACTGTTTTCTAAAACTTAATACTTTTTCTGCTTTATATGACATTTGCTCTGATCAAGGAGTTTGGAGGCAAGACCTCTGACAATATACACAATAATCGTTGAGTATTAATTTGAAAAGATGTTCTGGTGTCAAGAAGAGGATAATCGTGAAGACTAGATTCTTGGCATAATCCGTCATCAAAAACAACAACTTTTACAGGACCACCATTTCCATAAAACATCCTTCTTTCTATTAAAGGCGATGCCGTTCCATTTTGAAAATCGAGTTCTGCTAAATCAGAAGGACTGGCGTAATATAATCCTTTGGCTTCTCTTTTTGACATATCTAACAGTGAAGCTAAAGTCTTTCTATCTATTCTGTCATTTCCCTTTGTAACAATAACGTAAAGATGTGAACCATCAGTTAGAACAATTGTTTTAGCAACATCCCCCTCATAGGTGGGGCCCAAAGCCAATCTCTTTTCATCAACTGTCCGGGTATCTATAGGATGAGTAACAACTCTAAATGGTATACCACTTGAATATGCGGCTTGAAAAATATAACCCGTTAGTACTGTGTGAGCAAACATAACAACTAGTTCACCTATAGTAAGATGCCAACTGTTTGCCAGACTTGGTTCTCCATACGAAAAACTTCTGTCCCCTCTGTATCTACCTGTCACAAAATCACTGTCCGCGGGAGGTAATTCGTGTGGGGCCAAATAAAGGTTCATTATATATCACCAATTTTTTCAAGATTATAATTTACTATTAAAATATCTTTTGGCATATTCCAGAAGTATTTAATTAAACATTTAAAATTTTCTTTGAGTTGTTTAACTATGAAAATTGCTTCAATTGTATTTTCGTCTATGTTTCGAATTCACGTATTTTCGCTCAATATGTTTTGGATAATCTGAGTTTTTAAAAGTTGATTGCGAATAATATAAGAATAGTGAGACTATGATTGATAAAAAATTATTAAATAACCTCTTATTTTCAATATTCTGGGCTGGTTCTATTTTAATCACAAAACTAGCATTGAATGCTGGGCTGCACCCTCTATTGTTCAATCTCCAAACGACTTTGGTAAGTTCTATAATACTGATACCATATATCCTTATTTTCTTTCGCAACGATTTGAGGAAGATCCAAAAGAAAGAGATAAAGATAATACTGCTATTGGGATTTGTTTTATCCATAGCTTATATCTTATCCAATCAGAGCCTGAAATTAACAACTTCTATAAATTACGGTTTTCTTATAAAGACTACTGTAATCTTCACTCCTTTATTGTCTATGATGTTTCTGGATGAGAAAATAACCAAGAAAAAAATATTTTTTATGTTTATTTTCCTTTTAGGGGCTTTCTTAATATCCACTAACGGAAAAATGACGATCCCAAAAATAGGAGATATTTTAGTTATAGTTACGGCATTGCTTTTTTCTAGTGGTGTCATCGTGACTAAGTCCTTATCTGGAAAAATGAATCCAGAATTTGCAGGTGCTATTAGACCCATTTCTGCATTAATCTTCTTGATAATTATAACGCCCGTTATTGGCACGTCTATTGCCCAAACTTTTGTTTTAGATTTCAGCATATTGAAATACGTGATAGCAGCGAGCATTTTTGGTGCATTATTATCAATATTCCTAGGAAAATCTGTAGGTTCGTCGACAGCATCCTATTTCACTTTAATGAACAACATGACTTCAGTTTTCGTCTTGATTGGCGGCATCGTGTTTCTTGGAGAAAGCATGTCGTCAGCTCAGATTATCGGAGCAGCAGTTACAATTTTTAGCGCTATAATGGTTCAAAGAGCTGATATTTAATAAACATCGTGAATTTTATCTGAAGATAATTTGCTTACAAACTATAATTCTATTGGTCAAATGTCTTATATTATAACATCATTTTCTTGGTAAAACATAGAGAAGGTTGTTTTCGCCTATTCTCTCCAAGTCGCATAGTCTGACATAAAATTCTCTGCATGTACTCTTCCCATCAAGTTCCCTGCTTTCTCTTATGAATCCATCCTGGCTTAAACTCCAAACTAGAAATGCATCTGGAATACGTGGACCATCAAATTCATATTTCCACATAACTGCTGCTCTCCCTTGTGCAGCATATTCAGGATGGCGTGTCTGCATTCTTGTTTGTCCACCCATAGACCATTGGGGATACAAATATCTCATAAGTTTACTTGTCAACTGTATAGTTAAATACCTTTTTGTGTGTGTCGCACAATCCCTTTCGTAAGATAATTTTGATTTCTGAACCCCATATGTAGATGGGAAAGGAACGAAATCCATATCGATGAGGATTTGATTAAAGAATAAATAATCCCACCACTGTAAGGAAAAGCCGCTAAGACAATAATAAATTGCTTGAATTAGCGACGACAGTTTAATCTCGTTTAAACAACCTCTTCATTTCAGGATGTTTGCTTATCATTATGCCAAAATATTCCCTTTCTATTAACTCTATCGCATCGTCTAAATCGAATGGTGCCTGATCTGGGTATTTTATGGCCAACATGCCCTTCAATACTTCCAGATCTTTTTTGGTAGACTTTTTTATTCTGACAGTGGTGTATTGCTCTTTCTTGTCTACTTCCATTTTTATCACTTATTTATGCGTTTATCAAATAATATTTTTTAATCTCCATCTCTGGAAATATTTCTTGTTTTCTTTTCTCATTTTTTTCACCTTGTGTTTGTTTATGTTACTGTGCTTTTTGGAGTATTATTTTGTTATTTATGCTATATGCATTACTATCCTTATTGTTAGCTACGGTAAATTTTGTATTTAGTTCAAGGTCCTTTAAATTTCATTTCTTTATATTGATTCTCCATTTTTCTTGCCTTGTGCGTCACTGTATTATAATATTTATATTCATTATAACTATTATATATTATACATAAGTTAGTATATATAGTAGTAGATTGATAGTATAGAAGTTTATTGCTCGATTTTGAGAGCCGATAGAGCCAAGGACTTATATTATCTGGTCTTGCAACAAGAGTTGGTTTTTTAGGTGCAGGAAAAGAACAGAAGATGAGATTATTCATAATAATGCTTCTTCATTGCCAATAAAGTTGTATAGATCTCTTATATAATTTTAAATTATTCCTTTTCTATTAGGTTAATATATGGAATCTAATTATTCAGAGAAAATACAAAAAATATTCAAAAATGAAAATATAGACGTTGGCTCGATGATTCAGATAATATCTAATGGCCAAGCTTTTGAGGGATTACTAATGCCAAGGGTTTCTGGGGATAAAAATTCTATCATACTCAAGTTGAAAAATGGTTATAATATTGGAATTGAGTTTAACTCTTCGGCAAAAATAAAAAGATTGGAAGAAAAGTCGGTTGATCTGGGAAAATTTGAGAAAAAAAAATTGGAACATGATCCGAAAAAACCAACAATTTTAATCCTGCATACTGGTGGTACAGTTGCATCGAAAGTTGATTACAGGACCGGCGGCGTCGTTGCTTCGTTTGAACCGAAAGAATTAATATCACTGTTTCCCGAGTTGCAAAACATAGCCAATATAAGGTCGAAGTTGATAAGAAAAATGTTCTCTGAGGATATGAGGTTTGAGCATTTTCAGATACTGGCTAGAGAAGTGGCTGAAGAATGTCATAATGTTGATGGCATAATAATAGCTCATGGCACAGATACGCTTCATTACTCGTCTGCTGCTCTGGCATTCATGATTGAGAATCTACCGATACCTGTTATGATGATTGGATCGCAGAGATCAAGTGACAGAGCCAGTGCTGATGCTGGCATGAATATTATTTGCGCGGCTAAGTTTATTACGGAAACAGATTTTGCAGGAGTAGCTATATGTATGCATGGCTCGTCCAATGATACTTATTGCAATATTTTTAACCCATGCAAAACAAGAAAGATGCATACGAGCAGAAGAGACGCATTCCAGTCAATCAATGATATGCCTTATGCCAGAGTATGGTATAAAGAAGACAAGATAGAGTTTTTGAAAAAGGATTATTTAAGAAAAGATAAAAATAGAACGATCATTCTAAAAGATGGTTTTGAAAATAAAGTTGGGTTATTGAAGGTATATCCAGGTTTCGATCTAGGGATTTTAAAGTATTTTGAAAAATCAAAATATAAAGGCTTGGTGTTAGAAGGAACGGGACTGGGGCACGCACCGATTAATGAAATAGATGAATTTACCAAAATCAATAAAGATACGCTGAATACGATAAAGAAACTGACTAAAAACGGCTGCGTTGTTGTTATGGCATCACAAACTATTTACGGGAGAGTAGGAATGAATGTTTATTCTACAGGTAGGGATTTGCAAGAGGCGGGTGTAATACCAGGTGAAGATATGCATCCAGAAACAGCTTACGCCAAGCTGAAGTGGCTTTTAGGTAATTTTTCTAAAGAAGAAACGAAGAAAATGATAGCAAAGAACTTACGCGGAGAAATTAATGAGAGGAGCGAACCGAGAACATTCCCTCCAAGTATTTAAAAATTACCTTCTTTCCGCTTTTTAGCGTTGATTTCTGATTGGACATAACATCGGAATTTAACGAAGTTTATTTTTCAGAGCGGAGGAATTTTGAGGCAACCCACAAAATTCCGACCTCGAAAAATAAATTTGGGAGAGCAGGGG
>JAGVVZ010000006.1 GCA_018304545.1 Candidatus Aenigmatarchaeota archaeon | reverse complement strand
ATTTCATGCCCCAGAAGGTTGTGATATTCTGGGAGAGAAGGATAAAAGGTGCGTTAGCGTAGCTCTGAGTGATTTGAGGATCATACAAATAGGTAGAATGTCTAGTAAATAATTATTATTGATTATTGTTTGTTATATAATATTTATGATCATGATCAAAAAAATTCTGGATAGGATTGATGTAAAACTATTTTTAACTTTCTTTATAGTATCATTATTTTTTATTAGATGGTCTGGTTGGAGTGAAGATTCAAGATTCGCCTTGATAAAATCTATAGTTGAAAATCAGAAACTAGAAATAGATGACAACGCTAATACAACAGGCGACCGATCTTTTTATAATGGCCATTATTATACTGATAAAGCTCCAGGACAGTCTATTTTGGGCGCACAATTATATTTTTCATTAAATCTTGTTTTTAAAAACTTTTTAGAACAAGATACCGAGAAGCCTCTATATATAGAAGAACCACAGTTTGATACTGTAACTTATGCTCTTTTAAATCCCGATGACAAAATTTTGATCTCTCGTATATTGCTCACTGTTTTTTTCTCATCTCTACCAAGTGCATTATTAATAGTTCTGATGTATAAAACAGCAAAAATGTTTACTGAAAAGGAAAAATACGCGATTTTGATAACCTTTTCTATGGGATTGGGTACTTTAATTTTACCTTATAGTACCATTTTTAATGGCAACATATTAGCAGCATTTCTCGTGTTTTTGTCTTTTCATATAATGTTAAAATTGCATAATGAAGAATTAGATAGAAAATATTACTTTATTTCTGGGTTGTTTTTATCGTTTTCAATTGTTGTGGATTACACCACGATATTTATGTTTATCCCAAGTTTTATATTTTTGCTATACACCAAAAAATTCTCAGTTATTCCAAAATTTATATTAGGCGTTTTACTGGGAATATTACCACTTTTTATATACAATTTTATTATTTTCTCCAATCCAATAACATTCACTCTAATTTTTCTGGACCCAGATATTTCCCCCTGTATTGACGTATTTTATGACCATTGTGTAAAATCAACCCTTATTCATTTCTATCTAAATCCCGTTTACATATTATCTACAATAACGAAAATTCTATTTCTACCATACAGAGGCCTTTTATTTTACTATCCTCTTCTTTTATTTTCTTTCATCGGTTTATTTATTTTATATAAAAACAACAGAGAACTGACTGTATTTCTCCTTGTTTTGATTCTGCAGTTTATACTTTTTTATGGTTCTATTTTATATTGGTGGGGCGGTACAAACTTTGGTCCTAAGCATTTTGCTACACTAATCCCATTTTTGCTTATTCCACTGGTTTTTTTTGTTGAAAAAAACAAAAACAAAATTCTTTATTACCTGTTTTTTATTTTGATTATTATCTCAATCCTTCATAATATTTCAAGTTTCAGTGCATCTTGGGAAGAACCTCATGCAATTGATAGTGCCACATTTTATTTACACTGGTACACAAAAACATTTTCTAGTAAATCTATAGAACTTGCAAATGTCTTATACGGGCATTTTATACCAGCATTTTTGCATCATGGTCCTGTAAGTATTCTGATAGACGGTTTTTTGAGAGGCGAGCTTCCTGACATAAGAATCAACTCGATGAGCAATATTCCAAAATTTGAGTATTATCCCACTTCTGTTATATTACCAAATGGATTTTTAGTTATAAACACGAAGTTTTTTGTCCTTTACTTAATTTCATTATTTGTTTTCATTATTTGGTCTAGTTATCTAAAATTTCAACATAAGTTAATGTTTATTTCTGTTTTTTTAGTTGTTTTTATTTCTTTTATCTCACTTAAGAGTACAATATATACCGCAGGTTGGTATAACGAGGAACATGATAATGGAAGAATATACAGATTTATGTCTCAAGATGGTGTAGTAAAAATATTCTCACGCGACAATACAAGATCGAAAATTGTTATAGAGTTATACCCATTTTATAAACAAAGAATTCTTCAGATTTATCTCAATGGAGAATTTGTTGGGTCATACGATTCAGTTAATCATGCACTTATCCAAGAATTAAACTTGCATAAAGGTGAAAATATATTAGAGTTGATATCTGTAGAAGACTGCGGTTATGTTGGCATCGCTGAAAATTCCACTGATTCTAGGTGTTTAAGTTTTAAAATATATGATTTAAATCTGACATCGATTAAATGATTATTTTGAAAACATCTCTACGACTATTCTATTCAATATTCTTAACCCATCTTTTACTGTATTTAATTTACCAAACCCCCATTTTCTTTTATTTTCAAATGTGGGCATTTCTATATACTTTATTTTCTTCTTAGCTACCTTAATAGACAACTCTGTTTCTATTTCAAAACCAGATGATTTTAGATCAAGTATTTCGACTATATCTTTTTTCATAGCCCTGAATCCATAGCAAACATCAGTGAAGCCGGAATTCCAAATGAAGTTAATTGATTTAGCTATAAAAAAGTTTGCGAGACGTCTGGTGAATGTTATGTCGTTTGATCCGCCTCCCTTTAGAAACCTAGATGGCATGCAAATATCATAGTCGTTTAATAACTCTACCATTTTTTTTATGTCTTTAAAATCATGGGCAAAGTCACCATCGGCAATTATTATTATATCTCCTGTAGCCTTTTTCATGCCTTTTATTAATGCAGATCCTTTTCCCACGTCATCAAAATATACTCTAGTTCTGAATGTTCTAGCTATTTGTATGGTGTTGTCTGTGGAATACCCATCTACAATTATAATTTCATTGATAAATTTAGGAATACAGCTTAGTGTGTGATATAACCCAACTTCTTCGTTTAATGTCGGTATAACTATAGATATTTTCATTTTAAATTTTATTTGTTAAATATAAGATTAAATATATTAAAGAAGACAGAAAAGTCAAGCTCATGAAAAAACTAGATGAGAAATTATATATGAACAAAGTCAAATAGCTACCTGTAAAGGTTATGATGTTGTCAACAATAAATACCATTACGATGCTCGATGCAATTGATACTACAAATAAACTTAATGTAATTTTGGATAACAGTTTGTTACCAGTCAAGTAATGTATTGTATAGCTTAAAAGCAGAGCTATTGACAAAAACAAGTTTATTGGATTCATTAATCTTTTTTGGGGTACATTGTTCAAGGCAGATGGATATGTCATATTTCTGAGAGGCAAAATCAGCAAAAATATGATTAATGGGATCGTAATTAGTAAATTCAAGAGCATGTATGATTTTTCAATTTTCAGTTTCTGTACTGCCGCCATCGCAAAAATTAATAAGAACGGAATTAAAGTAGATAGATATCTCATACTCACTGTCCATCCCCCGCCGTAATATACCCAAGATGAATATGTTATAGTTATCAGTGACATAGAAAGAATAAGCAGGGTTATGAATTTTTTGCTTTCTTTAAACAGAAAGCATATGCCAAAAACAGATAAGCTAAAAAACGGGGTTGATTGCAAAACTGACGATTTAAAGTATCTGAATGAGTAATCTGTGTCTCCAGTTGTGGGTGGTATTTTATCGGGGTTAAAGTCTATTAACATATATGGAATTGTACTAATAGATCTTGTTACATCGAATTCCTTTGCTATGTTTGTTTTAGGATGATCTCCCAATGAATAGGGTCTCAGATGATAAGGTGTTAAAAACGGATTTCCAAAATGCATGTATTGAAATAACAATGTTGGTGAAATGGAAATCGTAAACAGTAGTGAAAATAAAATTAAGTGATTGTATCGTTTGTTTTTTATAATAGTGTAAGTTATATAGATCAACAATGGTATAATCATAACCACTTCTACGTATCTTATGTTACCTAAAAAACCAGAAAAAACGGAAAATATTATAAGCCATTTCAGTTCATTTGTTTTCATGTATAGGTAGAACCCATAGAAAATAACAAGAACGAAAAAAACACTTGTTATATGTGTCCACTCAACTATTGTGTATGTTATTATAGGCGTTACTAAGAACAAAAGACTTGCCGAGAAGGCATGATTCTCATTTAAAAATTCTTTTGAAAATTTATACAGGACAACAGAACTTAAAGCTAATGTGATTATGTTAAGAAATCTCATTCCCACAATATCTTTATTTACGGTGAAGTATTGGTTGTAATTGTAAATGCTTTTAATGAACAAAAATGAGAAAATCAAAATAGCTAGAATTCCCACAAATATTTTTTTTTTATCGAATTGCCTTTTCATTTATTAATATAATTTATAATGTCTTATTTATTAATATGATTTTTATAATATTTTTTGATGGCTATATTAACAAATAGAGTTCTGTTGCTGTTTTTTTTATCTACATTTTTAGGGTTACTTTTTATAAGAGTTAATAATTATCAATACTCGATAGATGCTCAAAATCTTTATGATACTGCCAGAGTTCTAATAGATGATCATACTCTGGCAAGCGATGAAATTCTTGAAAACTCAATAAAGATAGATGATAAATATTATCCGGCACAACCAATAGGATACTCTATAATTTCTATTCCTTCTATAACATTTTTTCGTTTAGAGCCTTACATTTGCTGTAATGTTTTTTTAAATAAAGATTGGCACATTGTTGAAAAAACAAAAAGAGAGGGAATTGTTTCTTGGATGGGCGAAAACGCTACATTATATGTTATCAATCCATCAAATAATGCCAAAAAAATTAAATTAAGTTTTATCGCAGAAAGTTATCGCGTGCCTAGACCACTGATAATTCACCTTAATGATGGTGATATTAAAACACTGATCGTTGGGAAACCCGATGAAGTGGAACTCTATATGTCTCCCAAACCGGGTTTGAATAAAATTTTTATTGAATCGCTAAGTGGTTGTGACACACCACAAGAAATTGAAAATTCCACTGACACCAGATGTCTGAGCATTTCATTGAGAAATTTAAGACTATTGAGTTCAGATAAACAGAGTTTTGATCCGGTAGTTGAGAGTCTTGGCTCCATTATATTTGAAAACGGATTTTATGAAATAGACTCGACAGGGACAATCTGGGCCAACCAATCAGCAAGAATAACATATCTATCTGACAAAGATTCACAGATTTTAATGAATTTTTTAATTATTAGTAATAATAAATCTAGGAACTTAAAAATAAAAATAAATGACGATAACATAGTTGATTTAAAAATTAAAAATACTTGGAGACCCCCACCACCTTTAATTTTGAATCTCAAAAAAGGCGTTAACATAATAGATTTCATCTCCTCTGGCGGGTGTTCAATACCAAAAAATGACTCCAGATGCATCTCCTTCGGCATACAGAACCTGACATATACCCCCGTTTCAGGTTATTCTTCATACGAATTTTCCGACGGCTTCTACGAACAGGATTCAACAGGAGTAGTTTGGGCAAACCAGTCAGCAAGGATAACATACCTATCTAGTAATGACTCTTTCATAACCTTTGACTCTATTATAGCAAGTTATAAAGTGCCAAAAAGTGTTTCTGTTTATGCAAACAACAAACTAATAAGTATCATTGATGCTAAAACGGAGTGGTCTCAGTTTCCAACTCAAATTATCAAAATAGATAGGGGCTTAAATGTGATTGAATTTAGATCAGATACGCCGTGCTTTATACCAGTAAATGATAAGAGATGTGTTTCTATTGGATTTCAGAATATCAGTTTGAACAGTAATTTGATGAGTAGTACTTTAATCAACGTTTCAAATGGATGGTTTGATTTAGAATTCCGTGATACCAATAAGATACGTTGGATGTCTAATAGATCCGAAATTATGTTAAAAAATCCTTTAGGATCGCCCGCAGAAATGAAGACATTTATTATTGTCCAATCATACCATAAGAATCGTACCTTATCAGTTTCTGTTGGAGATAAACATATGGGCACGTATGAAATACCAGTTGGGGACAAGACATATGTGGATTTAATGATATCACTTGAACCAAAGAAAAATACCTTGTTCTTCAATTCTGAAGATGGCTGTGACACACCGAATAATGTGGAGAATGCCACAGATAACAGATGTCTAAGTTTTGTATTTTATTATGATTTAAACAGGGAGTAAAATGAAGTTATTGATTTCGACAGAACTTGCGCTTGTCTTGTCTATATTAGCACTCATCTCTTTCATCACCGGTTTTAACTTTACCTTAGTTTTATTGTTTTTGTTTATAATACCAGGGTATCTTTTAGCGGATATTTTCTTGCCTGACATGCAATACATTTTAAAACTTACAGTTGGCCTTTCTTTGGGTTTAGTATACTCCTCGATTGTAACTTACGTTTTGAGTGCTCTGAATATAAATCTGAACCAGATTTCTATCTTTTTATCTATATTACCTATCTTTTTATCCCACTTTTATTTTAAAAAAAATCTTTACACAAATTTTACAGTTAAAAACTCAAGAGCGAATCTTTACAATTTTGTAATATTATTTCTCTTGTTTTTTTCTTTATTTTTGCGTTTATATACAATAAAAAACATGGAAGGTCCCCTGTTTGCTGACCCGGTAATGACATCTTCCATAGCCAGACTCATAGTTGATAATCAAAAGATTCCAGAGACTTGGGATCCGCTGCTTCCTATAAAACTGAATTATTCCCCTGGATTTCCATCTGTTTTATCATGGTTTTATTTTTTTGGATCTTCGTTCCAAACTAGTGCTCTTTTTTTAACCAATATTTTGCATGCGTTATTCCCTTTTGGTGTATTTCTGTTAGCAGATATGCTTTTGAAAAATAATAGTCAGAAAATCATCACTTTGATTTTAGCCGTGATATCTAGTTTCCCCACTTACTCCTTTGTTGCTGGGATGAATTCCATAGCCACAGTATATTTCCTTCTCCCGATCATAGCATTTGTATTTTTGAGTTTAATGAGATCATTCACTATAAAAAAAATAATCCTGTTTAATTTATTGGTTTTGGGCGGCATATTAGTGCATTCACTGACAGTATTTTTCCTGTTTGTCATACTGCTTCCAGTTTTTATATTCTATTTGTTCAACAAAGAGACGAAAGAAAATATTAGAAAATCTATGCCTTATCTGGGCGCTTCATTTTTGCTCCTCTTTTCCTTTTTCTATTTTGATGTTTTGTCAGATATGAAGAGCTCTAATCCCGATAATATAATAGAGCAATGGAACATACAAAGCAATTTTATAAACCCGCTGAAAAGATTTGACTGGTTTAGTTTTATCGAACCTGTTTATTTTCTCTTTAACAATATTAATGGCGTATGGTTCTTCTACTTAACTAAATATTCCTCCCTGAATTATTTGAATCCGCTAAACATATCAAATCTCGCCGGTACCACAGCATCTTTGTTCTTTGCGTATTCGGTTTATGTAATTCTGAAAAACAAAGGCACAGAGTCGCGGATAATCCTATCGTGGTATCTGATTTTCATACTTCTGAGCACTTTTCAGGTAGTGTTCCAAATCAAATTTCCTGGGTGGTACTACATATATCCCTCCAGAATTAAGTTCCTATTCATTCTCCCAGTCTCGTTAATTCTTTCCCACGGCTTTTCTCTTCCCATCGTAGACAATATAAAAAGAAAGAAATTGGAATCAGTGCCGTTTTCATCCATATTTCTAATAATCATTTTCATTTCCAGTTCTCTATTTTTGTATTCCCACTTGACAAGCTTGGCTGAAAGAAAACCCATTTCTGGATATGACTTGGAATCCTTTAAGTTCATAAACACCCTCCCAAAGAATATAACCATTCTTAATTCAGTTAGTGATATAGAGGCAGGTGCCTTTGTAGGAGATTCTGGTCAGTGGATATTTCCGATTACTGGCAGAAAGGTTTTGTTTCCAGCTACAACTATAGCAGATAATGTTAATGACCCATCAATAATTGATAGAATTCAGATCATAGAGAAGATAGGCAGCAATGGCTACAAAGACAAAGAATTCGTTCAACTGTTAAAAAAACATAATGTAACCCATATTTTTATAACAAAAAGCATGTTTTACTCCAGAAACACAATTGAGAAAATAGAATTGAATGAACTTAATATGACTTATTTCAAAACAATTTATATGAATTCAGATGTTGCTATCCTAGAGATAGTTTCTTAATGACATCGTTTATAACTAATATTAATGAAAAATAGTTTTTTATTAAATATATTGACTAAAATTAAAATTCATTCACTCGTATTGTTGGGGTATTTTCTTATCGTTCTTTTATTTAACTTACAGTTAGTACTCAATATTAATTCTCATGTAGTTGGCAACTCGTTTAGTGATTCTTTTGAAGTATTATGGTTGTTAAATTGGGCAAAATCTTCTATATTTGATTTAAAAACAAATCCTCTGTATACGGAACATGTCTTTTATCCACATGGATGGTATCTAGCAAGTAGTCCACAATCAGTATGGTATATGTTATTTTTCTCTGTGCCTGTTAGATTTTTCGGTCCAGTTATAACATATAATATCTTGTTGTTAATGACGTTCATCATTGCAGGTTTTGGTGTTTATTTAGTTGTATATCATTTGATACAAAATAGATTTATTAGCTTCTTATCCGGATGTGTTTTTATTACAGCTCCCTTTATTACTCTGAGACTAGGTGGACATCTAAACATTCTTCTCGGAACACAACTAATTCCATATATAATTTTGTTTGTTTTTCGTACATTCGAGAGTTCTGGTAAAAAACGAATTTTTTGGATAATACTATCTAGCATAACTCTTGCATTGTCGATACTTGGATCTTGGTATTTCTTGTTTATAAACACGATTCTACTAGTAGGTCTTTTGTGGTACAAAAGTGATATTTCACTACTAAAAAAAGCTTCTGTATTGTTAGCAATTTACATATTTTCTATAATCATAATTTCCCCTTTCATTTACTTAACGTTCAAGGCTAATGTTGATATGTTTGGTCGTGTGACAACCTTTCACTTAACAGATTCAGATATTTTTTCTTTAAGCATAGATCGTTTATTTATACCACATGTACTACATCCAATTTGGGGAAATATTTTCGGTCATATTTTTCCAGGTCGTGGAGAACAGGATGCTGTATTTTTGGCTTACATCGCGTTTTTTCTTGCAATTTTGGGCGTACTCAAAACACAAATAAGTCAAACAAAACCCTTTGTTATTATGACAATAACTTCATTGATTTTGTCCATGGGTACCACATTGTATTGGAATGCCAAAAGAGTGGAAATTCCACTACCATATAACATGATATGGATTTCTGAAAAATTTGATTTAAATGACATAACTCCTGGTTTTGTCCCTATTCCATTACCAGGAATTCTTTTATATTATTTTTTACCTTTTTATAATGCTCTGCGTGTTTGGGCTAGATTTTATATTATATTTTTATTGGCCACATCTATTCTTGTAGGCTTCGGATGCTACTATATGTCTAAAAAAATCAAATATCATAATATAATATTTTTTCTGTTTTTAGTAATACTGTTGATAGAACATTTAATAGTTCCTTATAAAAATTTCACAGCAGTATCTGTAAATGAACGTAAAAATGTCAATGATTGGCTGAAAAATCAGCCAGAAAGCACATCAATTATTGAGTACCCTAAACCGTATGTTGATAAAATCGCTATGTATAGTCAATCTCTGCACGGGAAAAAAGTTGTGAATGGGGATTTGTATCACATGCCAACATATTTAGAACATATGCACGGAAAACTTGGTATGTGGCCGGGGAAAGAAGACATAGCGATATTACGAGATTGGGGAATAGATTATATATTAGTCAATGGTATAGAAAGCAAAAATTCTATTTCACCATTGAATAATTTTAAAGAAATTTTACCTCAAATAAAGTCTCTGTGGGGATTGTGCTATTTACGTTCATATGATGAAGGATTCATGATATATTACACAGAAACACATATATTTAGAATCCTTCAACAAGGAGAAACATGTGAAAACAAAAACATTCTAAATTAACTATCTGAAGAACATTTTTATATCCCCTTTGCCAAATATCAGCATCATGGAAGGATTCGTCAAATAAATCCTTTCTCCTTTCCAGTCAGGAAAATAGCTGAATTTTAATATGACGGGTACTCTATTAGAAGAATTTATATTGAATGATATAGTATTATTGTCAAACTTAAAATCAGTTATATTTACGCTTTGGTTGTATGATGTTTTTAGTTTCTCTACCTCTCCTTCCAAGTCAGTTTTGTTTAAATTACTCACAATCAAAGTTGGTAAACTTGAATTTAGTTTGATTTTGTTTAGTAATATTACACCTCCAAAATTAGAGTTTATATCATCTTTAGTTCCGTGAACAAAAGTCAAGTTCTGTAAATTTTTGTTCAAAAAGATTATTTTGTTAAACTCTTGCCACGAGTTTTTTCCTTTTAGATTTCCGATAACTAGTATCGGTTTATACTTTGGTATTTCATAGTATTCGGATTTTCCCGGAACTTCGAAAATGTCAAATCCATCCACGTTATTCCTGAAAACAAGAAAATTCTTTAAATGGTTTTTTGTCATGTTATTGGTGGCTATTACGTATTTGACGTTGAATTTTCTCAGATGATCTAATACAAGATTGGCATCAGCATCCTTATTCGATACGTTCAAGCAAATATCGCATAAAGGATTATCCCATGGTATTTCTGAAATTTCGTGTTCCATGATCAAGACGTAGAGTGCGGAAATGGAAGAGTCTGTGTGCACTTTGCTTAATGTCTGTTTGCCTGTTTTTAAAGGAATATTCTCTGTGAGTGTGTAGTAATCCTCTTTCAGTTCGTAATTACTTTCTATCAATATTCTACCATTGTTTGTATTTTCGTTTATCCATTCTATCAGATTACTGGTGTTTATTTTACTTTCCCACTCAGTTTTTACTGGCGTGGCAATGACAGCAATTAACGGGATCATTATTAACAAGGCGCACAACGCCCTGCTTTTTGTAAATTGGAAAGTCAGTTTGGAAGCTTCTATGGTTCCCATGCCCGCTATTATCGATCCGAAAAACAACAGATAATTAGGTAGCCTGTAATATTGAATTTTGCTTATGTCAGGTCTAAGCAACAGTAATAGAAACATTACAGATAGAAGCGAAAAGTAGAGTATCCTTTTATCATCTTTCTTCGAAAAAAGCAGAAAGGATAAAATAAACGGTATAAGAATGAACGGCTTGCTGTTCAAGTCAACCAACCCTGATCCATACATCTCGAAATACTGCATTTTTGATAGTACTGATATGAGCCATGGCGAGGATATTAACACGGATAACAAAAATATGAAAGTTATTCTTTTGAGATGCATCGGTTTTATGATTAAGTATATAATAAGACCTGCAAAGGTCAAGGCGGCGATAAATACATGTGTCAGAATTGTTAAAGAGAATAGAACTGCAGGTAGAATCTTTGATTTTTCGTCATGTCGCAGTAACTCGCCGAAGAGCAATGTCATAAAATTGATTGCAAGCATTTGAGCAACAAGTCCCAGATTTAGAGTCTGATGAACAGCTGAGTTTACTCCGAACATAAAAAGATAGACAAATGACCACAAAGATATTATGAAACTTTCATTTTGCTTGAACCCGATTTTTCTCATAGACGAAAAAAATACGAATGGAATTGCAAATACGGATAGAAAGACAATTATCTTTAGTGAGATTAGCAGTGGCACGTATCCGGAAGAGATAAATGTTATGGCTGCTGTCAGAATGAAAAATACTGGAGGATAGAATATCATGATTGGCATTCCAGCGAACCACAGATTAGTCCAATTTAATATCGTTCCATGTTTCAGCGAATCATATACAATCAAATTCGATATATAATGGCCTATCAGATCAAAACCCGCCGGTTCCTTCAAAAAAAGAAATTCAAAAATGCCTTTTTGGTGGAACAATGCCGATGTTAAAAAAAGTAAAATCAGCGGATATCTATGTTTGAAAGCCATGTCTAGTATTTTCATCAAAAATAATATCTGGTTCAATGTTAAAATACGGGTTGTTATTAATGATTTGTTTAATAGCTTATTACAATTATACAGTAGTGATTTCTAGATTATAGAAATTTTTATAGGCAACGAAATTCAAATATAGTGTTATGGATAGTCATAATTCTGCCAAGAGTCCTAAGTCCGATAACGCATCCAAGCATCTTAAAAAATTGAAATTGATTCTCTTTGTCTTTATAGTATTGCTGGCCGTGTTTACCGTTGGATATTCTCTGACAAAAAATTCCAAGTATATAATGTCGGTGACAGGCGAGATTGTGTTGCCGCAAAGAAGCATTTTCCAAAAAGGCGAAAGAGTTGAAGTGCAAATGGTTCTAGATTCTTATGATATAACCGACAACATATTCAGGCCTATAGCAAAGAGAGAATTTTATGTGTATACGCAACTTGAGAATGCAGATGTAAGAATGATTCTTGTTGATAAGAACACGAGAGAAACAGTTCAAGAAATTTTGGCTGCCGGTGGAAATTCCATACAAAAAGTTGGCGGTTTCGTGCTAGTGGACTCGTTTGCTTTTGGAGATAATGTTCGTGGACCTTCAAATATAGGTTCCGTGCCGAATCATATACCCGAGATGGGTAAATATGTTTTCGACCTTCCTTATAACAGAGATCAATCTGTGATGTTCTCTATTGTGGGTTTTGTTCCAGAAAACTCTAAAGATAATATACTTTTCGCTCACATTTCCTTGACTAACACATATCTTTTATCCGAGAACAGCAGAATAAGTTATCTACTGTTCGAGAAAACTGGTGAAGTAAGAAATGAATAAAAAAAGTGCTTGTATATCGTCATTTATTATTTCATTATTTTTTGGTTTGATAGTTGCCAATGCATATGTAGATCAATTTGGCTGCGGTGACGGTTTTTGCGAACCAGGAGAAAGCTGTTCCAATTGTGTAGCGGATTGCAATTGTGTGGGCGGTACTACCACGACAACCATTATATCTTCCAGTTTTCTTAAAAACACTCCTGTCAGAACTCCAGACGGAGATGTGAATATTCAAGACCTTAAAGTGGAAGACGTTGTCTACAGTTACGATAGCGGAAGCATAGTTGAATCTAAAGTAAAAAAATTGTATGTTTATGAAAGAGACAGATATCTTGTTATAAACGATAGAATCAAAGTGACGAAGGAGCATCCATTCTATATCGATGGGAATTGGATCAAAGCGAAAGATATCAGAATAGGGGACAGGTTATTGCTATTTGATTTGTCCCACGAAGTTGTCAGTAGCATAGAGTCCGTTAGTGGTGATCCCGTTACTGTTTACAATCTGCATGTTGATTATCCGAACAATTACTTTGCAGAAAGTGTTTTGGTTCACAACAAGCCACCTACTTCGCCCACGATAACCACTACGACTATAGGATGCTCTTATAGTTGTGGCGCGTGTGGTGTAGATGGCAGTTGCGGTTATTCTGCTAAATATGTGAAATGTATACTGGATTCAGGTGGTTCTACTTGTGCCCAATCTACATGTTCAGCATGTGGTGATTTGACTAAACTGCAGCAATGTGACGGTTGGGCCGATGCCGGATGTGGTACTGGACCATGCAATCTGAATGAAAGACATTACGTGAGAGCAAGCTTTGATCCAAGTACATGTTCTGGCGGCTATGACAAATGTACTGCTGATATTAGCTGTGGTACAGCGGGTTGTATATGTCGTGATTGGGGAGTTACGGGTTGTAGTGGAGCAGGGGTTATAAGTGCAGAAAGAACATGTAGTCCTACAGGATGTGCCTCAGAAACGACGCAATTTTATAGCGATAGCTGCATAGGCTGGGTTGGTGGATCCACAACGACATTCCTTCCAGGCGTTCCCTGTCCAGGCGATTCTACCAAATTATGTGACCCCATTACAGGGGTTCCTTTATCTGGTTGTACATGCGGTCCTTGGGTCTCTTCTGGACCAGGAGACTGTGGAATAGGATCGGAAACACAGACCAGAAGTTGTCTTGAATCTGGTTGTCCGACATCAAGATGCATACCGGGAGCAACGGGTACTACTTTGGGCGCAACTTTAACAACGTCTACGACTATTTCTTCCACTACGATACCATCCACTACCATTTTTCCAACAACCACTTTATCATCGCCTACGACAATAGGTGGTGCTCCAACAACCACTCCTACATCACTACCACCGACAGAGCCTCCTGTACCAACAACAAGTCCTCCACCGAGCACAACAACAACCATCCAGTGCTCATGTTTGCCATGGATAAACCAAGGATGCAGTTTAGGAGGATGCGCTTCTAATTTAATGTATCAGACCAGAGGTTGCAATCCTGTTGGATGCTCCTCAGAAGGTCAATGTGTTCCAGATCTTAGTTGTGGCAGTGTCCCGGCAAACAATGCACAATACGTGATTCAGGCAGGCATACCATCTATAATGTGCAAAGGCGAAACAAAAACAGCATCTATCCAGATGAAAAACACAGGGAACACAATATGGAAATCTCTGATTGGACATAAATTAGCTTCGGAGAATCCCGCAGACAATATGAACTGGAGTCTCAGGAGAGTGGCATTACCTAGCGACATTCAGCCAACCCAAACAGCAACGTTTATATTCCAGTTTGCAGCGCCTTCGACACCCGGATTTTATAATTTCCAATGGAGAATGATTCAAGAGGGAGTGGAAAGATTTGGCGATTACACTGAGAATAAGATAATTCAAGTGCTTGACTGTACGCCCTTATATTCTTTGACAATCAATCCTAAAAATGGACTTTACAAATGCCAAGAAGGAAAGGTCTGCGATTACAGATGGTTTATAACAGCTAATGATAATTCATTGAATGTTGCGCCAGCCAAAGTTTCATACACTCTTGACGATACTTCCCGAACAGGATCATGCGACATTTCTTCTGGTATTTATGATCCGGAGATGTTCAAAACCGTCGACGCATTGAGTGGGAAAATTGTAGCATCTGGAAAAGCATCAAAGTCTTCCGGTTCAACATCAACATCTATTGGCACGAGTCTAACCAATGATATGCTACCTGATGGTGCTATGAAAATAACTTCTGTCAACCTGAATAGACAATCACAGTCAAATGATGCTTTCGTGATTTATGCAAGGAACAGCGGAACAAGGTCATGCACAATTAATTTGAGAATAGTTTCTCCGGACGGCTATGTAGTTGATCCAGGATTTACTGTTGATCCACCTATACCGCCAGAGTTGACACAATGCCCGAACGGGGACAGCGATTGTCAACATTATGAATATTGTGATGTGCTAGGGGAGAAAACAGGATTTCCGCAAACTTGTTATGATTTCAGGCTTGATACAGGAGGCTGTATATTTTATGATTATTGCCAGAACGGGAAAGATCCAAGCAATCCAGCCATAGACTGCTCCTCAAACTGGGATTCATACTGTTATATCAATGATCCAAATCAAGTTAATTTGATAAGAAATGTTTGTCAAGACGCAACCTTTGTAGATCATAATGTAAGAAGCGCTTGCGGTGGATGATAAAATGATAAAAGAAAAAATAATTTTTGTCGCAATGATCTTTCTATCTTTGTCATTAGTTGTGGCTCAACACCAGAAATTAGATGTCGAACACCTTGGTTTTGGAAAGACACAAAAAGAGACAAAAATCGGAATCAGGAATGTAGGCAATGATGTTATCGACGATACTCTGAACCTTGTCTTAGACGGCGAAATATATACCAAAACCAGAGTTAATTTAGAACCTCTATCCGGATATGTGGCAAATGTTTTTGTGGAGAAACCGGGAGAGCATATACTGTTAGTTAGTACGTCTGATGGTAGTTATGATTCTGTCACTTTCTTTACGACTTATCAAGAAGAAAAACCCACTACGGTCACAACTAACTTTCTTGAAAAGAATAAGATCGTATTTAGTATTTTGGTCGTTTTACTTATTTTTGGCATTGCCACATGGGTTGTTACGAGAAAAACCAAATTATAAGTATAGTAGATTGCCCCAGAAAAGCTTAAATTTCTTACTATTGAAAAAATTTTTATAAGGGTATTATGCCTAATGGATATCATATAGGAACAGGCTTCGGCCTTACAAGATTTGTACTTACGTTACTCGCAACTGCCGTATTGTTTTTATCAGGAGGTCGTCAATCATTAAGTTCTGTAAATTCTCTGAACAACCATTCACCATCACCCTCTCCTTCAAGCTCTCCAACGCAGTCTCAAACTCCGACGCCGACAAGAACACCTACTTACACGCCTTCTCCCACATCTACCAATACTCCAATTCCAACATATACTTCAACACCTTCAGATCCATTTCCTGGATACAATATAGAGAGAGAAATTTTTCGTCCTACAGGTCAGATAAAACTTTTTAGAATGGATTTTATAAAAACTGATTTTAAAGACGGAGAACTAGGTAATATTATCTTCTTTGTCTACGCTGGTGCTACATCGGGAACGAGAGATGATGGCTCTGCAACAGGTCTCGGTGCCATGATGATCTTTCCAGGTAGAATTACTAAAAATATACCTATTATAGAAGGTATCGATTATTACTATCCCAGAGCAGCCGAATACAATTGCGACAGTCCGGGAAATATAGTTCACGAGAACAGATACAGAGACGGTCGTGTCATGATCCCAAACACGCCCGAAATAGAGCAGATGGCAAAAGGTTTCTGCAGGATGGCAATCAGATACATAGGACAGAAATATCCTGACGAATTGGTTCTGCCGCAACACACGCCAACACCTCTTCCAACAGAAGGATCGTCCGGCAATACCAGCGGCTCTGCAAGGCTATATGAAGGAATTCGTGGATTTTTAGCTCAGTTATTAGGCGGCTATCAGGGAAGATGAATAAAATCATTAAGCTCAGAAACATATATTTTATTATGAGTAAATTGCTGATAGCAGCTCTTCTGATTATTTTTGTTTTACCTTTAATTCTTTATTTTTTATTATCGCTAAACGTTAAAGAAACTATTAATATAATTTACTTCTATAATCCTCGTTGCATCGTTCATAATCAGACCGAAACAATAATGATGAAAGCAAAGGAAAAATTCGGGGAAAGAATAAATGTTACAAAAATCTTTGCAAATGGATTTGCTGGAGATCCGGAAGACCCGGAAGATGTAAAACTTCTCAGGGAAAAATATAATGCCACCGGCGTCCCGGCAATAGTAATTAATGAACAAGAATATAAGAAAAGTTATGATTTCAAAAATTTTAAATCAGGCATTTGCAGACAGTTTAAGATAAAACCAATTCAATGTTTTATATAATTAAAAATAATAGAATAATTCATGAAACTAGAATTTGAAAAAAAACAGATAAAGATCAGCGGAAAAGTTGTGAACAATCTAGATAAATTTGTATTATCCATTACGAAAATTTTGGAGAAACACACAAATTATGTTATAGTTAGCGGATATGTTGCAATTTTTTTCGGTAGAACACGGGCGACTGAAGACATAGATATTCTAATAGAAAATAAGAATATCAACAACTTTCTTAAAGAAGTGATTAAAGAAGGATATTGGGTTATTAATACAACTTCAACAGAAGATGCTGCTGATATGTTGTATAGCGGATCACCAATTAGAATAGCTAAAAAGAATAATATAAATCCAAATGTAGAAATAAAATTTCCAAAGATGGAACTTGACAAATATGCATTAAATAACAAAATAAAAGTCATGTTTGATCATGAATATTTCTTCACTTCAGAAATTGAATTACAAATAGTTTACAAATTTCTTTTAGGTTCACCTAAAGATATAGAAGATGCTCTGCATATATTTAATATATTCAAAGATAGAATAGATAAAAATAAAATTATAAAACACGCAAACACATTGAATGTCAAGAAAATAATTAGAAAATATTTGGGTGGTGGATATGTATAGATTTGATAAAAAAGAATTCAAGAAATGGCAGAAACAAAACTTCGAAGAAAGACTTAAATTTATAGATCTTTGGTGTGATTACATGAAAAAGGTTTCAAACAAAGAATGGAGCAGACAGCAGGCAGTTCTCATAAATAGTCAGATAACGAAGAAGATGATAAAGTAGGCTTCTGTCGAGAAAAATACTTTTATTCTGGAAACAATAATCATTATAAGGGTTTTATGAAAAAAACAATGGTTTTGCTTATCCTTTTTATTGTATTTTCGTCCACATTGCTATCCTTGAATATAGTTTCAGCTGCATGTACACCATCTAATCCTTGTTGTTGCCAGACATACGCAGACAGCGGGCAGAAGCGATGCTACGATTCAGGAATATGCTGCGATATAAGTACTACGAACGAGTTTTGGAATGAAATATCTTGCTATAATTTCTTAGTGAGTATTTCGAGCCCTGGTATTTTCAGAGTTGGACAAAAAACTCCAGTTTCTGTTGTAATAACAAATAACGGAGCTTACACTGACAGTTATACGATTACATATCAAGTGTCTTCTCTCAATCCAAGCCTGATATTAGTTGACACTATAGGTGCAACATCTTTGAACGGAATTGCTAAACTAGAATCTGTTTCCGCCCAACCGAAAGTGACAATATTATCTACACTAGCATCAGGCAATATATTAGTCAACGTCACATCAGTAGTCGATCCAAGGGTTTCTAAAATAGCCACTATTCAGATAATAGAAGGTGATCTACCGTTAAGCCTGCCCGAATTCAATTCTTTGGCGATACTACTTCTACTTGGAATTGCTGGCGTGGTCTACTATAAAAAAGTGAAGTTCAAATGAAAAAAATTATTTTATTTTTCATCTTGTTTTTGCTCTTGCCTCCTGTCTACTCGCCACCATCTGATTTCAAAGCTTGGGCGCAGAGGAGCGGTTTGTTTACTGTTGGTAAAAAAGAGCAGGTGCAGATTTATGCTCAAAATTTAATTGCCACTGCATCCAGTTATGAAATAGTTTATTCAAAATCAGCTTTTTATAATTTGAATGATGTTTCGCATCTGGTGCAAGTTTACATTCCATCAAATAGAATCAATTCAGTAGGACAGAATGAAATAAAATCCACCATAGCCACAGTTAATATTAACGGGCCTGTGACATCCGGTCAGATCAATTTTATTGTCCGTTCCTTATCTGATGGTTCAGAAAACACAGCAACAATTAATTTGACATCCGGCTTGCCAGTCAGTTTGCCAGAATTTGGAACTATAGGATTAATAATGTTGGTTACAATATCAGGAACTTTGTATTTTATTTATAAGAAAAAATTATTTAGAAATAACTTCTAAGAGACACTATACTATACATATCTTATTCTATCCTTGTTCTCGCTGATCTTGTTCTCAATATTTCTTAATCTTTCATTCAACGTTTGATTCAATATCTTCAAACTGTCCAGTTCAGTCAAAATAAGGTCCAGTTTCGCTCTGACTCTGTCCATATCTGCTTTTTTATTGTCATCAGTCAGTTGAGTTAGCTCTGTCCTCGCTATTTCTTGAGGATTCTGCATGGATGATTGGATTGACGGATCGGTTTTCTTTTTAGAGAAATTTGAAAGGAAATATACCCATTTTAAAACACCTTGATTATCTAATAGAATTTAGAGAAGAGATGATATAAAATTATTGCATAGGCGGAGAGATGTTCAATATTTTTTGATAGATGTCCCTGAATTTATGCAGTTTCTTGTAACACCATTCATGCAGATAATATCTTCTTTGACCCCAATAGAAATATTTATTGTACATCCATAGCAACCCTTTGTATAATGGATTTCTTGCATCATCTATTATGCCTTTGCCGCCAAATTCCGTTTTCAGATAGCCACCGATTCTGACTTCCACATCTCCGGATTTGCTCGGATCTGATGGCTGGTGGCCGTGGACATAAATTTCAATTATAACCCTGGAAAACCTGTCCAACATCTTGACAACATAAGCTTTGACAAGAAATTCTCTCGGGTCACCTGACGTGTCCCATCTGAATTCTCTTTCCCAATAATCCTTCGCTTCTACTTCCCAGACATCTCTCATCGCCCTTTTAAGTTTTTGATACGCAATTATGGGGTTGGGTCCCTTAAAATTGAGAGTGATTTGAAGATCTGGTGCTAAACAATCATCTTGCATTACTATTTTTGCCATTCACATCATCTTTGGCAGCAGGTTAAAGAACGATTTCAACTCTTCCAAGAACACTTTCATTAGTTTTCTGCACTCGTCCTGATAATTTCTTCTTTGTTCTTGGTAAAGCACTTTATGCCAAAAAACCCTTGCCATTTCATAGAATATGCTTCTTTCCCATACCGTATCTTGAGGATATTCAGTTCGTAGAACGCCGTCTATGTGAACATTTAGCTTGCCCTCTTTGCCATTCTCAGTTTCTGTGGCCTCGCCACTAATAGATATTCTTGAATAGATATATGAAAACCTGTCCACGTCTTTTGATATCTCCCATGATACGTTGAACTTTTCTTTCTTCCCTTCCCTGTCCCAAACAAATTCTTTCTCCTGGACTCGTTCACTCTCCTTTACATTCCATACAGTGAGAAACATATCCTTTATCTTCTTATAGGCAAGATGAGGATTGGGACCGGAGTAGCTCCATTTCATTTCAGGACCGGATATATCCCAGCAGTCGTCCTGCAGAATCATTTTTGTTCTTGCGAATATAGGCATGGTATCACATATTAAAAGTTTTCCTATTATAATTTGGTTATGGTTATTATTAAAATCTTAGGACTGCTGGCATTTTTGGTCGGCGGATACTTAACGTATGCTTTATACTTGACTGGAGATTACGGTGCGTTCACAATTGCGATAATTTTCGGACCAACACTAATTTATTTGTCCTTGTATTTACTAAATCTTTAATGAGATAATGCCAAAGTTATTAGCACTAGGATTCATATTTTTAGGAATAACAATGATAATATTCTTTCCGTATACAGGTGCTCATCAGATGTCATGGTTCACAAACATTGGCATACTCATGGGGATATTGCTCTTGGGTATAGGGATATTCTTGTGGAAGTTGTAGGATATTCTTATAAATAAATAAAATTTCTGCTTGTTTGATATAAGCATCTAGAAAACTGTAAACTTTTATCAAATAGAAAACATAATAAAATAATATGGTTAATTATCCAGCAGGGCCATTTCCGCCCGTAGGAGATCCAGTCGCTAGTTTTGGTGGACCTTTACCCTTTACAACAAAGCAAATCAACGGCAAAAAATTCAAGCTTAGAATGTATCCGGGAGAAGGAATTAACGCAGCTCCATTCGAGGCTGAAGGACTGATAGATCTTACCTATGAGATGGGCGGCGGTTCCGGAATAATGCTCGGTCTCCTCTTCCAACTAGGAAAGTGGGGCTATGATACATTCAAAGTTTCAACATCAGTCGAGGTGTCTCCCGTCTTCACAGAATATTATCAGAGGACAATGGATATTAAACGTCAGCTGGAGGAGCAGATCAAGAACGGCTTTGCAAGCCTAACTAATGCAATTACTGATTTTGAATTGCTGTCGCATGATGTAAGAAAATATAAGGAATATCTGAATTATTTTGCTAAAATCGACGAGGCAAGAAGAGATTTAGAGAAGGTTGAAAAAAAATTGGGTAAAAAAATGATTGAAGAAATAAGAAGCGGCAAAGTTGAAAACCGAGATTTAGATGATGCAGATAGAAAGCTGAGGGAAGCACTTCATGTATTGCGTGCAGTGTTTGTTGATTATGTCGACGCTCATGCAGGCGAAGGCATAGCTATGCGTACAATTGCTCCGCGATGGCCTACTATCATTTCTGATTTTATGGAATTGAAGGATGATGAGACAGAAGAAAAGAAAATTGTAGACAGATTAGACATTTCGCGCGCTGAAGCTGTCATACTTGTAACAAAAAATAAATTATTCCTAGAATGGAGAGATAGAATTTTTTTGCCAACTATAAAAGAAAGATATGAAAGATTAAAAATGATGATGGAGGCAAGAAAAAGATCAATATTGGAATACAGGAATCAAGTAAAGCCACTAATCTCTAGGTATAGGGCAATCAAAGAAATGCGTGAGGGCGGAGCATCTTGGATGGAAAGGCTGCATTTCTTCAGGCCAGATTCCCAGGCCGTATCTCTGGATAATACAGTGGTATGGTCATGGCGGCCATTTATCGTTCCCGAATTATTCAAACATTCAAAAGAGACGTATGAGAAATTGACATTCAAAGAGGCAGGTTTTTACAAGCTCGTGGATTTATATGGGAAAGAGGAAGACAGAAAAAGAATGCTTGATGCAGTAAAGAAACTGGAAAAAGAAAAAAGAAATGAAGTTCCAGCATTGCCGATGTCACCAATGATTGATGATCCTTTATTGACGATAATAGCTCAAATACAAGATGAATATGAAGTGCTTCCATTAGAACAGGTGCCTTCAGTGGTTTATAATACGATAGAAACATTCAGCCTAAGATTTGGAACACCAGAAAGACCTACAGGTATAAAGCCGGGAATAAAATGGCCTTTCAGTCCTTACTTTGTGTTTATTTATATGGATCTTGTGAGAACTGTTATTCGTCTGCCCAATGGTGGAATGTTTGAAGACATGTGGTTCGAACCGCTAAAAACTTTCAACTGCACGCAAAACATCATTTTAGGGAGGCAAATTGAGCTGTGGGCAATGGCTAAAAAAGAAGAGAGGGATGTGGCAATGATGGTAGGTGAGCAGATTGATGCCGAAGGCAAGATCATGAGTATTGAAGATTCCATAAAATCAGAATTTCCTGAGTTTTTTGCAAAAGACGAAGAACAGAAAGGATTGTTGGAAAAAAAATTCAAGAAAGAAGAAAATAAAGAGATTTCATCACTTGATAAATTAAGAGGGGAGCTTAACAAATTCAGAAGAGATTTCTTGGATTTCATGAACAAGCTAGGAATAGAAGTCGTGTTTGCTTATCCAGGACCATATGAGAAACTAATGAATGAAAGAATGTCTAAGATGATGCAACTAGGCCCGGGCAGAATGTATGGCGTGGTTTCAGATTATCTGAAGAAGGGATCTGGCGTTCCTGGTGCCGAGGTGAAGGCATGGATATAAAGGGAGTTATCGAAAAACTGACCAATGTAAAAATTAAAACTCCATTCAAGAACAAAAAAGAGTCAGGCGGTTTTAAGGTTGCTGTATCATCCGGAATTTATTATGCCGCCCGTTCTGATGAAATAAATACTTTGGTTAAGAAGACTGGATATGCATTAACGAGGGGTGCTGGCGCGGTTGAGATTGCGAGCGATATCCCTCATGAAATCAATTTTTCTGAAGGCAAGGAGATAAGATATATTTCTGAAAAAATGGAAGTGGATATGCTGCTGCACGGTGATTTGCAGGCGCCATTGGAACTGCCGGACAGGACAGAATGGATTATCACACAGAACAAACTGGAAAAGGCAGTTAAGTCAGGAGTTTATGGCGGATGCAAGTACGTCAATTTCCACTCATGTCTTAGAGAATGGCTTGAGCTATTCACGCATGCCGGCCAACGGCTTTACATTACAATGTGCGACCCTTCCGGGAATTTTCTTGGGAAAAAATTGTTTAAAAACAATCCGAAACTAGTGGAGTGGTTTAAGAAAACCAGTCTGCCTGAAAGCATTGATCCCAAAAACGGCAAAGCATATTTTTTTAGAAGAGATTATGCTTACAGATGGTCGCAAGTTATAATGGGCGGGGAAGCAACAAATAGTATTCAAAAAGCCACAGCAGAAGATGTAATAGACAAAATATACAGGGGACCCGAGGTCGATCCGAGAATAAGAGAGACTCTCGAGGCGAATGGAAGACAGCCTACAATTGAAGAAAAGCAATCAGCCATTATTCAGAGCGATTACAAAAATAGAATAAAATTAGAAAATAGTTTAGTTGTTGAAACGAGAAAACAGATTGTTGAAGCGGTTGGGAAACATTTACTTCAGGGTCTGGACTGGCATCAGGAAGATAAGTTCGGCGAGACGTTGGATGATGCGTATTATATCGTTGCTCATAACCTGTTTTTAAATCAAGACCCACTCTGGAAAGAGATGGCAGTGATGTACAAGGACTTTCTTTCCAATTATTATTATAATTTTGATAACCCTTTGAGTGATGATGAGTGGTTGGATAAAGCGTATGAGAAAGCGAACAGCGAAATCAAAGACACTTCAATTCTATTTAAGGAATTTTACTATGGTGTTGTAGCCGCTAAATATCTTCAGGGACACATTGTTGAACTAGCGGAATGGATGAAGGACGACAACGGATTGAAAAAAATAATATCGAGAGAGATAGATGCGATTATACCGTCAGGCGAACAAAAGAAGAGAGACCAGCAGAAAAAAATACTGTTTGAAAATCTGAAAGATTTCTTGATAACATTTGAAGTGCCGGATGCAAGAAATCCGGAGTTTGGCGGAAGATATATGTTATGGAGACCCAAGCAGATTCTTGCTGCCGTCAAGCACATAAGAGAGGCATTAGAAAATCTCAAAGGCGGTCCGAATCCGTATCATGACAAAATTTTCATGATTATAGACTGGGAGCATGTGGCTACTCAAGGCGTCGACCCGTTTGACGAGGCTGAAGATCTGATAGATGCGACGAAAAGACTGGATATCAAAGTCGGTGATTATATCATCGGCATACACGCAAATTATCCCAGTCCGCTGCAACCGCACAAGCCGATTGATATTGCGGATAGAATAGTTATTTATGAATTATTGTGGAAATTAAGAAAAGACGGTGACATGGGCAGAAAACATGTGGTTTATCTACTTTTTGAGAGAGGCGGCGGAGATGATCCATTCAGGGGAAGTGTGATTGCTTTGAGAACGATATCTGAAAACTTAGCTAAAGATATACCTCCAGAAAAACTGCCTGAGACGTTCTTTGCAATATCAGAGGGAACGAGAGACTGGGCAAGACAAAGAGTGCATATATTCCAGCACGCATTCGAGCCATTAAAAGGACAGTTGAGGTCGCCTGAGGAAGAACATACGTTGCTGAGCAGTGCTGCATTGAAGGCAGGCAAGAGACCTGAAGACTGGTTAAAGGAAGAATTAAGGTAAGTTTTTTATTAATCGAAATGCAATCTGTGTATTAAGGGTTGATGATTAATATAACTACAATATAGTAGTTAATTTTATATACAATCTGGAGAATGTATAATTATGGCTATTGACGAACTGGCAAAGGAGCTTGTAGAACCATTTTTACTAAACAAGGGAGAGATAGAACTATCCCCTCCATCTGTTGCAGATAATTGGGATGAAGAGATAAAGAAAAAAGACTTCTATTCACGGGTCATAGAATTCACAAACAGGATTAAAAAGATGTACGGGGATCAAGTCAAATCCGTCCTTATTTTTGGATCAGCAGCAAGAGGCGATATGAAGGCAACGTCTGATATTGATCTGTGGGTTGTTGTGGATGACACGGCCACGAAGAGTTCGGAAGATGTTAACAGAATCCGAGCACAACTGCAGATAATCACGACAGAGATGAAGGGGTTGCATATTCAAATGACGCCACTGACAGAATTCTGGGCATGGATGAAGAGGGGATCGCCAGAGCTATTTAATTTTCTTAGAGTAGGATTAGTAATATATGATACAGGCTTCGTAAAGCCCGTCCAGAGAATGCTGAAATCTGGGTTGCTTCCGCCTAGCGATGAATCGATCGGATTAAAAGCTAGATCGGGAGATGCAATAATCAAACGGGTAGAGTTGGGCATGAAGACGATGGTGTTTGATTTGAGATATGCAGCCACGGACGCATGCCAGTCAGTTATAATGTATTTATATAAAGAGGCTCCGGATCAAAGAAATATGCCAGATTGGCTTGAAAAACTTGTCAAGGATCATAAATTGGAGAGCGAATATGTTGATAAATTCAAAGAGCTGAATGCGCTGTGGAAGGATATGGATCACGAAAGAATCAAGGCGGTCGAGCCGCAACATCTAGACAAAGCAATGAAGTTGTCCAAAGAAATTATTGATAGAATGAAGAAATTCTTGCCGAACGAACTGAAAGAATATGATTTTGGATTGTTGATTTAAATGATTAAAAAACCTGAACAGAAGAAAGAGGAGCTAGTAACTATAGACTCAAAAGATATAATGCCCAACGTTGAAAAACTGAAGAAACAGGTTATTGATAAATATAAAGAAAGGATCAAATGCATTGTGATTATGGGATCGGTTGCCAGGGGCGAGTTTCAACAGAAATCAGATGTGGATCTGTTCGTTGTTATAGATGATACTGATAAGCCAATAGAAATGGATGAGAAGGCAAGAATTGATAGCGACATTGTGAAAATGGCTCAAGATATATCACTGGCAATTTCCGTCCAGCCGTTATATACGCTGACAGAATTTATGGACTTTGCTCGGGTGGCACATCCGATCATTTACAATTTCATAAAAGAAGGCAAGGCGATTTATGATACGGGATTCTTCACACCTTTCAAGAGATTACTGGAGATGGGCAAAATCCCTGCTACAAGAGAGGCAGTGGAAAGCTATATGGATGGCGCACCTAAAAAAATAATGCGTGCGAAGACAGTAAAGCTGCTGATGCTTGCTGAGGATTGCTATTATGCCATTTTGAATACAGCTCAGGCAGTGCTCATGTTTATGGGTTTAGAGCCGCCAGTTCCCAACAAGGCGCATGATGAAGTGATAAAATATCTGGTTGAACCAGGCATACTCGAACAAAAATACGCAGATTGGCTGAGAGATATAATTGAAGTAAGAAAGAAAATAGAGCATAAAGAACTAATGGATGTTACTGGTGCTTTTGTCGATGAGTGGATAGATAAGTCAGATGAGTTCATTAATAAAATGTATGACCTGCTATCGATCTTAGAGACGAGGAAAAAGGAAAAGGTTTTGGAAAGGACTTATGACGTGATGCGTAAGGCAGCTATATCTGCATTGAGCAGCTTAAAGAAGATGCCAGAAGATGAGAAGAAAGTAAGCGAGACATTCAAGAGAGAGATAGTTGACAAGCACATGGTCGACGGTTACTATTGGGATATGTGGAAGAAAATAGAAATAATGAAAGATTTAGCTGACAAGCATAAGGTTGATAAATTAGATGAAAAGGAAGTTTACAGGATGAGAGAATATGTTCGCAATCTAATAAGGGATCTTTCCAGAGCTATAAAAGAAGATAAAAATTAGCTATTAGATTCTGACCCGATAAATATTTTTTATGAAAGCCTCTGTTATAATCCCATGTCATAATGAAGGCAAAAGAATCATTCCGATTATAAATGAAATCAAAAAATCAAAACTGATAAGAGAAATAATAATTGTGGACGATGGCTCCGATCTTTATACTAAAAAAATTTTGGATAGTATAAGAGGGATAAGATTAATAACTCACGAAAAGAACTTAGGAAAATCTGCTGCCATAAGGAGCGGTGTTTTTGAAGCCAGGTCGAATATATTATTGTTTCTCGATTCGGACATTACGAATTTCAAGACGTATCATGCTGATGCTATGTTGAAGGAGATGGCAGATAACAACTGCGACATGATATTGGGTGAATGGGAAAGAGATATGTTTTTCTCAAAACTTATAGGTTTCTCAACGGCATACACAGGACAGAGAGCAGTCTATAAAAATAAATTGATTAGAAATGTTGAAATTTTCGATTTTGGAGACTATTTGCTGGAACCGGCTATGAATAAAATATTTCTTAATAAATCCAAGACAGGCATTGTAATTTTGGGAAATGTGGGTCAAGTATTCAAAATCCAAAAATCAGGTATCATAGGTTTTTTAAAGGATGTTGGCATGTGGATTAGTTATGTCAAATTTTTAGGATTTAGAGAATTTACACGCCAACTCAGTTGTGCGAGGAAACTAAAATATAACAGCCACTGAGACAAAGAAACAGATTTAGCTTTAACTTTTGAATTCTGGATTATGCTATCAAGAGAAATCCAGCTTGCCCACGGTGGATATAGAAAACCGTTTTTCTTAACCGTCTATGTTCCTTATAGAATCCAAAAAGCCTTGACCAGTCCAGAATTTCCTATTGAAGATCCATTAAGCTATTTATTTGATTCAGCGTTGTGGAAAGAATATTTGCAAACACCTTTTTTGAATAGAAGCGCGTTGATTGAAACACGTTTTGTCACTGCTATGATATATGGCACCCAATCAGGTTCGAGAGGCAGTTCACCAGATATACCGCAAATCGCAGACATACCTTCTGGAAGATTCAAACCTTTAGAACTTCCAATTGCAAAAGTTTTAAGTTTGAATACAGACTACACTGAAGGTATAGGTCCCTTTGGATTAAGCATAGCTTATGATTGTATAAGAGATGTAAGAAGAGATTTGGTGGATCGAAGAGATGAGATAATAGAATATGTGAGAGGACGGATAACACCAGGTACTAGGAGATACAGTTATGTCTGCAAATTATACGCAAGGATGATTGATTATGAGAAAGCTTAGTTTTCATAATATTAGATGTTTTTATGGGCAGTGATACATTTTAATGATTAATGGTAAAGTATAAAAATACAAATATAATAGATGATTGTTATGAATGGCATTATTTTAAGTTACAGAAGAGGCAGACATACTCAAAATACGAACCAGTTGCTTGTTGAAATTAATAATGTAGACAGCAAAGAAAAAGCTGAAAAACTGCTTGGCAAATCATTGCTATGGAAATCACCTTCGGGCAAAGAGTTTAAGGGCCAAATTACAGGTGTGCATGGCAACAAAGGTATCGTGAGAGCCAAATTTGAAAGAAATCTGCCAGGACAAGCAATGGGAACTAGAATAAATATTGAATAATTATCCTTGAAGTTGGTATTGACTATTTTCTCTTATCCATTTCTCTATCGTATCTTTATGAAATCTCCATGATCTACCAATTTGCGCTCCAGGAATCGTTCCCTTCTTAGCCATTCTATATATAGTCGCCTCGCATACACGCAGATATACAGCTAATTCGCCGACAGTATAGAAAGGAGACTCAACGTTTGGACCTTGTTGATAATCGTTCATACTAATCTAGAATTAATATTCAAGATATACTTTTATATTTAATTCTCAAGACCGTTCTTCAGGACTCATCCCAAATAGCTCATATGGTTGTCTTCCAGTTCTCTTAATTTTGCGTTCTTCCATCCAGTTTCGAAAATCTCAGACAACTCAATTATTTTTGGCTTTATATTCTTTTCCCATTTTTCCATGCTTTTTTTGACAAAGCTTACCATCTCTTTCTCATTACCCTGTATCTTTATTCTTTTCCCGGTCCAGTAAGTTGACATTAACTCTTTCAGTAAGCCAAAAGTGTCTATGTCTTTGTCGCTCAGCATCTTTGATTCATAAAGATGAATAGGCGGGTTGCCGGAATCAACGAAAATCAATGATTCCAACATTTTTGAAATGTCTGATATTTCGTTTGTTATACCATCTATTGTATCCTGGAGTATGGATGTAGGTTTATCAAACTTAAGGTCAAATTCCTTTTCCAGTTTTTTAATATCAGGAAGTTGATATTTATTTTGTAGTTTTTTATACTCCTTTTCTATTTCATCTTTCATATCTTATGATTAGTCAGTAAAGCAATTAAGCATTTCTACTCGGAATCAGCTTTAAAAACCTGCGCTTAACTATAATATGAGTTAAAATGAAAGTGGCAGTATTATTCTCTGGCGGGAAGGACAGTACGAGAACGTTGCATTGGTGCATAGAAAGAGGATATGATGTAAAGCATCTGGTCACGTTTGTCTCTGAGCGGGCAGACTCGTATATGTTTCATATCCCGAATATTCATCTCACTGATCTGTCGGCTGAAGCCGTTGGAATTCCTCTGATTAAAGAGAAAACTTCCGGAATAAAAGAAAAGGAAGTTGAAGAAATGAAACATGTTTTGTCCAAACTAAAAATAGATGCAGTTGCATGCGGTGGCATTGCGAGCAATTATCAGAAAGAAAGGATTGTTAATGTTTGCAATCAGTTAGGAGTGCAATGCTTGGCTCCATTCTGGGGCGTGGATCCTGAGAAATTTTTAAGAGATACGGTTGCATTGAAATTCGATGTAAGAATCGTTGCTGTATCTGCTGACGGATTCGATAAGTCATGGCTAGGAAGAAAACTAGATAGCAAGACGATAGATGATATGTTGAAATTGCATGAGAAATATAAAATCAGTTTAGTTCTCGAAGGCGGCGAGGGAGAAAGTCTGGTTGTCGATTGTCCTATCTTCAAGAAAAAAATTGAGATAGTTGATTCGGAAGTAATATGGAATAATAAAGAGCAAAGCGGTTACTTGGATATAAAGAAGGCCAGATTAGTGGATAAATAATTAGTTTCCTAAACTACTCTTATATCTTTCAAACAGCAATGCTCTATCTTGAGGAGATAGTTGCAAAGTTTCTCCGATTAAACTCAAAAATAACTCTATATCCCCTACTGTTTCTAATCTTGATACACAATCTCCCCAATCTTGTGGATTCATGGCTACCCATTCATTACCTGCTTTCATTTGATCCAAATAGAACATGCCGGGATTCTGCGTTCTATATCTCCACTCAGAACCAACAACAGCATGCATTCCATCTGCAACCTCGTTTAATCTTTTCCCGCTCTGTTCTAAACATGCTGCGCCTAATAAGAAAATCAAATTTCTATTATCAAGGCCTCTTGGTCTTAAAGCATTGACTACACCGTGAACTGTTCCTGCAGTTGATAATCCGAAATCATAAACCATAACAACACTATCTGTTAAGTCATGGTCTCCGAGAGTATCCCAGTATACGTCTGCTGGTAATTCGTCAGGACGCTCGTGATCTCTGCTTGCACCCAATCCAAAAGGTATAACAGGAACTTCAGCGGCGAATTCTATTAAATCGAGAGTTTGTCTTCTAAACATGCCAAATCCTCCTCTTGCCACGGCGCCCGCATAAATCGCTCTAGGTTTTCCTGAGGAATATGCAGGCGTGTTTGATAAAACATAATCAAAAGCATATGACGTTAATCCATTTCCAACCGCTAAAAATAATTCTTGGGTTTTTTCTCTTGTTTCCCATCCATTTTCATAGAATTCTCTTACGAGATCTTGAAAAGGAGGGCTATAAACACAAATCATAAGAATCTTAAACATTTACCAAAAACAAAAACTAATACCTTCCTTTTAACTTCTATAAATTTATGTTTCTTTAAAATTTTATTGTAGTTTCATAAATTTTATTCAGTTTCTATAATTTGCTAATTGAATATGATAGAGAATTATCTTATGTTTGTCTTCTTCTGTTTTCTAGACCCGCACCTATTATATCAAATGGAACGGGCAACCAAAAATATCGATTGCTTTCTTCTCCTGTTCTAGGAATGCCTGAAATTAGATATGCACCTTTCAAAGCATACCAGCCAAGATTGAAAACAACATAGCCGGCTAATAAATAATTAGCTATTTCACTCATAATAATAGATTGTTGCTCAAATTTTAATTCCTTTCTTTCAGGAAATGAATATTTCAATAGGCATATAAATTCGATAGATAATTTATAATCATGAAGCCCTTTTGCGAAAATATAGCAACAGAATTTTTACCAGCAGTGCGATCGATAGTGACAAGAGAGCTTATAGATAATCACGGTCTTACCCAAAAAGAAGTGGCTCGTTTGCTTGGATTAACTCAACCTGCCGTGTCTCAATATCTTAAGCAGTCAAGGGGTTCTAAAATTAAATTGTTAGAAAAGAATCCAGAAGTGATAGAAATGATACGTGACCTTACGGGAATAATCAAAAATGAAAAAGTAAGCACGCTTGAGATTACGTCCAACATATGCAGTATTTGCAAGAAAATAAGAGAAGGGAATAATTTAAGCTCTGTATATATAAACACAGAATGCCCGCTGGAAGTATGATCACTTTTTCTCTCTTAAATTTTTCCATCGTTGTTTTAATTTTTCAAACTCGTCTTTTATTTTGTTTTTAGTTTCTTCCTTTGGCCCCTTAGGTGTAAATCCTTTCTCTGTTTTGAATCCTTCAGAACTTGGCCATAATAGATATCCTAGTATAATGACGCCGCCTATAGCAACAGCGATTATCGCCCATTTTACTATTTTTCCTAAAGTGCTGGTTTTTTTAGGAGGGAATGACGTGTTAATTAATTCAGAAGTGTCCGAAGCTAATTTTTCGACATCATCTATTAGATCATATGCAGATCTGGCATCGCCCTTGTTATTGTAATCTACTGCTTGCGCATATCTACTTTTCAGTTCAGTTAGTTTGGCCTCAACTTCAGTAGTGTTTCTCCCTTTATCTTTCAAATCTTCTATCTGCTTCTCCAGATCACTTATTTTGATCTTCAATAAATCCAGAGTTATATTCACCCCGCTTTGTACCTGCGATCCCGGAAGTATTCTTAATGTGAAATCTGTATTGACCGTAGCAAAATCACTTTTAGCAACAAACTTGCCGTAGTAATCTTTTACACTCGCATTTTCAGGTATTGAAAATTTAACAGTATATGTGTGATTGGACAAAGGATCTATTTGCATTTTATTTGACGGAGTGATAGCATACCAGTTTTCTATACCGCTTATTTCTAGTTTGACATCTTGCCATTCTGTATCATTTATATTGCTTACCATAATGCTCTCAGTTCTGTTCTGGCCTTGTGTTATTGAAATGATAGAGGCGTATGATGTAAATTCTAAATAAACAGCCGGTTCGCCTTCAGGTGTTGTTTGTTCTTGTTCAGCTGTTAATAAAGTTTCAGTTGTTGTTGCTCCTGCTCCGCCAGATGATGAGGTAGAACTGCTACTGGATGACGACGGTGCAGTGACGGTGACAGCAACAGTGACTCCGGCAGGATTGTACCACATATTTGAAGGCGTGCCGTTGACTGTCAGAGTGCATGAGGAAGCGGCAGTGCTTCCAGCGGTAATTGTGAATGTTGCAATGCATATGGAAGATCCTGGAGTTGGCACGAAACTTGTGGACGGGCAGTTCGAGTACGAGGGATTTGAAACAGAATATCCGCCGCAGTTTTCCGTCACATTTATATTGGCTGATGAGTTTATCGAGAGGCCATAGTTTGTGACGTTGACATGCAGTTTAGCTGTGGAAGAGTTGCCAATGCTTATACCGCCAGAGCACGAGTCATCAGAGAAACTGCACCCTGTAATATTAGATCGCATATAGAGTCCTGTATTATTGATAGAGAATGGAGAGAAGCTTCCCTGTCCATTGAATGTTCTAGAATCGTCTCTGGTGAAGTTGACAACGACGAAAGCCCTGTATCTCCCGCCAACTCTGTTATCCTGAATTGTAGAATTGATTGAATAATTGCCTCCGATGTTAACAGGCTCGCTGCCTTTTGATTTTATTAGGCTGCCTGAAGATGGTATTCTTTGTGACGTAATATTATTTTCTGTGAGAAATACTGAAGTGACGTTAGTTTCATTTATCGTATCTATTCTCGTACCGTTTATGTAATAGACATTGAACACGGCCTTCATCGTTTCATTTATTGTGTTGTTTTCCACCACATTGTTGCCGTCGACAGAGAGCATGTCAAGAACATCGACTCTCAAAAGATCTGTCAAGTTGATCTTCAAAGTTAAATTAAATCCTCCATAAGGATGGGAGTCTGTAGCATTGAAATACAACCAGCCTTCATAAACACCTGCCTTGTTCTCAGTCAGGCTCGTGTTTATCGGGAATGTGATGTTCAAAGTATGATTACTGTTTGCTGATAGAGTTGTTGGCAGAGCATCGTATGTGAAGTTAATATAATTGCTGGAGTTTGTGGTAAGTTTTATTGCATTGGAAGAATTTGTCGTAGCTAAAGGCAAGTCAAATCTTCCAGTATTATTCAGCGTTATATTCAAAACTCTTGTCACATTGCCGTAAAGGTTTTCATCCAATGATATGATCGTGGAGTTTATGGTATTGTTCACTACAAGCAACCCGGTCCTCACATCTGACTTTACCGGTATCCTCAATTTTGTGGCCCCATAAATCAAAAACCCTTCATACGAACCGTCTAATGTATTGTTGGGAACAGTGAAATTTGCCCCGACTGTTTTTGTAAAATTATCCAAGTTTGTTTTGTTGAACGTCATGGTCGTATAATTTGTGGCTATCCATTGCGAGGCATTCACATACATATAAACAGTAGCAGTGTACGTTTCTGTAGTATCGTTCGTCATATTTCTTACTTGGAGTTTCCAGATGCCTTTTTCTATGGCCGTGGTTTCATTATATATTTCCTGCTCCACAGCAGCTATATGCCCGAACCTGTCTCTATTGAAAGAACTTAAGAGAATGGTTCCGTTTGGTGTGAACAAATTTATTGAATAGTTGCCCAATCCCGTCCAATTAAGAGTCGCTTTTAGTTTTGATGCTATTGAAGAGTCTGGTACAAGGAAGGTAAAATTATTCGACGTGTTATTTTCAAATCTTTTTACCAGATAAAATTCTTTTGATTCATCTGCATTATTGATCGTTATGTTGCCTACGTTTCTTAAAGTGAATGCCTGCTGAGTGGTATTGGTCGCATTTATGTTGCCGAAATCTATCAAATATGACGAGGAGTTCAACGTGCTGTATGATATGGACCCGCTATATGATATAGCAGAAGTTGAATTTCCAAAGATTCTGATTTCCCAATAAGCAGATGACGATGGGAGGAAATTGTAAATAAGCTGTTCATTATTATGCGTTTTATTGACGCTTTTTGCTTTCAGTCTTGAGTCGTCTCCTATTAAAAATACATCGAGATCTTGTGAAGCAGACCATCCGGACAAGTTTATGGAGATGCCTGTAGCATTGGTTATATTGTTTGTATTGAAGTAGTATGATTGGGTGGTGGAACTGTTGGCCGGTAGTGTGCCCCCGAAGCTGCCTATGCCTGTTGAAGATGAAAGAGTATTGTTATCGCTGATAGGTATGTGTATAGTCACCGACGCATTCAACGTCTCGTTTGTTTGTGTCCTGTTTCTGAAAGTTAATGTGCCCAAATAATATTTTCCAGGATTGCACTGCAAATGGATGAAGTCTATATTATCCATTATGGTTATATTTGATTCTGGAACAGATGCATTAGGAGCGACTGAAAAGATATTACTGAGCGAACCTGTTGCATTCTTCACGGAAATGTGATACTTGGCCGCGTCCTCTCCGCTCGTGCATAATGTAAGAGTATTTGATTGTGAATAGTTTGCCGCGACAATAGCAGTGTTGTTTAGGATTTCAACCATTAACTCTTGATTTGTGGAATTTGACAGGACTGTCAGATTTGTCTGATAATTATTTACCCAGTTTAAAGTTATCAAATCAGTAGATATATTGAACTGATTTAATGGAGTGCTCACTGTGTCTGCTTTGACTCCGAAAGAGATGAGTAACAAAACACCGATAGCTAACAACAGATGCCCTTTTCGCATGAAACCTAAATATTATTATGATCGCTCAAAGTAAATAATACTTTCTTCTCTCATTTGGTAGAAACATTTTTCTCATCTTTTGTTTCGTTCCTTTTTATTGTATTCAAAATAAGATACAGAAGACCGCCAAAAATACTGGCTATTGGCGAAAGAGCGCTAAGCAAAGTGAATATCAGAATGGAGATGAATATAGGCGTGGTTTTTTCAAAGGATTTTATTATAGGAAAACTATTTTGTATATCTTCTACAGCCAATCCAATGCCGTTTTTTTCTGTTGATTCAATAGAAGCCTTTTCGTATTCATCCACCGCTGTTAAACAGCCCGTATAAACTTTTTGGCATGACTGCCTTTCTTCGATCGGCAAAGATTCCTGGGAATATATGATAAACGACCTTATGAATTCAGAATCCGTATTCACTTTTTCTTTCTGTGCTGCAACTATCTCGTTTGTGTTTGGCAAAACAAGAGAGATAGACTTGACGGTGGTTTCGTGTATTTCCTTTTCGTACAGACTTGAATTCACAGTCATTAAAGCCAATATGCATAAAGAGAGAACGGTTGTGACGATTGTTATATTTCTTTTTACATAAGCATATCCTGTTGAGATAGAGTATTTTTTTGGTTCGAAAAATCTTATTGTGATCAGATGGAATATAACTAAGGCTACTGCAGTAATAGACAGCTCTATCGAATTAGTTGTAAAAAATACAGATGTAAGGAAGACAATAGCACTCAGGATGACGAGTTTTGAATTAGTTTCTTGCACGTATCTTATTGTTATAACAGTTCCTATAGAAATCAGCATTAAGGCTACAGATGAATTCATCAGAACAGCAGTCCACAGATAACTGAATGCTTGTTCGAAGGAATATGCTAAGCTATTCGTTTTCAAACTATTCATGAATATTTCAAAGATCTTGTATTGAACGGTGATAATTTTCGGCAATGTTATGGATGAACTATACAAGGAGAAGAATGCGAGGAAAAAAAGGATAAATGGAAATACGGATGAAAACACAGATTTGAATCCCATTCTGAATATATTAATTTCCTAGTAAATAATGCACACCGATAGGAAATGAAAAAATTTTCATAAACTCAGAATCATTAAGAATCTTCAATTGATTTCGATTAAGGCAATAATCTCTCAGGCGTTCTTGGAAACAGCATGATCTCTCTGATGTTTTTGACATCAAGCATTTGCATTACCAGCCTTTCCACGCCAATGCAAAATCCGCCCATCGGAGGAATGCCATATCTGAAATATTTGGTGAACCATTCCACACTTTCATTCGTTAAACCTTTTAGCTTGACCTGTTCCATCAGCTTGTCGTATCTATGTTCTCTCTGTCCGCCCGAGCTTAGCTCGATGCCTTTGTAAATCATATCTACACTTCTTGCCCATGTCTGATCATCGTCAACTCTCATCACATAGAATGGTTTGACGGCGAATGGGAATTTGTTGACAAAGAAGAAATCGTTTTTATGCTTCTCTTTTACATAATTATATAATAAGACTTCACTCTCTCTATCGTAATCTTCCAATCCCCTCTTATATTTTTTTCCAAAACTATCTAAAACATCATAAATTTGAGGAAAGCTCAATTCCGGGAAAGGTGTTTTTGGAACTTCTATTTGTTTATCCAATACTTCCAAATCTTCTTTGCAATCTTCTTGTACTTTTTTAAATGCATTGACTATCAGCTGCTCTTCCACCCTCATCGTATCTGTTTCATCTTTAATATACGCAAGTTCAACCGCACATCCTCTATGTTCGCATGTATGCCTGACAGTATGGCTGAGCTCGGCTCTCCAACTTGGACCAAGATCAAATATTTTTGGTATGCCACCAGCTATTGTCAGTTCCCTATGCAGTTGGGGGTCTTGTCTCAAAAATGCCTCTTTGTCAAAGTATGTGACAGAGAAAACTTCCGATCCACCTTCAGATGCTGCACCAATAATACAAGGAGTGAATACTTGAGTGAAGCCCTCCTTTCTCAAATATTCTTCCATGCCTTCAACTATTTTGGATTGTATTCTGATTATTGCTCTATTTCTCGGCGAACGCAAGTCTAACGGTCTCCAGTCCAACCTTGTATCTAGTTCGGCAGACGTTTTGCCGGAAGGATCTAGTGGCAGTGGCGTTTCAGCAACTGATAGCACGTCAACTTTTTCTGGTATGATTTCATGTCCACCAGGTGCCTCCTTGCTTTTCTTTAATTCGCCTTGAACAGAAATGACAGATTGTCGTGTTATCTTCTCAACTTTATCCAGCACGTCTTTGCTGACCTCCTTCTTTTTAACAGTAATTTGCAGATAGCCGTTTGAAGTATTCAGCTTGATAAATTTTAATCCCCCTAAATCTCTTATTTCGTCGACAAATCCTCTCACTTCCACATCAACACCTCATTATTTTTTAACCTGTTAGTTTTTTATTCTTTCTTAATACTCTTTCATTTACTGTTTTTCATGAAATCCTCTAATTTACCAAAAGCCTCTTCCATCATTTCAACGGGTGGCAATATCACGCTTCTGAAATGGTCTTTTCCATACACAGGATCAAATCCAGACCCGTAAGGGAATATTATACCCGTGTTTTTGAGCAGATCTATGCAAAACTCTTCATCATTCTTCCATCTCCCATTCAGTTCGACTTTTGGAAATATGTAAAATGCTCCTTGCGGTTTAACAGCAGATATGCCTTCAATTTCATTGAGTTTTTTGTGAGCGAATGCAGCTCTGTCCTTCAGTTTTTTATTTATTATTTCAATATGATCTCTGGGTTTCGAATAAATTCCTACAAACGCTTTCATTACCGGAGTGCATGCCGACAGCCTGTTTCTCGCCAAAGATTTTATCAGTTCTTTGAGTCTGCTCAATTGGTTTTGTGCATCATGGAAATACATATATCCCAGTCTCCATCCAGGCACAAGGTATGATTTTGAAAAACCATTTAAGCCAATCACAGGTATGTCTTTGGCAATGGAAGATGTCCCTTCATATCTGGTATTATCGAAAATCAATTCGTCATAGATTTCATCCGAAAGAACAGGTATTTCCTCTTCGCCTGCAATATTCACTATCTCCTTAACAATCCTGCTTTCGTAGACAGATCCAGTGGGATTGTTGGGATTTATTATTGATATCAGTTTTGTGTTTTCGTTTATTTTTTTTCTCAAATCATCTATATCAGGTTGCCATGAATCACTTTCGTCAGTTTTGTAAGTGGCATACTTGCCGCCGAAAAATTTTATGTATTGTATGTATGACGGATATGCGGGACCAGGCAATAGAAACTCGTCTTTCTCGCTGTCTATTAACGAAGAAAAGATGAATGATAGGCCTTCGCTTATGCCCTGAGTGATGATTACATCGTCTTCTGTTATGCTGGCATTATTTTTTTTGTTTTCTCTTTCGACTATGGTTTTCCTTAATTCCATATCACCTTCCGCTTCGCTGTAATAGCCATTCCTCTCTTTGACAGCTTTTATTAATTCGTTCTTCAAGAACTCTGGCGTGTCGAAATCGAATTTGTTCGGATCGCCGATATTGAATGGATAAGTTTTCATTCCTTTGAGTTCTTTCACTATTTTTAGCAAGTCTCTAAGTGGAGACTTCACAAGTTCTTTTTTTATTTGTATTCTTACCATAATATCACCCTAGAGATCTTCGTATCTTTGCAGCCTCGACAATATATTCTTTAATGGGTTTGTTTTTTCCCAAATTTGAGGTAATGCTCTTCACCAATAACTCATGCTTTTCTTCTTTAGATGTATTGAACTCGGTTAGATTATAAAAATCTTTTATTACTTCCATGTCTTTCTTTATTAAAGCAATTGCCTTATTAGTTAATAATTTTGTTCTGTTTAACTTTTCTAAACTTTCAGATGAAAAATATGATAAAGCAAACTCAAGATCCCCTTTAATATTAATGTAGTTCTTTGATAAGGTTTCCATGAATCCTGATTTTTCAATTTCAACAAGAGACCTCATGCCCAAAATCTCCGGAGGAACGCCAATTGAGTAAAGACTGCCAGTGAAATTTATTGCTCTTGGCAAATGCACGCCTTTTGAGAATTCTCTACTATATCCGAAAAGACCTATATGCAGTTTTCTCATCCTTCTGTTTGGAATATGTTTCGACACATGATTAATCACTTCGTGCATTGAGGCAACGTTCTGTCTGTAATTCTTTGAAAAAATTTCTATTATTTTTGAAACTTGTTTCATCTCTTCTTTGGAAACAGAACATTTTTTTAGTTTTCTATTTTCTATTTTCTTAATGGTTTTCTTAATATCTTTTTTGTCAAAATCATATTTCAGCGCTGACTGGAAAGTGAATGTTTGAAAACCTGAATACTCTTCAAGAAAATTATCAATGTTATCTGGAGATAAATGCCCTCTGAAAGGCAATGACCCAACACCTATTATGGGATACTGCAGCACGCCAGTTTCTTGCTGTGTTTGATATATTTCGGATAAAGCATATTTTATCATTAAAACTGCTGATGCTAAACCGTAATTTAATGCGGTATCAGATCTTGCTAACCAAGGTCTCAAATACTTGGGTTTTTTGAAATGAATAAATTTTTTCAATATCTCCCGAATTTTGAATATGCTATGAACGTCTTCAACCAAAGGAATGATTCCGATTTCTTGTGGCATAACCTTCCCCAGCCAATTCTTTATTGAAAAATTCTCTATTTCCGGATGAACCATTATATCCTGCTTCCCAACAACAATTTTTTCATAGAAAGACGAGACTCTAAGCAGCTGAAGATGAGATGTGGTCATAGGCAAAGCGACTTCAAAGATTGGCGTTTGTTCTTTGCCGTAAAATTCTTTTGCAACATCAGCACTTCTTGCTATTGATTCCAACGCTTCCACAATCATTTTCCTTTCAGTTTTTTCTACATCGGGATTTGGAATTCTATATGTAATGAATACGTCTTTTCCTAAAATATTTTTTTCAAAAAAATTTTTATCCAGCAAAAATAATTTTCTTATAACATGTGAATCAACATCTTTTCCTTCCCAATCCCATAGCTGCTCCTCACATCCCAATTTAAATGCGTTTAGTACCTCTTCTACTTCCTCCCCGTTTGTAAACATTTCTCCCTTTGCCCAACTAGGCATGTTTGCACAGTCGGGATGTTGTGTTGACATTATGCGAGGTATTTTCATTTTTATCTCCCAAGAATTTTTTCTTTCTCTGCAATCAGCATTTTAGTTTTGATAATTGTATCAGGGTTTAATGATATGCTGTCTATTTCACATTCGACCAGAAATTCCGCAAAGTCGGGAAAGTCCGATGGTGCTTGTCCGCATATGCCTATTTTCTTTCCTTTTGATTTAACGGTTTTTATCACATTTCTTATCATTTTTTTGACTGCTTCATTTCTCTCGTCATAAATATGTGATACCAACTCGGAATCTCTGTCTAAACCAAGTATCAGTTGTGTCAGGTCGTTGCTACCGATAGAAAAACCATCAAATATTTCAGCAAATTCTTCAGCAAGTATGACGTTGGATGGTATTTCACACATGACATATATCTGCAAACCATCTCCCTGCTTGAGTCCGCATTCTTCCATTATTTTTATGACTTTTTTTCCTTCCTCGGGAGTTCTGCAGAACGGCACCATTATTTTTATGTTTGTCAATCCAAGTTCGTCTCTCGCTTTTTTCAGAGCAATGCATTCCAATTTGAAAGCATCGATAAATCTATTATCATAATATCTAGATGCGCCCCTCCATCCGATCATAGGGTTTGATTCCACCGGCTCGTAAAGTTCGCCGCCGATCAAGTTGGAATATTCATTCGTCTTGAAATCTGACAACCTGACAATGACATCTTTCGGATAGAATGCCGAAGCTATTCTTGCAACGCCTTGAGCTAAATTATCAATGAAAAATTGCCTTTTATCTTCATATCCTCCCGTTTTTTCGTTTATCGATTTGACAATATCTTTATGATAGTCTTCAGTTAGTTTATCAAAACCAACCAAGGCCAAAGGATGTATGCCTATATATGAACTTATGATGAACTCTTCTCTTGCCAATCCAACTCCATCGCAAGGAATTTTGGCGTATGAGAATACGCTATCAGGTATGCCAATGTTCATCATTATCTTAGTTTTTGTTTCAGGCAGATGTTTCGTATCCGTTTTTCTTATCTCATATTTCAATTTGCCGTCATACACTTCGCCTATCTCACCACCAGCACAAGATACGGTGACGTCTTGACCATCTTTCAATATTCCAGTAGCCTTTTCCGTTCCAACTATGCAGGGAATTCCCAGCTCTCTGGATACGATGGCAGCGTGACATGTTCTCCCGCCCTTGTTAGTTACTATAGCCGATGATTTTTTCATTATAGGTTCCCAGTCAGGATCAGTGATATCTGTTACTAGAATCTCTCCTTCTTTAAAATCAGCCATCTGATTTCTGTTCAAAACAACGTTTACTTTTCCCACACCTATTTTTGATCCTACAGACAGCCCCTTTACTAATATGTTGCTCTTCTCTTTCAATTCATACTCTTCTATATAGCTTTTGCTGTCGATTGAGTGAATTGTTTCTGGTCTTGCCTGTAATATGAGTAATTCATCAGTTAACGAATCTTTAGCCCATTCTATGTCCATAGGCTTCTTATAATAATCTTCAATTATGCATGCATAGTTTGCTAGCTGGATTATCTCATCATCAGTTAAGCTGAATTTGTTTCTGTCATGAGCGGGAACATCTATCTGCTCGGTGCCCTTTGATGAATATATTATCTTTACAGATTTCGAACCAACCTTTTTGCTGATTATTGATTTATATCCTTTCTTTAATGTGGGTTTGAAAACTATGAACTCATCGGGGTTGACGATGCCTTTTACCAAAGCTTCACCTAATCCATATGTAGAATTTATTAATACAACATCTTTGAATCCGCTTTCTGTGTCAATGGAAAACATGACACCCGAGCATGCATGTTCGCTTCTAACCATTTTTTGTACAGTGATCGAGATAGCAACGTCATCTATTTTTCTACTGTGTCTGTAGGAGATGGCTCTCTCAGTAAACAGCGACGCGAAGCAGTTCTTCACAGATCCAATCAGATGTTTTTTTCCTTTAACGTTGAGGAAAGTTTCTTGTTGGCCTGCGAAAGATGCATCAGACAAATCTTCAGCCGTGGCAGAACTTCTTACGGCAACATCTGTTTCTTTGCCATCACCTAATTCTTTATAGTATTTGTATATTTCTTCTTCCAGATCTTTCGGCATTTGCGCGTTCGTTATCATCCATCTGATTTTTTCCGCCTTTTCTTTTAGATCATTTATACTAGAGTGATCTATGCTAGAAGCTATGTTCATAACGTTGTCATACAAGCCAGCACTTCGCAAATAGTGTAAATATGCATTAGTTGTGACAACAAACCCATTCGGTATTTTTATTCCTTTACTTGCTAAGTTCTGAATCATTTCGCCCAGTGATGCATTCTTGCCGCCGACTAGTGCGATATCCTTCATTCCGACTTCTTTCAACCACAACAGTTTTTCTGTCCGGTGGTTATAGGCAGCACTAACCATAGAAAAACCTCACAGAAAAGCAATCGCAGACAGATATATTTAGGAGAATAAGTAAACGATTATACCATGTTCCGGCTTACACCGGTTCCTTTACCCGTCATTATATTCAACCCGTATCTCAAATATTATGATATTAAGTTTAAAAAGATTTGGTTTTTGATTTCTGTTTTATATCTACTGATTTATTGTCGATGCACAGTAGCTACAAAATCTGATGTCGCGATTTAATTAACTTTATTTGTTGGCGATCCTTTCAAGAAATTTTCCATATTCCCAACGAAAATATCCTGTTTTGCTATTCTTGCTTCTTTTGTTATATAACCAATTGGCGGATAAATCATACAATTTTTATATTTTGAAAGTTTTCTTAAATTTTCTTCACTCATTTCATCAGAATGATCTAAAATAAATGTCATATCACCTTTAACAAGTCTCTTTTCTAACGCATCTAAATTCACTAATTCCATGGGAGAAGTGTTGATAACTACTGCATCGTTCTTGATTTTCTCAATTCTTTTTTCGTTCAGAAAATTTTCAGTTTCTCTTGTTAACGCAAGATGCAACGATAAGAGATCGCATTTGGGAATCAATACATCTATATCTTCAAATTTTATCCCCTTCGATTCTAATTCTTTTTTTCTGTTTCTAGACCAATACCTAACATCTGCACCGAAACCTAAAGCAATTTCCGCAACTCTGCTTCCATTTCTACCCAATCCAATTATCCCGAATGTCTTTCCTTTAATTTCAGAAACAAAATATCCCGAATCAGAATAATCACCTTTTCTTGCTCTTTGCTTAGCCCTTTCCAATTCTCTTATATGATCCAATATCATTCCAAAGACAAGTTCAGCTACAGCTTCTCTTGAATATCCTGGAATATTTGTCACTGCAATTTTCTTGCTATTCGCATAATTAGCATCAATATTTCCATAACCTGTTCCAAGCATTCCTATATACTTCAATTTAGGTGAATTTTTTATCCTGTTTTCATCTACCTTTACACCAAAACCTACAACCAAACAATCGGCATCCATAAGTTGCTTTTCAATTTCAGAACTATCCTTAGAAAGTTTAACTACCTTTTCACCTAGTGCATCTATTTTTCTCCAATATACTGAGTCTAATGATGTTTCTCCAATTCCGATCATAACAATTTTATTGAACTTCATGTTACCAACTAAAATTTACAACTATAAAATTATATAACTTAATTTCGAGCATTTACAACTCAGTTCTTTTAGAATTAACTCATTCAACTCTTCGAGAAATATATATTAAAATTGCTAAAGTTCCTAATTGCAAAATAGAAATACTAGTTAAATACAATTATATTTAGAGTCGAATGTCTTCTAAATTCTATCTATCTATCTTGCTTGCTTTTGTTTTGTTGCTCCAACCAGTTTTATCAGTTAGCTGTTCATGCAGTGATTATAATGCTGGAGGCGGATGCGGCAGAGGATGTTCATTTAACTGGGGTGGATGCGGGTCTCAGGTCACCTCAGGGCAATTTCTCATTGAGATGTGTCCCAAATATAATCAGCCCGCATGCAAGGATCTATCCGCTACTGGATGCAATGATGATTGTCAGGGGGAAAGACAATATCTGACAAGTACATGCAGTCCGGGCCAAGTATGTTCGACCAAGTGCAGCTATTGCGGTAATACCATTTGGTATAAAGCTCCGTATCAACCACCACCATCTACCGCGCCACCGTCTTCTCCTCCACCGCCTACAATTCCAAGTACCTGCGATCCGATTACCGTTACAGTGATACCAAATAGCGTAACTTCTGGAGATACAGTTACATTCCAAGCGCAATCAAGTTACGGTTACACATGTGTCTCTATGAATTCAGGCGGAGGGGCTTATGTCAATTCTAACTCACCCGATTCGATCAGCTGTAGCGGAGGAGTATGCACGTGGTCATGGATAGGAAGAACATTAAACCCTAATTTTTATACAGCAACCTTCACAGGTGAAAAGGGCGGAGCAACTTGTATAGGTATTTCTGGATCTATTATGTGTTCTGGTTCAGGGGGATATAGAGTGAATCCCAAAGCCACGTCAACTACAGTTCCACCAACCACAACAACAATCAAAAACATGCCGCCAGTTGCAGATGCCGGTCCTGACCAAACAGTTTTTGAAAACGAATTTGTAGTGTTAGATGGAATCAAATCATACGATCCGGATGGCTACATAGTTTCATACGAATGGAGGGAAGAGGAAATATTATTAAGCAATTCTATATCTTTTAGCAGAGTTTATTCTGTCGGCAGCCATGCAATATCGTTAAAGGTTACTGATAATAAAGGAGCTGCTGATTTAGACGCAGTGACGGTTGTCGTAAAATCCAAGCCCGTTAAATTTGTGGTGGATGTTTATGACACCGAAGTGCAGCCGTCATCTGTAAAACAGGACGGGGAAATGGTAATTCTAAGCAATGTCAGATTAAGCGAAGCGCCTGATGGCAAGCATCCCGTTTCAGTTAGCATGTCAATAGACGACAGAGAGTTTGATTCAGAAACTTTGAATTTGGCGAAAACAGAATCCCAGTCAATCAGCTTCAATCTGAAGGCAAATAATTTCACAGAAGGCATTCACAACGTGACAGTCGAAGCGTCTGTAGAAGAATCTTCTGATAAAGAAACCAAGGAATTGGAAATCGAAGAAACACCGCAGTTCGTATTGATTGACGATGTAGGAGTTAGTCCGATAAGCATATGCAATGATGAGAATGAGGAGCTGTTCCTCTTTGCCAGAATCAAATCACAGTTACCAGATCCCTCAAAAATAAAAGCGATGTTTTTCGTCAAAGATAATAGCGGCAAATTTATTTTGATCGGTGATGATGAAGAAATTCTGGATGAGAATGAGGATGATATGCTTTCGGTAAGATACGGCATAAAACCTTTCCAGTTAGATCCGGGAATGCATGAGGCAAAGATTATAGTTCAGGGAGAAGGCAGGGATACGGAATTTACGAAGTTTGTCGTGAAAGACTGTGGCGGGAAGAGCATTGAAGATTTGCTGTCCTCTAAACCTGATCATTGCTTGGTTGCTGAAGATATCTGGGTGGAGGACAAGACCACTCCACAAAAAAATGTTGATGTAAGAGCAAAGATTTCAAATTGCGGTAAGAATACTGAGAGAAATATAATCGCAAGTTTGCAGGCATTCAGGAAATCTTATTATTCCCCAATATTTTCTCTTGGTGTCAATCAGACGAAAGATATCCTTTTCACAGTTTACACTCCAACAGATCTTAGCAGAATATTTAGGATGAGTGCTTTTGCCACGAACAAATACGTCTCCGATTCTTTGACCAGAGAATTTAATTCTGCAGGCGGCTTGCCGTTCATACAAGTCCAGAGTCAATATGATGTTTTCAGTTGTGAAACAAATAAAATCAAATTTTGGGTCACTAATAAAGGAGAGAATGATGATGCCTTTGAATTGAAAATACTAGGAGAAACAGGTGAATGGTTCTTGTTGCCGTCTACAAAAATTTATGTGAAATCCAATGAGGTCAAGCCTGTTGAAGCGACAGTTGATGTGCCATGTGATGCTGAAGAAAAGATTTATCAGTTCACATTGACAGTTGCCGGGCAAGTCAATTATTCCATTACTTCAAGTTTGAATGTAAAAAGAAGAATGACTCTGCCTGATTGGTTTTGGTTAATGATTTTGTTTTTCATTCTAGTTATTGTCATACTGTGGTTTACTTTCAAATATGATCCTCATAAAGGAAGAAGAAGACATGAATCGTTCTGATCCAGGTCTCTAATCAGTAATTTATAATTAGTCAATCATATATGAATTATGTTTTTTGCTACGCATTTGATAGATGGAAAGGAGATAGAAGGAACAGCTGAGATGTTCTATTCTTATAATCCAGCCACTGAGGAAATTTTTGGAAAGGCTAGGACGGCGGATGAAAATGATGTTGGCAGAGCGGTTAAGGTTGCGAGGCAATCACTATCAGAATGGAGACGGACAAGCATAGACGAAAGAGCTGAAATCCTTCTTGAAATGACAAAGATTCTTGACAGTAAAAGAAAACAAATGAAAGAACTGATAACATCAGAAGTTGGCAAGCCGTTATCCGAATCGGAAGATGAAATTAATTCTGTCATTAAAGAAACGAAATGGATGGCAACTAAAGGTATAGAATATTTGCAAGATGAGGAAGTGAATTTGGAAACTTCGGATTATAAGGGCATGCTTAGATACGAGGCATTGGGCGTTGTAGGTGTAATAAGTGTGTGGAATTTTCCTATTGGCATACCTACATGGGCGATAACTCCAGCTTTACTGACAGGAAATTCTGTCGTGTTTAAGCCGTCCGAGCTGAGTACGATAGTCGGTCATGAACTGGTGAAAATATATCACGAGGCAGGCATACCGAAAAATGTTTTGAATCTGATTTTAGGCAAAGCTAAAACAGGTAGATATTTAGTCGAGAGCAACATCGACATGATTTCGTTCACCGGCAGTTCGCTAGTAGGAAAAGAAATAGCGAGCAAAGGGGGCGGCTCATTAAAAAAAGTAGTGTTGGAGTTAGGTGGTAGCGATCCAGCCATAATATGCGAAGATGCAGATATTGAAAAGACGGTCAGCGGATTGATAACGGGCAGATATTATAATTGCGGTCAATGTTGCTCGGCTGATAAAAGATTTTTTGTTGATCAGAAGATCAGCGATCAATTCATTGATGCGTTTGTCGAGGCAGCGAATAAACTGAAAGTAGGAAACCCGATGGAAGACGGCGTCAGCATGGGACCGATAGTCAGTTTTGAACAGCTAAATAATTTAGAAAGTCAAGTCAAAGACGCTAAAAACAACGGGGCGACAATTCTTACTGGCGGCAGAAAACAATCCGATTTTCAAAGAGGATATTTCTATTTGCCGACAGTTATGATAAGAGCAAACGAAAGAATGAGAGTGTTGAAAGAGGAAGTGTTCGGACCTGTCGTGCCAGTAGTTGTAACCAAGAATATTGATGATGCTATCGAACAAGCGAATAATACACAATATGGACTGGGTGCATCTGTTTGGTCAAATGATATTGAAAAGGCCAATGAAATTTCTAAAAAATTAGAATGCGGATCTGTGAGGATAAATGATACCCTTATTGTATTTCCGCAGGTTTCTTATGGTGGTGTCAAAGAATCGGGCATCGGCAGAGGGTTATCAAAGCACGGCCTATGGGAGTTCTGCAATATAAAATCAATTATGATTAAAAACTAATTCTATATATCAATATTATCCTCAAATCCGATGAAGATTGATGGGCGACTTGACTTAATGAAGAGAGCCTTAAAAAGCTGAGGAGAGGAAAAATTAAATTAATAAGAAACAATATTTTTTTGATGAAGAAAAAAATCGCTTATTTGCTAGCAACAACATTAATCTTAGCTGTGCTTTTGGCATTTGTTACGGTTAAAAATTACAGAGAACGTGGAATCGAGCCGACCACTACAACTATAGCTTTTACTGATGATTACTGTCATAGGTTTACGTATGACGAATGCCCCGATCAATGCGAAGTCGGTTCTTCTTGTTCTGCATGCTTGGATATTGGATGCCATGCTAAAGGCGCCCATGCTACAACGACAACCACTATCCAAGAAAATCAGATAAGCGAAGAAATAGAAAGCACGATAACCACTATTGTTAATGAATATAATTGTAAAATAACTAGATCCAGAATAAAATCATACGGCTATAAGGATGGAGATCTGACGGTTTATTTCCAGAACGTTGGGTCTTCTGTGATTTATAATTACGATCTCATCATTCATCGCGGCAACGAACAGGAAATGAAACACTTCTATAACTTAACAGTAGAGCCGAGAGAGATTGAAAGGTTTGATGTTTTAGAAGTTGGTGAAGATGTGACTAATATCACTGTGACAGTTCCCGGCTGCGATTTGAGCCATACGATAGAAGTGCATGAAGTTAATTAGATAATTTTTTTTCGACAGAGTTTACTCTACTACGAAAGTTCAAAATAAGTATTTAAGTTTTCATCTCTAAACTTTTAGAAAGGTGCAATTCATGTCAACACTAGCTCAAGCCAGAGGATATGTAAATGAAGCCAGTTCTTTAGGTATTTCTTTAGGGGGAGGAATAAATGATAGAATAGGCGATTTAGGCTGTGGGTATAGTGATGCTGAGCAAGTAATTCCGATAACTCAGGTTTTGTTGTCAGATCCTTATAATGTGTTGGGATGGAGAACGGTTGCAGTGGAATATGATGAAGCTACAGGTAGAAAGGCACAAGCTGATAAAAAATATACAGGCGTGGAGTTTCATGTAGGACCTGGTGAAGGAGATGTAACAAAAACAAAATATAACGTTAATACAGCTTTCTTGGCTGCAATATTATTGAAATTTGGTGTACTTGGTCCAGCTTTGGATACTCAAGGATCCGGACAAGTAGTGGTGTATGGATTTGATCAGTGGACCGATGTAACGAAAGGCGCTGTAGGACAAATGCTTAGAGAACGTGGTTATATCATTACTGTCGGCGATAATGTAGTCGTCGGTAAGAAAGAAGATGCTAAGTAAAAACGTGTTCGACGTTTTTCAAATTTTTTATTGAAAATATTCTCATCATCACTCTTTTTGATAATAAAAATAATGAAAGCGAAAATCCAACTACTGAAAAACCAAACATTAACATAAGCAATATTTTGAATCCGTATATTTTGGCTATGTAGGCCCCCACTAGCGAAGCAACGGCAGTCACTATTAAGTTTTCAGCTTCCCAGATACCCCAACCGGATGCGACCCTGTTTTTTTGCAAGTATTTTGAATATAGCACGTCATATGCCGGATTTAATATCGCTGCACTAAATCCGAACAGAGCCTGGACGAAAAACAATTGGGACGGACTTTTAACTAATAAATGAATGAAGAATCCAATACTGGATAGTAAATAACCTAGAACAACCACTTTTTCTATGTGTTTTAAATGATCTTCCCATTTGGCCGTTATCAGTGTGAGCAGACCTGCAGCTAAAGCGAATATGGCATAAGCCCCGCCAGTTGACAAGATATCCCCGCCTATCTCTTCAACATACACGGCATATATTGGACCTAACATGCCTCCGGCCATTGTAAAGAAAACAGATGTCGCAATCAGTATTTTCAGTATTCTCCTCATGTAATAATATTTGTCGTTCCATTATTAAATCATATCAAAAAATTATTCTTGATATCTTCCTGTAGGCATATTTAATAAATGCGTTGAGATAATGCAATAGAAATGTTTTCACTACTTGTTAATATAGATTTTTCTATATACTTTTTCATACAAATCATTTAAATTGCACTTCCATATAACATTTATCTGAGACAATGGTGTTTGAAGCATTGTTGGTTTTGATTTTAGTTTTAATTGTCGGCTTTTTATCGACGATGGCAAACTCCGCCTTTGGAGGATAAAATCTTTTCTTTTTTCTTTTCTTGAATTATTATTTCTAATTTACTAATCAAGCTTTAAAATTTTTTATAAATTAAGTTCCCCTTTTCAGTAGTCTTAACATTTGTGTTCTACCACGTTCGCTATAAGTTTGGTCTATAGTATCAATGACATCTCGTATATCGTAATTACCTATACCCTTAGTTTGTCTCAATAAACTTATTGCGCCATGAACAATAGTAGTTGCAAGATTCGCATTCATTCTAGTCCTCGAGTTTAATGTCAATGGCGCACACAAAGCCCAGATTATCTCCTTGTCCTTTGGTGCAGTATCGTTTATGTGTTGTGCTTCATAAGTCAGCAATTCACCAGTTGAAGGTGCTATATATTCGCTATGCAAACCGCCGTATTGACTGACTATTAGTCTAATAACATCAATAGCTGTATAATCAAGATTTGTCGTTTGTCTTAGATAACAAATAGCACCATATAGGGCATCAAAAGCCGTTTTAGCATCTATCTCTCCTCTAAGACAATAAGGTGTTGCTAAACCCGTCATAATTTCCAAATCCTTCGGGGATCTGTGATAACCAAAATTTTGTTTGTACCAACCTAAATATTCATTAAAACTTTGTGTATGATCTGAAATTGTCATAGAAACTATAGGAAAGATTAATTTTTTAAGTCTTTGCGAGGAATTATGTGTTTCGAGTTTAATGTGCTATTGAGCTTTCAAATTTTATTGTTTTTTTATCGTGTTTAATATCTCGGATATATTGACATTTATTCTCGGAGTTATTGATGAGATGTGTCTATAGCCATTATTAGAAAAAATCATATGTTTGGTTGTCTTATTTGGGAACAGCTTTCCCGAATTAACCATTTTTATAATATCATCTTTCGTCACTCTTATTTCATTCCAAGTGTCTATGATTATTTTTTTGTCTGAATAATTTACATAATATACAGGTATCTTATCGATTTCCAGTTCCTTAAAAACAGCAAGTCTATGATGACCATCCAAAATTATCTTGCTCTCTATGTCTACAACTATTGGAAATTTCAAACCTTCTTTGATAATGCTTTCCTTGATTTCAGTTAATCGATTGTTATCTATTTCTTCATGTGGTTTTAGATAGTGGATGCTGACAAGTTCTACATTAAATGATTCCAACTCATTTATTTTGGTGAGATGATCGTCCATAGAATCACCAATTTCTAAAGAGAGGATAAATCTCCCAATACCTTGTCTCCAACGCAGCATCAATATCGATAAGAGGATAGCCGATTCTTTGTAGGAATGTGTTTTGGTCTTCCAGACATAGTCTTTCTTCCTCCATTCTAGTCAGCATCTCCTTCTTTCTAGCCAATTTTACATGGCATGCATCATGAACTATCATCGATGCGTACGGTTCAAGTCCACTATTTACTGTTGCGTCGCCTATACTATAATGACGTGTAGATGGATTTAATGCCGCAAACCCATTATTCTCCGCGCCAGAAATGTTTCTCCAAACTAATTCATAAGACTCCGGATCTTTTTCTGCAATATAATCTAATGCCTCTTCAGTTCGTCTAATAAAATCTTCATCACCAATAATTTGAACGTCTCGATATTCCACGACCTGCGCACCAAACAATATTCTTTCGTCCATTGAAGTAAAGTCTGTTAACCCAATCGCTTCCCTAAAGACAGTAATATAGCACGTCGTCACTATTCCAACTAGTGCAGCTAACCTCAGAAGTGGTCTTACATACATAGTATTAGCATATTAATTGTAATTTAAATCCTCTTTCTACTTAAACCAACTTAAAAAAATTTTGCTCATTAAAAGACAGCGTTTTCAGTTTTTCAATAAATAACTTTTATATTTTAGTCATGCCCTGGAGGAGCATCTAGAATTTGTAAAATCCCCACTGACTAAATAAATATTGTTATTTTTAGTATTTATTATTTTCGAATAAGATATTATCATGACAATATGTATAGCAGCTATAGGCAAGTATAATGAAAGTGAAATTATTGTTTTTGCTACAGACCATATGATAAGCGTTCAACAAATAGGACAATTTGAACATTCGATTGAGAAGTTCAAAAAAATAACTCATACTACTATAGCCATGTTATCTGGTGAAGCTTTGAGGTTCGAAGATTTATTGGATGAGGTTTATGACGAGACCAATTTCGATGAAGCCAAAAAGAAAATACACAAGAATATGGTTAAACTCAGAGAAGATATGATACAAAAACAGCTTTTGGATATTTATAAAATTGATTACAATTACTTGAAGGAACTTCTAAGAATCCAGTTGGCAAATCCTTATACGCAAGGAATGTTAGATTTCATAACTAAATTTACTCTTAAAACAAACGTTCTTTTGATAGGATTTAAGGATAAAAAGGCTCAAATAGTAGAAATAACAGAGCGCGACATGGTAAATATGAGAGACATAAATTTTGGTGCAATAGGGTCCGGAGGTACGCAAGCTATCAATACACTTCTTTTCCAAAAACACTCAAAAAATGATAATTTAGAAACCACGATTTATAATGTCTATAAAGCTAAAAGAAATGCAGAAGTGTCTGTTGGCGTAGGAAAGGAGACTGATACACTAGTTTTAACTAAATCTGGAATGATTAAACTGGGAGAGGGACAAATAAAATTATTAGCTGACATATACGAAGAAGAGTTAAAATATGGAAAAACTAATGATAAACTAGGTAGAGTAATAGGTTTTTTAGGGTTTGGGTGAAATGGATGTTGGAGAAGAAAGAAGAATTTGACCCAGTAATATATGGTAAATTAAGGTCAGAATTCCTAAAAAGCTTAGAAATTATACCAGCTATACCAGATAAGAATATTGAAGAAAATGAAGAAGAGATTAGGAAAAAAACTATAAAAGAAATTAAGGAAGGTAAATTGGGATAGATATAATTATAGAAAGGATTTCATTTCCTTGTCAAAACAACCTTTACAAGATGTTTTCCACTTAAGGTCTATATCGTCCTTTATCTTATACTCCACTATAGTCTCATGTTGACCCCATTCACACAACCCAAAATATGAATATATTTTCTTCCACCCATTTTTAGATTCAGAATGTTGCTCTTTTATTGATATACCATCAATCCTTGTGTCTGGGTTGTCAAGGCTGTCGGATTTTTCTATTATTTTAATTTCATCAGAATCTTGTATGGAATTTAAATTAGAATTACCCCTGACATCATTGACAGGGGCAACAAGTCTTATCCCCTTCCATGCCATAACTCTCCTGCCGTCTATAGTTGGTTTATAATCGTCTATTTGCACATACTTTCTAATGTTCTTGAAAAACACGTTCTTATCCAAAGTCAGAAGCTTTTTATTTTTGCAGTATAGGCAATAGGCATTATAAAGCTCATCTTTTGAAACACAATCCTCTGGAGATGATATTATACAATCAATAATGAATGCGCCAATAGGGTCACTTGCTCTTATGTATGCTTCCCTAATCTCTTCTGTTGATTTTGTATATGAGAAACAACCACTCTCTAAAATTCTTTTTAATCCTAGTAGTGCTAAATTCAGAAAACCGCTCAATTCTTCTTCAGTAGTGAGTATTTTTAGCAGCAAAGGATTGGCTTTGTCCCCTTCGAATTTGTTAGGGAAATTTATAATTATCCAACGGCGGTAAAACGCTGAGCTTTCATCTTGCACGAAAGGTACTTTATTAGCTGAAAAAATTAGCTTTGCATGATTCGAAAAAAAGAATGAATCTTTGAATTTCTTCTCGCCGTGCATCACATCTCCGCCAGTCAACATTTTAAATATACCGGGATTCTTTAGTGCAACATTTGGCAAGTCAGCATAAATGTTCGCCAGTTTTCTATATAGACTAGCACTCGCAAACCTGTTACGCTCTAAATCTTGAAGGGAAACAGCGCAAACATTCTCTGGGCCTAAGAGAGATATGATTAAATTTAAGAAAGTTGATTTGCCATTTGCACCATCTCCAACTAACATGAAAGCTTTTTGAATTGGATATTTTCGATAGAGACAGTAACCTGCTAATTCAAACAAGAGAATAATATCGTCGCTACTAACAACTTCTTCAAGGAATTTCGTTACTGTTGGACAGTTTACATTAGGGTCATACTTAACATTTAATTTTGAAGTAAAATAAAAATCTGGAGAATAAGGCATCAACTTCATAGTTTCGAGATTCAAAACTCCATTTTTCAAAGGCATCAAATTAAGGTTTTGGTTATCAAAAATTTTCCTATCAGTATAGGTTTTGCTTTTTATGTAGTCAATAGTTTCATTTAGATAATTTTGTTTTGTTTTTTTACCCAACAGTTCTGTTCCCGTCTGTCTGATTAGAACCTCACCGTTTAGTTCCCATATACCCTCTGTTCTATCAAACCAAAAAATTTCTTTTGAATCCACGAAAGTTAGAAATTTAGTTGTTAACATTATGTCTTGGGCAAGAGATTCTGGAACGAAACTTCCTGATGGCTTATCTTGAGAAAAATATTTCCCGCTATTATCATCTTTTATTTCATCCACTCAACTCACCTTTTAATTTTAATCCGTGATATTTTGCCCTTTGACACCAGTCGTTGGCTGTCCAATGTTTCACAATCTCTCTGGCAGTTCTCTTGTCTATTTTAGAGTAACTGAAAAAGGAGTAGACGAAATTAAACGGACATGTCTTGAGTTTATATGGAGAATTATGGACAGATGCTGCAAATCTCTCGAATAACTGTCTATAATAAAAATCATTAAAGTGGTCTATTTGGGCTTCGAAATCAATTCTTTTCATCACTGACACCTTGAGCCGGATTGGATGATGGCTCTCTTTCTAAAAACCATTGCTTAAGTAGTTGGAAAACCTTCGAACTATTCATCCGAATTCACCTTTTCTTCACGAATTTTGGTGCAAAGAAAATCAACTTTAGTTCGATATTTCCCAGAATTAACTATTCTTTCTAGTTTCTCGTAATCTAAGACCGGTATTGCAGCAAAGATAAATTTCTTTTTCATAATACTTTATATATGGTCTTTGAAAATGAGGAAACTGAACATTTTTGTTCAGTCATAAAAGATGAAAAGCTTATAAGAGTTTTAGAATTTTTAGTAGAGCACCATCAAGGTAAGAATTTAGAAGAAATAAAAAAAGAAACCCACTTGTCCCCCAACACTATTTATAGATATGTGGAACTTGGTTTTATTGATGAAGTAGGTAACAAATATTTCATATCCCCCAAAGGTTCAAAATACTTGGAAGGGCTCAATTTAAAAAAACCTGAGATAGCAAATAGTAGAGTACTGACAACCTTTGATGCACCATTTTTCAACACTCAAAACTTTGCTGTCACAGGCTCTGTTACCCATATACCTAATCGACAATTTGAAGAAAATTTAAAAGAAAATCCTATGCAAGCTCTAGTTACTTATCCCATGGACGGGACAAGAATTACTATGGAACAAAAATCTAAAAAACCTTTTTGCTAGTCTATAGAAGGTAAAAACAACAAATTGTGTAAAACAAAAGATGATATACAATCTCTATATTAAAAAAGCAAAAACACGGTTCTAACAATGAACGGTTATTCAATATTAGATGTAATTCAATAAGAAATAATTAAAATATTGAACTTACAAAAAACAGGTAGTATAGACATCTATAAGTATAATATTCGGCTTTCTGATATTCTTTGTTTTAGTTAAAAAATATATAGACACAGTGTCACAAAACTAGTAATGAAAAGAATTCTTTTTTGTTGGTATATGTTAAATGGTACCTACTTATAAATAATCTTAGTTATTGTATAAAATATTTTCTCACCATTTCCTGTAGTATCTTATTATTCCATAATTCTATAGGTGCTTCTTTTTGAACTTCTTTAGCTCTAACTGTAAAATCAGAAGTAGTAACGAATATAGCCTTATCCGCCTTGAATTTCCACATTGCACCAAGAGTTCTTTGAATTTCTTCTGGATTTACATTATTACCTTTCGCGTATTTTTTAACTTGTATTACTATCCTTTCATTTTCTTTTTCGGCAATTACATCAGCACCAAAATCACCAGATTTTTTTGTTACTTTTGTTTTATATCCCATTTTTTGAAATAGCTCAGAAACAAATTCTTCGAACTGATATGGACTTAAATGAGCAAAATTATTACTTAATCCTATATCAATCTCTTTCCATTTTTTTATTTGTTTCTCTGTATCCCATTTTTCATTACCCATATTGTCTATATATTTAATTAGACCCATCTTTTTCTGTTCTTCTTCAATCTTTCTCTCTCCTTCCACTTGTTCCTGTATTTTCTTTTGTTCTTCCTCAAATATTTTTCTTTCTCTCTTCTCCTCTTCTAAAATTTTCTTTTCTTTCTCATATTTTATTTTTTTGGTGATTGACTTATACAAAAATATGAATAATAAAATAATTACTAAACCAGATAGAAAGTCAGTTATACCATCTGATTTTTTATTTTCTATAGTATTCGACCCTGTGTTTTTTATGGTTTGAGCTGTAATTTCTTTTGAAGTAATATCTAGAGGATGCGCAAAATTATCATGTTCGTAAATTTTGAAATTGTCATAATTTATACTAACTACACCATCATGTCCTGTTCTAGTCCCAATTCCAATAGAGTGAGCATTTCCGATAGAACCAAATCTCATTTTCGAGATACTATCATCGGGTTTTGTTATGGTTATATTTGCTTCATTGTTGCCAAATTCAACAATAACATGGTATAAACCAAAGTCATTACCCCCGGGTTCTATTTTATTCCAATAGCCAATAACACCAATATGTTTTGTTTTACTATCTAAATCAATTACACTAATTCTGTTACCAGACCCACTTAGATAATTAATGTCATACTCTAAAACTTCCCCAGAAACAAAAGTATGATTTGTAATTTGTATAGTAACTCCTCTGTCAGCAGGATTTAACTGTGCCGTGTGATAAACATTTTTTGAATAATCAACAAAATGTTCATCGACAAATAGATTATTTAAATCACTACCAGGAATTTCTTGCCATTTTTTTGTATCTAAAATATTTACAGAAAAATCATCATATATATATCCAGAAACAAAATTCATCAAAAATAGAAATATAATGAGTATTGTAAAAACAAAACTTCTCATAATATGATATTTGGATAGAAACATTTAAGTTTAATCTCACTATATATTATAACAGTATGTCAAACGATACGGACAAGAAAATATTAGAATTTCTATCCAAACAACAATGGCCAACTACCACAGAAGATATGGCCAAAGCTCTAGAGATAACATGGCACACAGCCCAAGTGCATCTGATGAGAATGTATGCAGAAGGTAAAGTGATGTACAGAAAGGTAGGAAGACAAAACCAGTGGTGGATTAACAAAAATTATAAGAAAAATATGGGAAAATGATGAAGTTGATTAATGTCTTCCTAGTAATTTTGTCTGCACTTATTTTTAGTTCAAATGTTGCCTACAGTTCCCGTATTTGGAGTTGGTACCCGTTTGGAAGTATTACGTCAATGTATGAAGTTGATGAGATTAATAATAATGACTTATATAGTAGTATTGGAATGAATTTATATGTCTCTCCAAATATTTCGCAATATACTAACAATTTCACTTTCAAGTTTTATCCTTTTGAAGGTACGTGGCATCAACCTGTAAAAAACTTTAATGTAACAATTTGTAAAGGCTACTCATCTGGTTACGGGTATTTTTATGTGACAATAATATGTGATGAGTCTCCTCTTCAAATTTTTGTAAATAAAACCAGCATGCCAAACACTCCGGACGAATATGAAATTACCTTTCCCATTCAGAATTCCAGCAATTATGAAAACTATATGGTAAGTGTAAGCTATAAACTTCCAAATTTTGTTATAAAACAAGGCAAAAATTATATTGCTTGGTTCGGAACTGTTTGTCAACCAGGAATTCCACAGTGCCCGCCAGAAGGTTCCATATTTAGAGTATTAGTTTTGCCCACAGAAGACTCTGTTATTGAAAGAATTCCTGATGGAGCAAGAGTAGACAGACCATATAATAAATGGGTAATATTAACAAGTTCATACGATTATAAGCAAGTTTGGTATTCAAAATCTTCTGAAACTGAGATTCTCACACCATTTTTTTGGGCATTCATGGGTGCGCTCATAGGCGTAGTTATAGGAATTCCTGTTGAATTAGTTGTCAGGAGTTTTATTCAAAAGAAAGTGCAGAACAGAGAGGAAACTCGGCACCACAGTACTTAATTTTGAAACAAATATTCTAACTTTCTTTCCTTAACCATTTGTCTAAATACCTTTTTCACGGTAGAGTCCTTTTTTGCCAACTCAACTAAGAAATCTTTCAAGAATTTGTCAAACTCATTTCTATGTTCGTCTTCTTTTAATATGTTTATATTGAATGGATTCCCACACTTCACACATAACTGAGTCAATATGGAATTTGTTTCATTGCACTTTTGACATATTTTTGTTTCTATTTTCTTTATTTCACCATCCTTTGGTTTAAGTCCTTTTATATTTTTTAGTAAAGCATCATCAACCTGCTTATCGTCTACACTTATGTATATATCCAACATCTTACTGGAATTGGTCCACCCAAAGTGCTTCTTGATAGTCTGTTCTGGTATCTGAGTAGCATAATTGGAAGCTCTAGCATGTCGAAAAGCATGCGGATTAACTTTCTTAGTTATTCCTGTTTTTTGCTTTGCTACATTTAATATTCTGCATATATGCGAATATTTTACTAATTCGTTGTTCTTATTAAATTGACACCACACAAATGCTTCTGGATTCTCTTTAGAGGGGTGGTCTTCAAGCCACATCAGTAATTCCTTACTATAATCTAATATCCTAACTCTCCTTTCGCCTGTCTTCCCACTTACTAAAATCACACAACCATATTCATCAAAAATGATATCTTTTATTCTCAGAGGGAGGAATTCTCCTATCCTGCATCCGCTATCATACAGCGTTAAAATAAATGCCTTATCTCTAGAGTTATCTGTAGTATTGGCTAACCTTTCTACTTCTTCCTTTGTTAATAGTTCGTTAGGAAGTTTTTTGTGATTTCTGACATTTGTTTTTATCCACTTTACTTCAGGTGGAAATTCTTCCGTTTGTCTTAACCATTTATGGAACTTCTTCAATATCTTTTTGAAATCGGTCTTAGTCCAGTCGGTATAGCTCTGTTGCTGTATCTTTTCAACTAGGTTTACAATATCATCTCTGTTGCAGTCTCTAAAAGGTTTATCATTCATCTCAGAAAGTCTTTTGAGCGTATACAGACATTTCATTATTCTGCCAGAACTGATGTTATCAACTACTAACTGTCTCTTGAACTGAAAAATATCATTTCTATCTTGTTCTCTTAACCCTTCAAGTCTCTTAGATATATTCTCTAAACTTTTATCAAAATTATGTATGTCCATGATGTTCTATCCCCACTTCCAGCCTAAATATGCCAGATGGGGATTTTACATTTTGAGGATGCCCTGGAGGGGATTTGAACCCCAGACCTTCGCCTTTCTTCCTTAGATAGGAGAGCGCTGCCTAATAGCTATAAGCTTCTATCCAAACTGAGCTACCAGGGCATATATTAAGAATTGATCGTGCAAATTAATTAATTCATTTTATATAATTTAAGTTTCCATTCAAACAAACAGGTGACATCGAAACCAGTTCTTCATGATTTGGGTCATTTTCCAACAGCTCATTCAGAATGAATATTTTTTTATCATGTTCAAAAGCTATACCTATCTCTATGAAAGTGTTGGGTCCGATATAATTCCTTTTTCCGTTCTTGTCATAGTTCAAGACCAGAATTGCATCCGAGGATTTTATTTTGTCAAAGTGTCCGCGCATCCTTTCACCTTTCATATCAGCAAACTTTTTAATGTCTTCAGATTTTAGTTGGTTCCAATATTTTTTATCTTGGTTTATCTCTGCTGACAAAGGAACCAGTATTATGTGCCCTCTTTTTTCTAAAACAGATTTGATCTCGTTTATTTCTTTGATAAATTTCAGACTTGCACAAATTGTTATTTTCATAATTTAATATTACCTCTTGGATTTTAATTTACTGCATTCTATGAGACAATTATGGAATATATAACGATATGATTAATTTTTGGATTGCTGATTATAATTATGCAAGAAAATTTGATTTTAAGAGCCAAGATTAAACCGAATTCTAAGGAATTCAGAATAGATATGGAAAAAGGAATAATCTACTGCAAGTCACCACCAGTAAATAATAAAGCAAATTTAGAAATAATTAAAGAGTTAAAAACCATTACTAAACGAGAAGTAAAAATTATATCTGGTTTGAATTCAAAGAATAAAAGGATATTAATCAATAATTTAACAATTGACGATTTTAAGAGGGTAATTAAATGAAAGAAGTTCTTCTGAGAGCACTAGACCACGGAAAAAAATTCGGCGCAAGATATGTGGATATAAGATATGAAGACGGCATCTCAACCGGCGTTAGTTCTACTGATGGAAAAATTCACGAGTCAGGTGTATCTGTGGAGAAAGGCATAGGTGTTCGTGCACTGGTTAGCGGTGGATGGGGTTTCTGCGCAATGCCTATATCAGGAGAAAATATAAACATTCTGAAGGCGGTGGAAAATGCGGTAAAACTGGCGAAAGCTAATGACAAAACCAAAATAAGATTAGCTGAAGTGAAAATAATAGAAGACACTGTTAATTACCAGTTTAAGAAAGACCCGATGGAAATACCTTTAGAGGAAAAGGCTGAACTATGCAGAGAAGTGACGAAGCGAATAAGCGAGACGGATAAATCCGTGAAAAAATCTTCTATGGGTATAGTCACAGCTAAAGCTCAAAAAATATTTTGCTCAAGCGAAGGAACATTTATAGAGCAAAAAAAAGTGTTCACTTATTTTTCTCTTGGTGCAGTTGCCAGATCATTGAATGCTACGGAATATTATTCATGGGAAGAAGGATATACGAAGGGATATGAGGTGGTTGATGATTACGATCCTTTATCTCATGCCGAGGAAATTGCCAAAAAGGCAGTAAGTCTTGCTAATGCAAAGCCGTGTCCTACAATCAAGACGCCTGTTTTGTTAGATCCGAACTTTGTCGCATTGATAACACACGAAGTACTGGGCCATCCATCAGAAGCGGATAGGGTTTTAGGAAAGGAAGCTGCATGGGCAGGAAGAGCGTGGTGGAAAGACGAACAGAATAAAAAAATATTTTCCGATAAACTGACAGTTGTTTCAGATCCGACAATGTTTGGGAATTTCGGATCGTATAAATATGACGATGAAGGAGTGCCGACAAGAAAGATAGTTCATGTACAGAATGGTGTGCTAAAAGAATTTTTGCATTCGAGAGAGACAGCCGAAACTTTTGATACAGAACCGAACGGAGGAATGAGGGCGACAGCATACGTTTTTGCTCCTTTGATCAGGATGCCGATAACTTATATTGAGAAGGGCGACGCGACTTTTGAAGAAATGCTGGCAGATATGAAAGACGGTGTTTATGTTAAAGGTCACAAAATACCATCAGTTGATTCAAGAAGATACAATTTCCAGATATCAGCGAAAGAGGCATATATGATTAAAAATGGCGAATTAACCGAGCATTTGAGAGGACCGACATTGACAGGAGTAACGCCGGAATTCTTTTCGAGTATCGACGCCGTAGGAAAAGACGTTCAGATATTTGGTGTTCCCAACTGCGGTAAGGGAGATCCGATGCAGACGTTGCAGGTGGGTAATGGCGGACCGCATATACGTGGCGTAGGTATGGTTACAGGACCAAAGTGATTGACATGAAAGAAATAATTAAATTGAAAGAAACAAACAAAGTAGCAAACTCTGAAAAATGTGTTGCTTATGAATATCTCTTTGGAAGTGGTAAAACTAGTCTAGCATTAATTGAAATGAAAAATAGATATCCTGATAGGGGTTTTGCAATAAACAAAGTGTTTGAGGAAATAATCTTTGTTTTGAATGGAAAGGGAAGAATAACAATAGATGGCAAATCGTATGATTTGACAAAAAATGATGCAGTCATGTTGAAACCGGGTAAAAAGTATTATTATGAAGGCGATATCAAAGTGTTAACATTTACGTCACCTGCGTTCAAAGTAGAAAATCATGAGGTACTGAATGAGTGATCAACATGGAAGACCTTGTAGAAAAATTAATGAAATCGAGTTTGAGAAAAAAGCCAGATCAGTTTGAAGCTTATGCTTCCCAGAATTCTGTGGTAACAGTCAGAATTGCAATGAATGAGGTCGTTGAAGCTAAACAATTGATTTCGGACGGATGCAGCGTTCGTTTCATTAAGAATAAGTCTGTTGGTTTTGCCGCGACAAACGATCTGTCGAAGACTGATATGCTTATCGACGAAGCAAACAGGCATGCTTTATCAAAAGATGCAGATCCTTTTTTTAAAAAATTGCCGGATCCAGAAAAAATAAAACCCGTTCGAGATTTGTATGATAAGAAATTTTTCGATTTGGAGATGACGAAAGTTGTTGATTGGGGAAAAGAAATAATCGATATAGGATTGGGATTAGATCCTAAACTTGACATTTCAGGTTCAATCAACATTGTTACTGAAAAAGCTTGGATAAGGAATTCTAATGATGTGGACATTTCAGATATTAACACATTTATCATGCACTCATTGACTGTGGAAAAGGGAGAGGAGAATTCTTCATTAGGTGAGTTTGGCGGAAGAAAGTTGAGTGAGTTCAAATCTGAAGCAGTCGTAACAAAAGCAATTGAAGATCTGAAAGTGAGTAACCCAAGAAAAGTTTCTCCAGGCAAATTCAGAGTTGTCTTCGGAACGCATGCCATGGCCAATCTGCTTGAACATATAATATCTTATGCTGTGCTGCTGCCATCCGTGGACTCGGGCTTTTCGTATATTGGGGATAAGATGAATGAGAAGATTGCTGATGAGAGAGTGACCGTTTATGATGATGGGCGACACCCAACCGGAATTGGTACAAAGGCAGTGGATGATGAAGGCGTGCCTACAAACACTGTGAAGCTGATTAGTAAGGGAGTATTGAAGTCGTTTATCGGTGACAGTTATTTTGTTTATAAAATGATGGATTCAATGAAAGGAGTTAAACTAACTGGCAACGGATTCAGGTTTGGTGCTGTCCCAGGAAGAGATTACGGCATGCTTCCGTCAGCGTCGCCCACAAATCTGGTTGTAGACAAAGGAGATTTTTCTGATGACGAACTGATAAAGGAAATCAAACAGGGCATATATGTTGGTAGAATATGGTATACCTATCCTATCAATCCGACAGTAGGAGAGTTCTCTTGCACTAACAGAAGCAATACGTTTTGGGTTGAAAACGGTGAGATAAAACAAGCCGTGCTGCCGAACAGTTTCAGGATAAACGACAATATTTTGAATTTGTTAAACAATGTTATTGGAATAGGCAAAACTCAGAATCAGTCAATATTGTGGGGAGGCGCCGCAGGTTGCATTTCTCCTAATGTCGCGTTTAAGGATGTTAATATTAGTTATAGCAAATGATTCTACGGAGCATATTTTGCACATGGAGTTGATCTCACATATAAATTGTGTAAAAGATCAAGAAATGTTTATATATTAACTATTAAATAGTAGTAAATTATCTGGTGGTTCAGTGCAATCATTAAGAATAAACAGAAACTGTTTAGATTCAAACGGATCGGGATATATAGAATTATACGGTGTTTGCCGAGCTCATTATGCTGTAGCACGACCAAAAAGCGCATCTTTTCCTGGTACGTACCGACATCTTCCAGAAATTACTGCTGTTTATCTCACTTCAGATGATATTCCCACAGGTGGGGAGCTCTTTGATACTGCAACTAGAGCAACTCGATACAGTGATGCATTGGTTGAATATGGTGAACCAGTATGGCCTGGTTCTGATAAAGATTGGATACTTGAGTTTCCTGGCGTTACGGTCTTCCTGATGTCATTGGCATCGGATGATATTTATAGGAAAAGTTATGAAGATGTTGCTACAGTAGAACAGTCAGTTATTATGGAATAATCATATTGGCGTGAAAATATGTTACCTCAAGAACCTTTGTGCCTCCAAATAGTCAGATACAAACTCAAACCAGGCATGAAACAAGCATGGGAAGCAATGAACAGACCCGGTGGAGACTGGGTTAATTTATATAGTAGAGCCGAAGGCTATGTCAGCACTGAATTTTATGTTGATACTCATGAACCTTTACGATGTGTGACCATTGACACTTGGAGAACAAGAAGGGACTGGGCTAAATTTAAAGAACAATACGGTCCTCAGTTTGATGAATTAGCTGCAAGAAGTAGAGAATTGTTTGAAGGTCCAGACGATTTTTTGGCCGATATCGACTATAGTTCTAGTAAATAAGTCGCATATAAAGGTTTACTGCGGTTTATGTGCAAATCTATAGAACAGAAAAAATCAGAAATTTAAAGTTTAGCATACAAACTTGTAGTCTATGTATAACTCTAGAAAACAGTACGATTATATAGATCCTCTTACAGCCGAAGTTTTTAAGATGTCGCCTGAAGCTTGGACTGTTTTCTGCACTTTACATAGTTCTATGGGCTGTTATGTCGAAGCTGGCGGATTGAAGAATGGTTCTGGCCAAAAAGAATTTTATGGAATTATGTCGGAGATCGAATTTGCAGTTAAACATGCTTATGCACTAATCAGAAAAGGAAGACGTGGCAATTCCTCGTATATGTTGAGGTATTGTAACGATATGCTGATCATATAAAAAACTTAAAATAGGGTAATTAAAGAAATAGAAAAAGACAACAAGTTCATTAATATTTTTAAATAAGGAAAACAAAAACTTATACATGGTATTTAATTTGTTTAAACGAAAGGAGAAAGAAACTTCTCAAGCAACGCAATTACAGCAGCCAGCACCGTTTCCAGAATTCTCTATGCCAATGCAAGGCATGAAAAATGAGATGCCTGAAGAAAAACATGATATGCAGGATCTGTCGTTTGATGAACTAGATAGTTGGGGAGAAAGTAGCAGTCCAAGCAATATGAATTTAGAGACATTTTATAGGAAAATTGATTTGGAAGCAGAAGATCTTGAAAGAAAAGTAGCTGACGTAAAGAAAAGAACGAAAGATTTGGATTTGAATAATCCAGAACTTGTTGATTTGTTGAACCTGTACGAAAAGACAAGAACTACAGTAGACGGTTTCATTCATGAAATAGACAAGATGGATTCGAGCGGTTGGGGCGCTGACGAAAATACTTCAGCAATTTACAAGTTTAGGGCCTGCAAGAGGCTGTCGCAAATGAAACAACGATTGAGTGAAGTTGAGAGAATGACAAGACAAGCAGGTTTTACAAATGCTAAAGTAACAGAAATTTTGCATACGCCAGCCGAGCAGCTAGTGAACAGCCTGAATTCAAGAAAGAAGAAGTAGTCTTTGTGTTGTTTATGAAAAAGGTAGGGATAGTACTATCTATTTTTATTTTTTTATTAACTTTACAGTCAGCGTCGGCTTATTATATCGTTTTCAGTTCTAATAGAGATGACGATCATGAGATCTATGTTATGGATAATGATGGCCAGAATGTAAAGCAAATAACTTGGAATGGTCATGATGATCATACTCCTTCTATCTCGTCTGATGGAAGGAGAGTTGTTTACTCATCACCTAGGAATGGGCATGTTGACATATATTTAATGGATTTAACTACATCTATGGAGACCCAGCTTACCAGGTATCAAGGCAATAATATTTATCCATCCTTTTCTTACGATGGCACGAAAATAGTTTTTTCGTCAAATCGCAATGATAATTATGAGATTTATATCATGAATGCAGATGGCAGCAATATAAAGCAGTTGACTAAGAATTCTTTTGATGACAGTTCGCCAATGTTCTCTCACAATGGAAAAAAAATAGTTTTCAATTCTATCAGAGACGGCAATTACGACATCTATACTATGAATTCCAATGACGGCAGTGAATTAAAAAGATTGACTCAAGGAACGGCGATAGATTGGTATCCCAAATTTTCATCGCTCGATGGAACAATTCTTTTTACATCTAATAGAAATAATAACAGATTTGAATTGTACGAGATACAGCTGACTGGCACAGGTGATGTTTTTCAGGTAATTCAAAAGACGAATAATGATATAGGTGGCGACATTGTAAGTGGATTCTATTCGCCTTATGGCTCTATTGTGTTTTATGGATACATACAAAAACCATCCTACGGCGGACAGGAAGAAATCTGGACCAAAGATAGTTCTGGAACAAGACGACTGATAACAAATAATTATGTGGATTCATTAGGAACAGAGAGCGCCTCTTTTAATTTTGTTATGCCTCCCGCAACATCCAGTTCAACATCCTCCACTACGACCACAAGCACAACAGTGCCACTGACAACCACAACACAATCTAGCCCGAAAAGCTGTTCAGGAATATTAACAGTTGAACCACAGAAACCAGTTACAGGGCAAGAAATCAGATTTGTTTTTGTCTCAACAATTCCTTATGAAAATCTTAAAATAGAAGCAGGTAATGGCGTAAATCCGTCAACAATAACTACGCCAGCATCATCTGGAAGTTCTTTCAATTGGAAATGGGTTTTTTCAGGTATTGCCGGATCTCCAAATTCGTATAATGCAATTCTTTCGGCTTATTATTATGGCGTTCAATGCACGCAAACCGTTCCTTACACAATATCCACTCAACCAACCACAACATCCAGTTCAACAACTACTTCCTCTTCAACCACAACATCCTTGAGATCTGCCACTACTTCCTCTTCAACCACAACATCATCAACAATTAAACCAACTACCACAACAATAAAATCTTCTGTAACCACAACAACTCAAAGATCTGCCACGATATCCACTATGAGTGAAGCAGAACGATTATTGCGTCAATCATCATCTAGTACAACAACAACTTTAGGTGGCGGCGGAAAACTGGCAAAAATAGTTTTGAGTACTGAAGCTTGCGACAATGTGAAAGAAACCTGTATGAATGGTGATGTGTGTCCTGATTTGACGCGAGATGATGAAGGTAAGGGGTTCGGTGAAGATTTGTTTAAGCATAGTACAAATTACGGATTTCCTAATTGTGTTGGCGACGATGAAAATGAATGGTACTTGACTAACAAATATATGGAAAGATCTTTAAAAGAAAATGAAAATTCTGTAGAACCAGGATCAATTTTTGCTTCGTGTTATAAAAGCAGTGACTGTGTTTCTACTGATAATAGTTGCGTGAGTAGGAAAGGATCTGGCGGATGGATTTGCGCGACAGATTTGGATAATCCTATTAACGGACGCTGGGACAAATGCGATTCGGACGATATAGGTGATAGGGCTACTGTAAGCAATGACCAGGAATATGAATGTAAAACAGGAAAAAACGGCGTAGATTGGTATTTAAAAACATCGGACGAACCTAATGTAAAACCGATAGGCCTTTATTCAGGGCCAACTGGAAATATAAAATTTAGCAGTGATTATCCGCCCACGAGTGGTTTTTATAATTACGAGTATAAAGAACTCCTCAATTATGATGATACTAAAATAACCCCTACTATGATAATTATTCATTGGTCCGGTCCATGTACTCCTAGTGAATGGGTAAATAATCCAGAATGTAAGAATGTAAACAGTCTATTGTGGAGTGTTGGTCCTACATATAACGGACTAGTAGCAAAAGGACAGAGTTGCCATTTTGCTGTTAGTAAAGATGAAGTTATTCAGATGCTTCCGATGTATGAAAGAGAAGTTACTTTTTCTCACTGCGCAGGAGATTATAATGAAAAATCAATCAATATTGAAATGAGCGGTCAATATTTTACATCAGGACCATTTAATGATTATTCATATCCGCCAAAAAAAGAATTTGATAACACAATAAATCTTGTTGTAAAGTTGATGAAGCAATACAACATAAAAACGGATCAGGTGAAGACTGATGTGGATCCCAAGTCAATAAGAGTCAGAGATGAAAAGAAGGCATGTTTAGGTATAAACAATGGGGGAGCAATAATTCCTCAATCTGGCGTGTGGGGGCATTTAGAAGCAGACATTTACGAAATCGATGATCCGAATTATGATTATGATGAGTCTTGCAAAGAAGACCCGGGGCAAAGTTTTATGGATTACTTTAGGGAAGAATTAGCAAAAAAATTGAATAATGTCCAGATGCCAACAACCACAACCTCTACAATATCTGCAACAACATCAACTACATCTCGATCAACCCCATTTATATATAAAGAAGGATTTGATCGTTATGGAGAAGGTTTGTATATTCTAGAACTTGATCCCTCTACTAGTGGAAAATGTCGGTTTGGTGATGGCAGCTGCAGCGACCGGAAATTTTTGATAACTAATGATGGTTCATATATAGAAAAATATTATCTGAATATTTTTGAAAACAAGGGAACTCACTATTCGACTGTTTTTTCATATGTAATTGGAATAGGAACATTCTATATTGACATTCCTATATCAGAGGGAGTCGGGCTAGGTTCCGCGACCGATGCACGGACAATCACACCTTTAATACCATTAATTGAATCGCAAGTAATGCAAAGAATAAATGCACAAAGAGCAACTAGCACAACAACTACTCATAATCCAACAACAACCACAACTATACAAAATTGCGCTTTACCTAGTTCTTCATGCACTTTTGACAAGGACTGTTGTTCCAGCCAATGCAAGACATTGTTTGAATGGGGCGAATACCCGAATTACGGCTTGTTCACTTGTGTTGATATTAGATCATCTTCAACAAGCACATCTACAACCATTACATCTACAACGATCAGATTAACTACTACACCCACAACTCTAATTGCGACCTTTTGTGATGAAAATGCAGAAAAAAATTGTAAAAATAAAAAAATAGGCGGAGATGCATGCGATAAAACAGTTTTTGGAGATTCTCTCTACTGTGATTTGAACTGCAGATGCCTATTACCAATGTATATTGATAATACTCAGGAATGTGACGGCTACTGGAATGATAAAAAATGCCAGAATAAAAATAAAGGAGAGCAATGTGATTCAACTCTATGGTTCAACAAAAAATATTGCAATGAACAATGTACTTGTACGGACACGTCTCCACTTGTAAATAAACCAGCTACAACAACCATTATTGTCATTCCTACAACAATCACTGCTAGTCCAACACCTACAGTTACACAGCCATCAGATGAAATAATTGTCAGACCTTCAAATTACGAAAAAGGCATTTTTATTTCTTGGGGATCATTTTCAGTTACACAGGGTAGCAAATACTCATTTTATTCCATATTACCCGGTGGCAATATTAACGCTCAACCCTTAGAACCAGAGAAGAGAGGATGCATCGATCCAAAATATCAACCTGTGAATGAGGTTCCGATTGGGCTGTCTTTGGGTGGAACTCCTGTAGTTTTGAATGTGAAAGATGGCACAGTTTTTATAAATAATATTCCTGTTTACAATATCATCGGAGAAGATCCTAGTAGTAATTATGATACATTCAGACATATAACACCTCAACATTATATTGATGGTATATTCGATAGTTTGTATCTAGTTGTTGGTTATAGTGATGTATCTGATCCAAAGGAATACTGTATATCAAATGATCTTCTATTGGCAAATATGGGTGCCACTGTACAACCAATTCCAACAACTAGCACATCAATCACAACATCCACCATTAATCAAGTTATTCATACTGTTCAATCAGGTGAGACGCTTTACAGAATAGCACAAATTTATGGAACAACAGTTGATGCTATAAAACAGGCTAACGGTTTGACAGATAATGTCATTTATTCCGGGCAGAGATTAATCATACCAACATCGAGTCTGCCTATTAGCACGTCGTCCAGCACTACAACATCCACTACTACGACATCAATCAAGCAGCCCGCATCTACCACCAGCTCTACCACATCTACTATGAGAACTACCGCAACAACTTCAACTACGACAACCATAAAATCAACCAGCATACCTACTCAAATACCCTCAACATTATCTACCATCATATCAACCACAACAACGATTCAATCTGAAATGGACAATAAATGTAATAATGGTTGGTTTGATCCATGTAATGGCAAAGTACAAGGAGATAAATGCACGTCGTTTCTGTCAAGTAATAGTGGAAGATGCTTACTCTCTGATAATGGAAAATGTCAGTGTAAACAAGAATGTAGCAGTGTTTGTTTTGATAATGGAAAAATACTAGATGGAATTCGATGTGGTGATAATAATGTATGTAAAGGATGTGAATGTAGACAAGATGAAGCTGCTATATGTGGAGATGGAATAAAGCAACCAGGAGAACTTTGTGATTATAAGTTAGATGGAATAGAAAATGCAGATGGAACTGGTGTGATAGGTGGAAGATTAAAGTGTATTGACGGCATATCTGGCAAAACATTAAAATGCTTTACTGATCAGAGTTCTTTAGGATGCAATGAATATAACACACAATATTTTGTATGTAAAAAAGAATGTGGGGCTTATTCAAGTGATAAATATGTTGACTGCGATAGTGAATATTCTTCTGAGGGCGGGGTAGATTGTTCTATAAACGGGCATGCAGGAAAATGTAAAGAATGCCAATGCATACTTGACGAAATGCCTCCTCCACAAGGTTGGATGAAAGAGGCAGATAGTTGTGAATACGAAGACCAAGAAAGAAGAGCAGGCAATTATTTTTGTGGTAATAATCCAGAAAACGGATATCGAACTGTGTATTTTTGCGCTGCAGATAAAAGCGACAAGAGAAGCCTCTATACTCATGTCTGCCCAGAAGGAACATATTGTAAGATTGATGAAGAAACAGGCTTATTTAGATGTAGTACAGATAAAGAATGTTTTATAAGAGGGTTCACTATAGGGTATAGTCTTGATCTCGATGATAGAAAGATAACAACAGATAATACAATTTGTGTGGATACTTATTTCAATTACCGAGACAGTACTACGGGACAACAGATATCTGGGTCAGGTGGTACATTGCTAAGATGTAAGTTTCACTGGGCTCGATATAACGGGAATGTAGAATTATTAGAAGATATAAGATTTTGTGGTTATGATTGGGGTGAAGGTGTAACAGATGGTTTATCCAGAATCAGATCATGTGCTAGAAATCCAACAACAGGAAAGAATTTAGATTATTGTAAATAAACTTCATCAACTCAAAAATATTTCATTCATCAATCTATAATTAAACTTGCTTTTGTAGTTTATAGATATAATATTTGGCCAAAACCTAACTATTTCGAAAGTTATTTTATTAAGCATGTTAAAATATATTTGAAATGTCAAGATCGATAAATATTTTATTAGTGTTTTTGTTAGTTAGTATTTCTTTATTATACACGGTCAATGCGACAGAAATTATAATCATTAATCAAACGGTAGAGAAGATCTACTCCATCGAGAGTTTAACATTGTCGGGAGATTTAGAAACGAATTCGTTGTCATTGACGGGAAATGGCGAAGTGATTTCAGGAGAGAATGTGAAAATTTATTTACTCGGTCCGTCTTCTGATATACTAATTAAAGATTTGAAAATCAATAATGTTCCGACTGCAGTTTCGTTTGACAGCAGAGGATATTTCTTTTTAGCGAAAGAGAGCAAATTCAATTTACAAGCGACAGTTGATATAAGAACCATAGGTCAAATATATCTGAACGTTCCAGGTCCGATTAACAAACTTCATTTTGATTTGCAACACGGCTATGCTTTGGATGGAGACAAGTTCGGGTTGGTTGATAATGTTGTAGTAATTCAGAGGACGGCAGAAATTTCTAAGCTGATTAATGGCGAGTTCAAATTCACATATGCAGATATTAACGAATTTTTCTATATCATAACATTGAGGGCTTTCGGGGGCGATTTAGGAAGTTATTTCATTGATTTAAAAAACAACGAGCAGATAAGATCGGTCAACGGTGCTATGAAATGGGAACAGGATGGGAACAGACTCACTCTTGATTTGAAAGGCAGCGAAGCAACTGTTACAATACAGGGTATTTTTGATTCCAACAACTTGCAAGTTCCAATTCAGCAAGGAAAAGTTTTGATAGAAGCCGACTCGGAAAAGAAATTGACTCTAACGACTTCTGCCAGAGAAATAGACATATCAGAAGTATCTATACCGCCCAAATACAACAATGCACGGACATTTCTTTTGAATGGTTATGATTCCGTTAGCGTGTTTGTCCAGTTATTGGGGTTGAAACCATCATTAACCGCGACAGTGAACAGGGCAGAAAATAGAGTAGCAGTAACAGCGACTGGCAGCATCCTAGGCGAAACTAATTATTATTATTCCAATACGGGCGTGGAATACTTGAAATTAAACGTAGACGGCACGCCATTATATGTAGCTACTAATTATCAGCCGGTGAAGCTGACAGAAGATGAAGGAAATCTTCTTTTATCATTTCCAAAAGTAACTAACGGTCAGTTGACATTTAGCTATTTCTCGACGAGACCAACTATGTTTCCGGTTGATGTCATAAGCATACCTTTAGCTAGAACTGATCTGCCAATTTCTGAGGAGAATACTGAGATATTCCTTCCAAAAGACGTGTTTGTCTTGGAAACATTTGGAGTCAGAGGAGGATCAGAACTACCTTCAATAAAAACCGTAATAATATTCTCATCTTTAATGCTGTTATTAGGATACTTGTTGATAGGACAAAAGAATCTAAAATTTGTGTTTTCATTTTTTATCTTTGCAACAGGCGCATACTTGTTCGATATTTATTTCTTCTTATTGGTTGTTGCTGCCAGCTTAATTTTGATAATAAAGAGGCACACGAATCCAGATCAATTCAAGAAAATCTTGATAATAGGCGGAGGTATAGTGTTAGTTGCTTTAATCGTGCTAGGGGCTACGGGAATTTTAGGGTCGTTGTTCAGCTACAGGACAGCATATGAGTCTGATTATGTTGTATCAGGAGATGCAATGATTGTAGAGAGAGCTGTAACACCTACATTCCAGGGATTGCAAAAAATAGGAGAAGGCGAAGGAGCGATCACAGTCCCAACAAAAGAAGGCGTATTGCCAGTCCAAATGCAGATTCCTGACTTGGGTAAATCTATCAGAGTAACGAATCATCTAGTAACTAAAGAACATCCGACGGAGTTGAAAGTTCTTGTAATATCTGAATGGTTTGTTTATGTATTCTATTTAATTGCATTAGGATATGGTATAAAGTCCTATAATTTATATAGAGAAAATTTAAGAATTAAGTTGAAAGGTTCTAGAAAATAATAACAGATTTATACTAACAGAAACACAATTAACATTTTATGAAAAAAAGAGTAATTATCCTAGGAGCAGCTGGAAGAGATTTTCATAATTTCAATATGGTTTATAGAAATAATTCGAATTACGGAGTTATGGCATTCACTGCCACTCAAATCCCCAACATAGAAGGAAGAAAATATCCTAAAGAGCTTGCTGGCAAATTATATCCGAAAGGCATTCCAATTTATTCTGAAAACGAATTACCTAAACTTATAAAAAAATTCAAAATAGATGAAGCTGTTTTTTCTTATAGTGATATAACTCATGAAGAAGTTATGCATAAAGCATCTATTGCTTTGGCTAATGGAGCAAATTTTGTTCTGCTTGGTCCTAACTTAACAATGTTAAAATCTAAAAAACCTGTCATTGCTGTCACTGCTGTAAGAACAGGAGCGGGTAAAAGTCCGACTACAAGAAGAATTGCAAATATATTGAAAAACAGAGGAAAGAAAGTGGTAATAATAAGACATCCCATGCCATACGGTGATTTGAAAAAACAGATAGTTCAACGTTTTGCTTCAAAAGAGGATTTGGATAGACATAACACAACCATAGAAGAGAGAGAAGATTACGAGCCGCATATAGATAATGGGTTTGTTGTTTATTCAGGTGTTGATTATGAAAAAATATTAAGAGAAGCAGAAAAGGAAACGGATGTAATATTATGGGACGGCGGCAATAATGATCTGCCTTTCATTAAGCCGGATTTACATATAGTTATTGCTGATCCGCACAGAGCGGGTCATGAACTAAAATATCACCCCGGCGAAACTAATTTCAGAATGGCCGATATTATATTAATAAGCAAAGTAAATGATAGTAAAAAAGAAGATATAGATATAATATTGCGTAATGCAAAAACATCAAATCCTAAAGCAAAAATAGTTAAAATTAATTTAGAATTATTTGTTGACAATCCTGATTCAATTAAAGGGAAGAGAGTTCTTTGTTTAGAGGATGGTCCGACATTGACACATGGTGGCATGTCGTTTGGGGCCGCATACAAAGCAGCTAAAAAATTCACTTGTAAAAGTATAGTTGATCCCAGGGAATATGCCATTGGTAGTATAAAGAAACTATTTGAAAAGTATACCCATTTGAATGAAATCTTGCCGGCTATGGGATATGACAAGGTTCAGATTAAAGAACTTGAACAAACTATCAACAGATCTGATTGTGATTTGGTTGTTGTAGGAACGCCAATTGACATAAGTAAAATAATGAAGATAAACAAACCTTCAGTTAGAGTCAGATATGAGACGGTTGAAGTAAATAAAGATGAATTGGCTAAATTGATAAGATTTTGAAAATTATTTCTTGAATTTTCCCTTTAAGGCCTTCAATTTTTCAGAAATTTGATGCATGAATTTTCCCTTCGGTTTTTGATATTTCTCCCCGATTAAATTAGCTGTGATTTCCATGAAGCTCTGTGCGGCTGGCGATTCTGGATTGTCCCAAAGAATTGGAATGCCCTTGGCTGCACTGTCTAGAACATTGTCATCAAACGGTATCACACCAAGCATTTGTGTACCAAACATTTCTTCAACTTCTTTTATCTTTAGTTCATACTTGCCATATCTTACCATATTTAAAGCAACAGCAAATTTCTTACCGCCTATTTTCCCTGCAGCTTCAGCACACCTTGTTACGTCAATCAGGTTGGGAATGGTCGGCGTGGTTACGAATATTACTTCTTCTGAAGCAGCCAATGTTGATAAAGCTTCTTTCCCGAGACCAGGTGCCGAATCTAAAATTACGAAGTCATATCTGTTTGCTTTGTCTAACTTTTTGACGTGCTTCTTTAGTTGCTCAGGATCACTTCTTATCATGTCTTCAATATCTTCTGATGCTGCTATGAAAAGAATGCCATTCTGTGCGGCAGGCGCAAATTTTATGTCTAAGTTACCTTTAAACACGTCATTTAAAGTGGCAGAAAAATAGTTTGCTCCAAGATAATATGCAAGATGAGGTGTTGTGATATTGCAGTCTATGACCACAACAGATTTATTGAATTTAGTCAAACCGATGGCTAGATTGGTTGAAAATGTCGTCTTGCCGACACCACCTTTCCCTGAAACTATTCCTATTGTTCTAGTCATCTCGTCGCCAATTACATAAGATTTACTCTTTTAAAGGCTTAAAAATGATATAGTTCGACTAATTTTAAGCTTAATAAAAGAAATAAATAATGAAATGAGTCTTGAAAGCAAATTCATGTTCATCAATGGAAAAAAGGCAAATTTTATATTTGGCGGCAATGGGGAACCTGTAGTTTTGATAAGAGGATGGCCCAGAAATTGCAGAGAAAATGATAAGATTTTAATGGAACTTTCGAAGCATTTTCAGATTTTTGGTTTGAACCTTCCAGGATTTGGCAATTCGGAAAGATTAGAAAGACTTAGCATAGAGGATTACGTTGTCTTTATTGACGCGTTTTCTAAGAAATTAAAAATTCCTCAATTTCATCTAATAGGATTTTCTTACGGAGGCATGCTAAGTTTAAAATATGCTTCTGTCCATCCAGATAAATTAAAGAAGCTCATAATTGTGGCCCCGCCCTTTTATACGGACATGTTGCCGTTAAGAGCGAGATCCGCTAAAGTTATTATTTGGCTTTACAAAAAATTTTCGTTTATTAACGATTTATTCAATTATATCATAAGAAACAATAGAATTTTCCCGGTTTTTTATAAATGTATAAGCGGTTATGATACAAACAATCCTGGACAAAAACAAGATTACGAATATACTATTGAAGATTTAAGAAGAATAAAAACATCTGACTGCATTGAGATTGTTGATAATGTGATGAATCTAGATTTAAGAAAGAGTTGCCAAAAAATAGAAGCAAGGACTCTGATTCTTGTTGGCTCGAAAGATAGAATGATCAGCGAGAAGTCAGGAGAAGAGCTGTCAAAACTGATTGAGAATTCAACTTTGATCAAAGTCGATGCGGAGCACTGGAACTTGGTGGAAACCATTTCTGAAGAAAAATTAATAGAATTTTTGAAAGATTAGTCAGTCACATGTTAATTACCACAATCCCCGATAATTTCTAGATATAAGCGCAACTAACACGCCCAATTTTCCATATACTTTAAATTCAATATTTTCAGGATTTTCAAATACCTGCTCCATATATTTGTCTAATGGTAAAGGTTTATCTAAATACGGATCCCATACAGTTTCTGATCCCATTATGACGGCACAGTGATAATCATATTTCTTGCCATTTGCATGTCTGACTTTGCCTTCTCTAGGAGAAGCAACTAAAAATTTGCATTTTCCGTAATATGATAAAACCTCTCCTAATTCATCAATTATCAGATAACAGTCTCCTTCAGAATCTAAAGATGCTCTATTTCTAAAAGTTTCAAATATTTGTAGCATTTCATCGTATTGAGCCATCTCAGAATTAAAAATATATAAAAATAAATACATTGCCTCTATGAACGGTTAAACAAAACGACATGGGGCAGCCGAGATTTGAACTCGGGTCGCCAACACCCCAAGCTGGAATCGTAGACCAAACTGGACCACTGCCCCATCAGTAGTTAGTTAAAATTAGTTGACTAACTTTAAATTGAATATATAATTATTATGAAAACAGTCTTTTAATCAATTCTTCAAAATTCCCCTTTCTCATAGAAACTTCGTCAAGAATTCTTCTTATTAATTTTTCATCCATTTTGTCGAACGTGCTTTTATTAGCAACTATTATTTTGCCACACATTTCTAATGTTCCGGGACTGCATGCTATTTTGTCTTCCTCTAAACCATAATCATGAGATCTCCACTTGGATCTGGGTATTACAAAAAACTGATGAATATCTTTCTCAGGTAAATATCTGCCCCAGATACTTACTATATGCCGACCCCATTCCTCGTCCAAATATCTCAAATTTTTAATTTCATTAAGAATTTCAGATATATCTTTAACCACATCTTTATTTTCGCCTTCAACAACCAAGACCCTTGAAGGGAATTTCAAAACATGAATATTGTTGTTTTTTAATTTTACCACGTTTTCCCTTTTTATGAACTCATTTTCAATGGGGGCTTTATAGGGTATGGCTTGCAAATGCATGTGAGTCGACATTGTGGCGCCAGAGCCTGGACTGTTATAAAGTAATCTATACGGGTATATGTCTTTAGTCAATTTTACCATGCTTGATACTATACTTTTTTTAATATGTTGTGGTTTGTGTTCTTTAACTAATGTTAGATGGTTAATATAAATTGGTCTCGGATTTAGAAAGGCTATAAAATCCATCATTTTAATACCCATTTGTTCCGGATACAGATATTCAGGGCATAAAAAACAGTTCTGTGATTCGATAGTTTTTTTGTTGATTTCTGCTATCGTGTTTTGTTTTCTTAATTGGTTAAAATCAACTTCAAAATCTATACCATCTATTTCTATGGTTTTTGATTTAATTCTATTCAGCTGTTCGTATGCATCATTGATTAATGATAAGTGTTTTTTTTGATGCCTGATTAAAGCATTGATAGCGTGGTTTTTATTTTGTAGTTGTTCGTCTTCCTCTAAGAGTTTTTTTAAGGTGTTTGAACTTAATATTTTATTTTTATATAAGTTGCTTAGCATATTAATGCTCCGGTGCTTTTTTGATAAAACCAGTCTTTCTGAAATCTTCTATATAGACACTTTTACAGTCTATCACATGTTGGGGTATTTTTAATGGGAGCCATGTTTCTATAGGTCCAACTACTCGTAACCTTCCTTCTCTCATTATTTGCATGAAAATAGTGTCCTCGGTTTCTTCGCCCTTTTGTATGTTTCTTAGTCTATAAAAATCATCTAATCCAATTCTAGATATGCCCGTATGTAATCCCGTGCCATCACTGATTTCATATTTTTCCCTTTGAATTCCCGTTATAACGCCATTTCGATAGTATACAACGTTCGGTAAATTTGAACCCGGCATTTCTGAATAGTAACGTTTAGCCACTAGAAATCCGCTACCTTTGCAACTAGCCATTTCTTGTATACTACTGACTGGACAGAGATCCACGGCATTTACAGTTATGATATCTCTTTCTGGCAGTAATCTTCTTTCAACAGAATAACTCATAGCTCCGCCTCTTCCAATATTGGTACGTGGGTCCTTTCCGTCTTGTGGTTCACGAATCACGTTGATTCTTATATCAACACCTTTAACATAATCTTCGATTTCTTGAAGAACAGTGGCTACATAAATATTTTCTGGTCTGCCAATTTCCATACAATTTCTTAGATTGTAAAGTAAAATCGGTTCTCCTTCTGCGCCAAATGGTAATAAGACCTTTGGTTTGTCTCCATACCGTTCTTTTATCCAATCATTCATTCTTATTCCATAGCCGCCAGCTAATATCACAAAAATCGGATATCCCAACAAGACCAACTCAAATTTCGTCATTAACCGAGTATTCTTTAGTATTGTTTGTAAAGAAATAAATAATACTGTTTAATGTCATTCAAAATAATTTTATCAGTATATGTATAAGTTATATAATTGTCCAGCTTTATTATTTTTGACATGGATGTCGTCATATTAGCAGGTGGTAAAGGTTCTAGAATGAATCATGTTCTTCCCAAACCTCTTATGGAAGTAGCAGGCAAGCCAATCTTAACTTACCAGCTTGATTATTTATTAAAATCAAAAGAAATCAATAAAATTATTTTATCCATAGGTTATAAATCAGATGAAATAAAGAAATTTATTGATTCTAACTCTAAGAAATATATGCCTTCCAAAATCGAATTCTCGGTTGAAGAACAGCTTCTTGGAACTGCAGGCGGTCTCAATAAAGCGCTACCGAAAACTAACACCAATTACATATTGGTATTGAACTGTGATGATATTACTGATATAAATATTTCTAAATTATCGAAAATCAAAGAAAACACGATTTGTGTTGCACATCCCAGACTGCCATTCGGATTAGTTAAAGAAAAAAATAATTTCGCATTTTTTGTTGAAAAGCCTATTCTTGATAGTTGGGTAAGTTGTGGATGGTACTTATTGAACAGAGATGAGCTTCTAAAATCTTTACCCGAAAAAGGAAGTTTGGAATATGATGTTTTTCCCAAAATGAAAATGAAATTGTTCAAACACGGGGGATTTTGGAGTACTTTTAATACAGAGAAAGATATTAGAGAATTTGAAGAGAAAGACTTGCCTGTTGTATTAAGAAACTCTAAATAATTTATTTCTACTACTTTCACCAAATCATTATTATGGTTCACGAAATTATTATTGGCAGGCGATCTGACGATTTAAAAAAATATGGTAGCACAGCAACTGGTTATATAGGGAAGAACCTGATAGGGAAGGGCGAAGATACGTATCTTGCAAATAAAGTGATGCTTGACCTGTTGAGGCCGCACGTAATTTTGATTGCGGGCAAGAGAGGTTCTGGAAAAAGCTACTCTGGCGGAATTATAATGGAGGAAATCGCATCGCTCCCGGACGAATTCAGGAACAATTTAACATCGGTTATTATTGATACGATGGGTATTTATTGGAGCATGAAGACGCCCAATGAAGACCAGATCGTACTGCTGGATCAATGGAAAATGAAACCAAAAGCGTTTGAAGACAGAACCAAAGTCTTCGTTCCGTTCTCACAAAAAAAAGAATTTTTAGATGCAGACATACCTGTTGATTTCGGCATTTCCATCCCTCCTTACGAATTTTCCCCAGAAGAGTGGTCTTTGGCATTTCAGTTGCCTTCAACCAATCCTATCGCATTGGGCCTTCAAAAAATCGTTAATCAGCTGCATGAAAAAAATGAACGGTTTAGTATTGACGATTTGATATCTAAAGTCAAAGATGACAGGACATTAGATACGCATGTTAAATCAGCTCTAGATAATATGCTTTCTGTTGCTGACAAATGGGGTGTGTTTGGAGAAGAAGGCGTGAAAATAGATGAAGTAATGAAACCAGGAAGAGTAAATGTATTTGATGTTTCAAGACTGAGAGAGGCTGAGGCGTGGTCTGTGAGAAACCTGCTTGTTGCATTGATATCTAGAAAGATATACGAACAAAGAGTAATGGCGAGAAAACAAGAAGAGTTAGCAAAAATGGGAACAATTCAACTGAAAGAACGCTTTCCCATGGTATGGCTGTTTATGGACGAGGCACATAATTTTTGCCCGTCAGATGCGATGACAGTTTCATCTGGTCCCATATTGACAATTGTTAAACAGGGAAGAGAGCCAGGCATAAGCTTCGTGCCTATGACCCAAATGCCGAATAAAATTCATCAAGACATCGTATCACAGGCGGATATGGTTATTTCTCATAGGCTGACTTCGAAGCATGATTTAGATGCGTTACATGGCGTGATGCAGACTTATTTGATGGAAGATATTTGGAAATCAATTGATAGCCTGCCTAAAAGCAGAGGTACTGCTATAATATTAGATGACAACTCGGAAAGAATTTATTCGGTGCAGTTGAGGCCAAGGCTATCATGGCATGCGGGTGAAGCTGCTATAGCAGCCAATGTGTGATAGTATGAGATACAATTTATTGATAACAATCATCGTTATTGTTTTGATAACTCAGGCCTTTTTCCTATTTCTAATGAACTACAAAAAAATGAATTTAAATTTCAGACCAAGCAATGAAATAAAAATTAAAGATTACATGCCCAATGAGAAGAATGATTTACTTACTCAAAAAAACATTCAGAATGTATTGGGTTATAATTGGATCGAGTTAATAAAATCTGGTAATAATAGTGAACAGGCTAAGCTCTCGTCTCTATTGTATTTGTATAAGGAAACAAACAGAACAGATGTCTACTTTAATTATGTCAAAAAATCATTCGGAATTTCTAAGACTGAATGGAATGAGTTGCGGCTAGCAAGCATTGACACACGTAATTTAACAAAACAGAACACGGTCCGGTCAATAGATAATTTGATAAAGATAAACAAATTCTTCAAGGAGAAGGGACTAGATACGTCAGTCACAACTAACAGATTGAATTTTTTAATGCAATTCATTAACAAATACGGATTGCCTCAGGGCAGGATTACCTCGAATTATAGAGATGTGGTATATGAAGTTGTCAATATCAGAGTGACAGACTATTCAGATCTTGTTCGTTTGCTGTTAACGAAGAGCGGAGATTTCGTTAAAAGGGTTTAGGTAAATTAAAAGAAAGTATCTTAATTGGTTTAACCATTAATAGTTTGGAAGAATATCATACGTCTATTACATGAACTAACAATCAAGCTAATTCTGTTATTGCATAACCCTTTTCTTGAGCCCAGCTCTGTGCTCTTTGTTTAGCTGCATCCAAACCATCATTATGACCTATAAGTCGACCCGTAAAACCTTGTCTATAATCGACAACAAAAAATGTTTCGTTCTTTTCATATATCCCGACAGACCAGCCACTTCCCTCATCTAAACCCCCTATTTGGTACTTTACAATAAATGGTACGGTTACACTGTCAGACATATTTACTACTATATGATGACTAATATATAAGGATTTCTATAGTAATGTCTAAGAAAGGTTTCTGTCCATTTAAACTTACTTCACTCAATCTTTCACAACATCTATTTGAGCTTTCTGAAGTCTTCCGGAATAATCAATATAAACAGTTTTTGTCTCTGAAAATTCATTTATTCCTTCAATTCCAGCTTCTCTCGTGCCATTTCCAGTATGCCTCATTCCGCCAAACGGCAAGTGCACTTCCGCTCCAATTGTGCTAGCATTAACATATGTGATTCCAGTTTCTATCTTCTCAATTGCTTTGAATGCATTCCTTATATTATTTGTATAGATAGACGAACTGAGGCCGTATTCAACTGAATTGACAGCTTCTATTGCTTCATCCAATCCGTTGACAGGTATTAGTGAAACAGTTGGTCCGAATATTTCTTCCTTTGCGATTCTCATATTGACCGAAACATCAGTGAAGATTGTCGGTTCATAGAAAAACCCTTTGCTACCAAATCTTCTGCCGCCAGTTAATAATTTAGCGCCTTCAGCCAACCCAAATAAAGTGTATTTGTGAGTTTTTTCTAAGGCATATTTATTTATTAATGGACCCACATCACTCTTCTTATCGTAGCCTGCTCCTAATTTTAATCTTCTTGCTCTATCAACAAAATTCCTTTCAAATATTTTTTGCACACTCCTATCTATTATAACTCTCGATGCAGCTGTGCATCTCTGTCCTGTTGTGCCGAATCCTCCCCATAATGCACCTTCCAATGCAAGATTCAGATCGGCATCAGGCATAATAATGATCGCATTCTTCCCCCCCAGTTCTAAACCAACCTTTTTTAATCCCGCTTCTTTCAGTATCCATTCTCCGGTGTCTTTGTTACCGGTAAATGATATGCCTCGCACTTTATCATTCTTTATCAATTCTTTTCCAGCTGTATCTCCAGGACCTGTCACCAAATTGACTACACCTTTGGGTATGCCAGCCTTTTCTAAAATTTTCACCAGCTCTATCGCACATAATGGAGTATCCGAGCTTGGTTTGAGTACGATGCCATTTCCGCATATCAATGCCGGTGCAAGTTTCCATGACGGTATAGCAATAGGAAAATTCCACGGAGTTATTAATCCGACAACGCCGAGCGGCATTCGTATAGTCATTGCAAACTTGTCTTTTAGCTCGGAAGGCGTCGTATGGCCGTACAGTCGCCTGCCTTCGCCTGCCATATATTCAAACACGTCTATAGCTTCTTGCACATCGCCTAATGCTTCTGGCATCACTTTACCCATTTCTGTTGCTACCAGTTTGCCTAATCTCTGTTTTTCTTTTTTTAATAGTTCAGCTACTTTTAAGAGCACCTCACCTCTTTTCGGTGCAGGTATTTCACTCCATTTATGGTAGGCATCTTCAGCAGCGTCTATCGCCTTTTTAACATCATTCTCATTTCCCTGCTGAAATTTGCCGATAGGTCTTTCGGTAGCCGGATCTAGACTGAGGAATGTCCGACCGGATTCTGATTTTACCCACTGGCCGTCGATATATATTTTGTGTTCTTGCATTGAATTCCAATAATTAATTGGGATTTGTTAAATATGAAAATTATTGTATTTTCCTTTTAGACAAGCTTAAAACTTTTATTATCCTTACATTTTTTATGTATGATTCAAGAGTTGAAAGATTAGCTGATATACTGACCGGTCATTCTACCGAAATAAAACCGGGAGATAAAGTATATTTGTTAACAGATTCTACACTTGGTCTGCCTCTGTTTGAAGTAGTCTATAGAAAAGTGATAGAAAGAGGAGCATATCCTTATCCTCATATTTTACTTGATCCTAATGTAGGATTTGAAGGCATGGATGATGCTTTTATGCGTTATGCGAGTGACGAACAACTGCAGCACATGTCAGAAATAGCTCTAGCAGAAATGCAAGCTATGGATGCATATATAAGAATAGGCGCACCAGAAAATACAAGATCACTTAGCGGTATAGATCCTAAAAGAATTGCAATGAGACAAAAGGCAACAGCTTCCATACTTCATGAAAGATTAAGAAAGAGATGGGTAGTTACAAGATATCCCACGCCAGCGCTTGCCCAAGAAGCGAATATGTCTTTGAAAGATTATGAAGATTTCTTTTTTGGAGCTGTGTTAGTGGATTATATTATCATGGAACAACAACAGAGATCTATAAAAACTATTTTCGATACCGGGAGTTCAGTTAAAGTAGTTGCAACAGATACCGATCTAACATTTAGTATTGCAGGTAGAGAAGGTAGGATGTCCTACGGAAAACATAATGTTCCTGACGGTGAAGTATATTATGCTCCCGTTGAAAGCTCTGCGAACGGTGTTGTAAGGTTCACCTATCCTGCAATAGAGTCTGGCAATGAAGTGAGAGGCGTTAGGCTAACATTCAGAGATGGAGTAGTTGTTGAAGCAACTTCAGATACAAATGAAACGTTTTTATTAGGCCAATTAGATACAGACAGTGGTTCGAGAAAACTGGGTGAATTTGGGATAGGCTTGAACTACGGCATTGATAGGTTCACTGGAAATATGCTTTTTGATGAGAAAATAGGTGGCAGTATTCATTTAGCTTTAGGAAATGCTTATGAAGGAACTGCCCCAGAAGGCGTAAGGAATAAATCCGGTCTTCACTGGGACATGTTAGTTGATTTAAGAGAATCTGCTGGTGGCGGCAAGCTCTATCTTGATGGTAAAGTCATTCAAGAAAACGGCGTTTTTAAGATAGAATAATATAGAAATTAATTTTTGAGATTTAAAGCATCAACAATTAAATTCTCCATTCTCCCTTTTCCATTCTCCATTTCTCATTCAATCTAACGGTTGGTCTCGCTATTATACCGTCTTGATGAAGTGGAACATCATTTCTGCCACCCGCAAACACGTTATTTCCACATGCGATGTGAACAGTATGTAGCATCTTTTCTGCTTCTAATACACTTGTAGTATCTATTGCTCTTGGATTAGTTCCTATGCCCAATTCCGCAATTTGTCTTCCTCTATAACCAACACTATTAGCTAAATTTAATATTCTTTTATCTCCACCAGCAATTCTTCCGTTTTTGATTTCGACAGTAGCAGGAGAATTGATGACGCTACCCATATAATCAAAAACTATTACGCCGTTTACACCTCTCTCGAAAGGTGCAGTATAAATTTCACCTGCAGGCAAATTTCCGAATTCGCCCCTATTATGATAAATTCCCATATCAAGATGCCACGGATATTTTCCTAATCTTATTTGAACATCAGTTCCAAGTTCGGTATAAACGTGCATTAATCCCCCGTTTCTAACAGCTTCATGCATCTCTTGTGTTAACCTCGCCACTTCTTTATAATCAGCAGTCATACCGCCTTCAGCCAAAGACAGTTCAGTGATTCCTGGCATTGAAGCTATTCTGACACCTTTTTTAGTAGCATCTCTTCGTGCTTTTGTATGAGTCAATGAATATCTGGTTGCTATAAGTACTATATCATATTCTTTCATTAATTTGGGTACATCTCTATCAACAGGTTCTCTGCCATTCCCACCTGTGTTCTGCATTTCATATATTCGTAAAGGAGATCCTTCAACAACATTTTGAGCAGCGTCATAAAATAATTGTCCTATAGACCTATGCAAATCATCAGTTAATACCAAAACAGATTCCCTAGGTTTATATCCCATACAGCCAACCAGAGCTGTAGTTGCCCCTGTTAAAAGTTTTTCTCGAGGATAAGCATATGTGAAACTCATAATATTTTGTTCGTGTTAATGGTTTTATTCTTTTACTTTTCTATTAAGTAGAAATTTGAAAAATTCTTTCCCCTCTACAAAAATTCTTTTATTGCTTCCGTGCTGATTGGTCCTGTTTCAATATGCTAGTTTTAACCCGTTACAAGGCCTTTTTAGACGGAGTTTAAATAAAATCCAATGCATAGTATATATTAGAAATATAACGGGATGATGATCAAGAATAATGAGGAGAGGCTGATAATGATGATTAATGAAGTGGTTGAGGAGACAGTGAATTAAGAGGGATGATTCCGAGAGGAGGACCTGAATAGTAGATTAAAAAATTGTTTTTAATTATAATTTTTATTTTCTTTCATTTCTAATATAATTCGGTTTTAAATTCCTAACAACTATTCTTTTATAAGAAATGAGATGCCGCTATGAAAATAAAGATTTCTAAATTAAAAAACATTGGGAAGAAGACACTTTTACATTATGGTTATTCTAAAAAAGAAGCAGGGACTATTTTAGATGTGCTAATGTATGCGCAATTACGTGGAAACAACCAAGGTGTAGTCAAGTTAATTGGTAAGGGTATTCCAAAAAGAGACAATGGTGGTGCCCCAAAAATTATTAAAGAAACACCTGTTTCAGCTCTATTTGATGGGAATGCAACTCATGCTATGTTAGTTATGGATTTGATAACTGACACGGCTATTGAAAAGGCTAAAAAATCTGGAATTGGAATAGTTGGCAATTTCAATACATCTGAATCCACTGGTGCATTAGGATACTACGCAAAGAAAATAGCAGATAAAGGTTTAATTGGAATTGCTTATGCTTCGGCCCCATTTCAAACCACCGCTCCACATGGGTCAACTGAAGCTCGTTTCTGCACAAATCCAATGGCATATGGAATTCCCACAGAAAGTGATTCCATCATATTTGATATGTCTACTTCTGCAATTGCGTATTATGGATTGATTGAAGCTAAAACTGCGAACAAAAAAGTTGCTGAAGATATTGGATACGATAAGGAGGGTAACCCTACTCAAGATCCTGCAGAGATTATGTCAGGTGCGATAAAGACTTTTGGAGAGCATAAAGGTTCTGGATTGGCCTTGATTGTTCAAATTTTTTCTGGTGCTTTAGTGCAAGCCGATTCCTTTGATAACAAAAGTAATAATGCAGGTAATTTAGTTATTGCTATCAACCCAGAAATACTCACGTCTAGAGAAACTTTTATGAAGGAAGTATCCTCCATAATCAAGCGCATCAAGTCGGCCAGAAAACTGGAAGGTGTAAATGAAATTCTTCTTCCTGGTGAACGTGGAAATCGTCTTACTGAAAAAAATCTTGCATCAGGAGAAATTGAAATCGAAGATAACCTGTATCATGAACTAAAGAAAGTTGTTGGCAAATAACTTATATTCAGAATGGCCTTTCAGGTTCTGTCTTTTTTTCAACTAATATTCTTGGATCAAAATAACCTGGAAAATTTTCCAATAGATACTTTCTGGTTCTTCCAATTCTGCTTAAATCATATCCGTCCTTTTTTTCAAGTCCATTCCTAAAAGTGGGCTGGCGATTTTTTTGACCAGTTCCACCATAAATTACTAGTGTTGACCAGCCGTCTCTTCTATCATAACCACCACCTATAAAAACAGGAACAACATTAGGTCCTATGACAGCATAATCAAGACCACCATCTATTAATCTTGAACGTCTTGGAAATGTAAGTGGGTCTACATCTTGTTCCACGTCTGTACCAGTTAGCACAACAGGATCTTCTAAATATACAACTCCTTTTTCATTTCTTATTGTGATTAAACCATAGCCACTTTCTGTATATATTTCTTTAAGTTGTTCAAAATTTATTCCCAAAGTTCTCGCAGCTTCTGCGTATTGCGCATTTAATACTTCTAAGAATTCTTTTGCTGTTTTACGTCATGTCCAAACCGGTCTAATGCCACATATTGTTGCTGTACCTTATGAAAAAGAAAGGAATCAAAATTTAGTTTTTATATTTTCTATTGAATTATTTTGGTTAACGAAATCATGCTGTTATAGGTCTGCTTTGCAAAAGATAAATTTTTCCGTCTTTTATCGCCCATTCTATATCCTGTGGATGACCATAATAATCTTCCAATATTTTTGCATACTTAATCAGTTCGGATATTTCCCCAGTAGATAAGCTGTCTCCTCTTTTCTCGCTTTTGTGTAGAATTTTGCCAGATTTTTTATCTATCACATATCTGCTGGGGGTTTTCAAGCCTGAGACCACATTCTCGCCTATTCCTTCAGAAGATTCGATCAGAATAGTGTCTTTCTCTCCTTCCCATATATTTTTCGTAAATATCACTCCCGCTTTCTCTCCTTCTATCATTCCTTGAACAACAACGGCCATCTTAATATTTTTCGGATTTATTCCTAGTCTATTGGCGTAAATAAACACGCCAGGTCTATATGCAGACGCCCAACAATTTTTGATGGATTTCAGTAGATTATTTTTATCATTCACAAACAGAAAACTCTGGAACTGGCCGGCAAAGGATGCTTTAACACTGTCTTCGCATGTAGCAGATGATCTTACGGACACGCGATGATATTTTTGTTTTAGCTTATCAAAAGAATCTACAATATTTTTTTCGAGGCTTTTATGAATTTTTGATTTGCTGAAAAAAGATTTTATTTTCTCTTCCATGCCTTCCAATTTTCCGAAATTCATGTTGGCAAGCATTTTATTCATTTCCTTATCGATTTTATTTTCTCTGAGAAACTCACTTAATGATTTTGTAGTAATGATAAATCCTGGTGGCACAGGCAGGCCCAATTGCATCATATTTATTAAATTCAATGCCTTATTGCCGATGAGATCTATCTTCTTAGTGGATTCAGCAAACCAAACCACGTCAGTGTCGGTGCCCAACTCATCTATTTCGGGCATTTTGGAATAGACCTCTCCTCTTACAGCATCAACAAATATTTCTTGATTATTTTTTAGAATTTTTGTCGCATTATGAGCGCCGACTATACACGGAATCTTGAATTCTTTTGTAACAGTAGCAAAGTGCGATGTTATACCGCCTGTTGTTGTGATTATTGCAGCAACTTTAGTTAGTAGTGGTAGCTCAATTGCCATCATTTTTTTATCAACAACTGCTATGTCACCATCCTCTATTTTTTTGAAATCCAATCTATTTTTAATGATTCTAACCCGGCCTTTGACTTTTCCTGGATAGGCACCCAAACCTTTCACTATAACATCTTTCTCATCCAAAGATTCCTGCGGTTTGAATATAGTGAAACCGGGTTTCATCTGAAGCTCATAAATATCAATTATCCCATTTTTTGTTATCAGAAATTCAGCTTCGACATTGCAGTTAAATTTTTTTGCAGACCTGAAAACATGTTTAGAAATTTCAATAACTTCACTGTCTGTTAGGCTTGGCATTATTTGCTTGTTTCCTTTTATTTTCAGGGCCTTTTTCAGGGTTTTCACATAAAAATGGCCAATCTTTTTGTTTCTTATGATCTTCTCTATGATCTTGCCATTTTCATCCATCCAATAAGTGTCAAAATCTTCTCCGCCCATTGCTATTAGATGTGCATCGCCCCAACAAGAGTCGATCATGCATAATTTTTCCTTTTCAATATCGGCAACAGCAAATCCTCCCTTTTCTGCATCTAAGCGTCCTTGAATAAGAAGACCAAGTTCATACTCGCTGATTTTATTATCTCTTGCAATGGTCTCCCCTGACTTGTATGCTTCTCCAATGCTTTTTAGAACATCCTTTTTATTTTTGAGGTTTCTCCATGATGGCAGTGCCCTAGGATTTTCAAAACCTTTAAACCAGAAGCATGTTCTTATGGTTATCGATTTGTATTTGTTTATCAGATTTTTGATCGGAGCATCAAGTTCACTTAAAAAATCGTTCGATAGTTTTCCATTTGTTTTCCAATTTCTGTAAACTTCCGGTTTTATTAGATAAACATCTGTCCCTGGAAAATTCAGGCTTTTTCTGATTATTTGTCCTTCAAGTTTTTTAGTGCTAAAATTGTCTAATTCCGAACGGTTTATCTTATCGGTGATCTGAACTATACCTTTCATTTGATCTACTTTCCAGAGATATTATAAACTGATTATTTTATAAATCTTTAAAAGATGTAGTTGGAGTTATTTAAAAACATCCGTAAATGCGGTGGAGCAGGACAGTTAATAATTCTGTCATTGGCAGATAGTATTTTCCATGAATTTTAAAAAATTTTTCAATCCGTTCAGTTCTTCCTTTTCTGCTATTTTTCTTCTAATATATCTCGGGTCTGAAAAATTTATTGACGGATTCATTATTTTTATTATAGAGGTTCGGTGAGGATGTTGGTAATAGGACACAAAATACCAAATACATTTTCCGTCACGGTGAAGAGACATTGAATATGACATGTCACTCCTGCCACTAGTTAATACAGTTTCTCCAGGACTATTACCTACATCTATTCCTAACTGAAAAGTGTGGCCTCTAAATTTTTTGCTCCTTCTAACAGGTTGGTAGGTGACACTTCCTTCTAGAGGATATAGGGAGTTTACGGTAATTACTTCATCCAAATCGATATTTAGTTTGCATCTTCTGGTCATCAATATCTCACGTGGAATTTCGTCATTAATTTCAGACAGATCTCTAACTGTTGTTGCAAAAATCAATTGAATTAATTCCCTTATCTCATCACTTTTTTCTAAATTGTATCTTCCATAAATTACATATTCAGGCACATATTTATTCGGAACTTTAATACCAAATCCCCTCGGACATTTTCCAGCCTTTCTAGTTTTTAGACATGTGTCATTCCTCACAGATCTATCAGGAGACCAGTACCCAAAATCTCCAAAAAATCCAGCACAATATTGATTGTAATCTTCATGAAATCCAAGAAAACCAATAACAGGAACTTTAGGTATATAGTTCACATTTCTTGGTTTTGCAGGGCCAAATCTTGCGTCTTTGCCGACCACATAACGACAATCTGCCCAGCTATCATATGTCATATTCCAATAAACCAATAGAAAGGTTAAATGTTTTATTATATACAAAAATTATATACAAAAACGAGAAATGAATTATATTTCACAGAGGATACTATTATATTTCCTTTTCATCAAATATTTTTCGATAAAATCATATATTATATCTGCTTGTATATATTTCTCCTATGTCCAATTACAGCTATTTCTATTCTTTTAGTTTTTTGATCAATATCAGCTATAACTCTATAATCCCCAACTCTGAGTTTATAATCCTTTCTTCCCTCTAATCTTTCAAAAAAGTGAAATGGATTGTGTTTAGTTGATAATATTTTCTTGAATATTCTTTCTTTCAAATCATTTGGTAATTTGTTTAAAAATTCTATTGCAACTTCATCAAAAATAACTTCATACATTAGAAGCCAAGCCTCTTTCTGGCTTCATCTTCAGTCATGAATTTGCCTTTTTTTATCCTTTCTCTAGCCATTTCGATAGCTTCTATTGTTTCTTTACTCAGTTGTGGTTGTGTCTTTAAAGTTTTAGCTATGAATATTACCTTCTGTATTACTTCATCATAACTTTCATTTTTATATTCTCTAAATTTATCTAGTTCTGTTTTCGTAGTCTTATGCAACTTTACTGTTGTTTCGTTCATAAATATCAATGTATACTATAGTATACTTAAGTATATTTAAATCTTTCTACTATAGTAGCTCACATTTCCTTTTCATTGAACGTCTTTCCCAAAAATCCATACACTCCTAATTTTAAAGCCTTTAATGGTAGCAATGCACACTTCATCCTAACATGACTTAATTCAATTCCAAGAAGATCAAGAACATCCTTTTTTGATAATTTAACTATATCATTCAGTGTTTTATCTTTAATTAATTCTGTTAGCATAGATGCAGAAGCTCTGCTAATAGCACACCCATTGCCATTAAACCTCACGTCGGATATTTTTTTGTCTTTGCTGATTTTTAATTGTATTTCAATTATATCCCCACATAGAGGATTAGCATCTCTGGAAACGATATTTGGTCTATCCAGTTTCCCAAAATTTTTTGGATTTCTGTAATAGTCCAAAATTATTTCACCATACATTTCGGAATTCATAATCGAAACACCTTTGCTGCTTTATTCAGAGCATCGATAAAATAGTCGATTTCTTCTTTTGTGTTATAGATATAGAAACTAGCTCGAGTAGAAGCTGCAAGCTTAAGCCTATTGTGTAAAGGCATCGCACAGTGGTGACCACTTCTCGTTGCTATGCCGAAATCGTCCAGCACCGTCGATAGATCATGAGGATGAATATCGCCCAGAGTAAAAGCAATAACACCACCCCTTTTATCTGTATCAAGCGGTCCATAAATTTTCAGCTGCTTTATCTCACTCATTCTCTTCAATGCATATTTCGTTAACTGCTTCTCATGATCTCTGACATTTCTCATCCCTATTTTTTGCAGATAGTCAATAGCTGTTGCAAATGCTATATTATCCGCTATGTTTGGCGTGCCGGCTTCAAACCTCCACGGCAGGTCATTCCATTTAGCTTCATGTAAATAAACTTCTTTTATCATTGCACTTCCTCTCATGAACGGTTGCATGTTCTCTAATATTTCTTTTTTAACGAATAACGCACCCGTTCCTGTTGGTGCAAGCATTTTATGTCCTGAGAATGCAAGAAAATCGCAGTTTATTTCTTTCACATCAACAGGCATGTGAGGAACTGATTGTGCTGCATCCACTAAAAGTTTAGCATCGTGGTCATGCGCCATTTTTCCTATTTTTTTGATTGGGTTTATTGTTCCAAGAACATTTGAAACATGAACCACGGCAATTAGTCTTGTTTTTCTTGTAATTAATTTATTATAATCTTCCATTCTCAGTGTGCCGTTATCATTTATATCAACATATTTCAACTTCACCCCTCTTTTTTCTAGCAATTGCCATGGCACTATATTTGCATGATGCTCCATCATTGTGGTGATTATTTCATCTCCTTTCTTCAAATTGTCCCACGCCCAAGAATAAAGAACAATATTCATTGCCTCGTTTGTATTTCTGACAAGAACGATTTCTTCCATTCCATCAGCATTTATAAATTTGGCAACCTTCTCGTATGCATCTTCATACATCTGTGATGATTCTTCCGACAGCACATAGACGCCGCGATGGATATTCGCATTATGTTTCTCATAAAAGTCTTTTAGTGTCTGTATTACTTGTTTAGGTTTTTGGCTGGTAGCTGCATTATCCAGGTAAACCAGCTTCTTGCCATGGATTTTTCTATTTAAAATCGGAAAATCCTTTCTGATTTTTTTTACGTCAAACACTCATTTTCCCTTCTATTATTTTTTGTATTTTCCCTCTAATATCTTCCATTGGTATTTTTTGTATCACTGGCTCAAAAAATCCTTTGACGATTAATAGCTCGGCCTCATTTCTGCTTAATCCTCTCGATATTAAATAGAATAACTGCTCTTCATCTATTTTGCCTATAGTAGCGCCGTGCGTTGCTCGCACGTCGTTCGCTTCTATTTTCAATTCGGGGATGCTGTTTGCTAAGGCATTTTCACTTAACACTAGAGTATGATCGGCTAAATACGAATCGGTTTTTTGGGCATCTTTTTCAACTGATATCAAGCCGTGATAAACGGATGTTGCGTTATCGCTCAGCACGCCTTTTGTTAATATGTTGTTGGTTGTGCGGGGTACGAGATGATACGCATTAGTTGATATATCGAAATGTTGTTTCTTATTTCCAAAAAACACGCCAAGATTTTTTGTTTGTGATCCTTCCCCATTAAGCACAGTATTTATATTCCACTTGGTTACCTTTCCTCCAAAACAACCAAAGATCCAGGTGATTGTCGCATCTCTTTCAAGAATAGCTTTCTTTGTTGAAAAATCATAAAAGTTGTCGTTCCATTCTTGTATAGAAACAAAATCTATATGTGAATTCTCCTTTACAATTATTTCTGTTATTCCTGATTGTAGCGATTGCTTGTCTGATGCATTGGAAGAATATTCCTCATAAAAATTAATAGATGAGTTTGGTTCTAAAATAATGAGATTGTGAGTGAAAATAGCCGAAACATCCTTGGTTAAAAATGCCGCTCTTACAGGAATATCCACATTCACGCCTTCAGGCACGTAAATAAATATCCCATTGTTCCAGAATGCAAAATTTAGATAATCAAACTTCTTATTAGGTGTTACAACAGAACTGAAATATTTCTTTACTAACTCTTCATGATTTTCTATTGCATCCCTGAGATCTGTGATGATGACGCCGCTTTTTTTAAGTTTGTCGCTTACTTCAAACATCATCTTATTGATTGTAGAGGGATTAATTTTAGTCAAATCAAGACTTGATATATCCGTATATTTCCACTCCTCATCTTTTATAGTTGGCATTGGAATTTGCTGGAACTTGTCCCACGCACCCATTCTTATTTCTTTCATCCATTGTGGTTCGATAATTTTATTGATTATCTCTTTGTTCATTGAATTACCTTCTTTAATATAACAGGGTTATAACTTAAATAAATTTAATATTATCTCACGTATATAATAGACTAAATCAAATAATAAAAACTCTGAGTTTAATGTAGTATCATGTTATTAGTAAAATTCATGAGCTTATTGGATTTAATAGCTGGATTTTTTTTGATATCGAGCACCGATATTCCGATTATTAAATTTTTTATCTATTATTCTTTTATAAAAGGAATTGTTTCAATAATCTCGAGTATTGCATTAGGCTATTACTATGATTGGATGGGTTTAACAGATCTGCTCACGGGTATAGGACTGTTTTTCTTGAGTTCAGGACTCCCTTTTGCTGTTTTCAAACTAATTGGTTATGTAACTATATTAAAAGCGATTTATGCGGTTTTTACTGGCTGAAAGTTAAGTATTTACAGTTACTAACCGACAGATCCTTCCATCTCCAGCTCTATCAGTCTATTCAATTCTAATGCAAATTCCATCGGCAATTCTTTTGAAATAGGTTCGATAAAGCCACGAACAATCATTGCCATCGCTTCGGCTTCATTAAGGCCACGTGACATGAGATAAAATAGTTGTTCATCACTGATTTTACCTACGCTTGCTTCATGGCCTATACTGACATCTTTCTCATTAATTTCCATATATGGGATTGTGTCTGAAGCAGATTTGTCGTCTAATATCAAGGCGTCGCATCGAACGTTGGATTTAACATTCTTGCATCCGGGGTAAACTTTCAGCAATCCTCTATAAGTTGTTCTTCCCCCATCCTTGCTGATTGATTTTGAAGTAATCGTAGATTGAGTGTTAGGTGCTAAATGCACTGCCTTACCACCGGCATCTTGATGTTGACCTTTACCAGCAAAGGCTATAGATAATATTTCTCCTTTTGCTCCTTTGCCAACAAGAAATACGCTGGGATATTTAGACGTTATTTTTGATCCTATATTGCAGTCAACCCATTCAACTGTTGCATTTTCATAAGCATATGCTCTTTTAGTAACCAGATTATAAACATTTGGAGACCAGTTTTGTATTGTCGTGTATCTCACTCTTGATCCCGGCAAGGCGATGATTTCAACTACTGCAGAATGCAGAGAGTCAGTTGTATATACGGGAGCTGTACAATTGTGAACTGCTATTCCATGCGCAATATATGATTCATCATCTTCAACACTAAAATTGTAAACTTCCACATTTTTTACAATTTCTCTTTTTATATCTTTGATTGGAACAAATGCATATTTATCAGTTATCTGCGTATAAGACATCAATTCTTGTTTCAGCAATAGCTTTCCAGCGTTGTTGGCACTTCCATTTATGTTATGAGACACAATATCTGCAAAATTATGTAAATGAGAACCGCCTATGTATATCGCAAATGAATTGCTTCTAGGTTCTTTTTTATTCCAAACATTTATTGATGCAAAAATATTCAACCTTAACAATAAATCTCTTGTTTGCTCTGCAAGAACTTCTGAGATAGTATTTATTCTGAACATTCTTTTCTTGCCCCATGAATATTTCTTGTTGATAAAGCTGCCGTCTCCTCTCCAGTAAGCTTTTATGAATTCTACTTGTTTTTCTGGCGCTTCTAGCATAAACCATTTTGGCAATGACTTGTTTTTTGCTCCAGAGCCAAATTCCTGCTTGAAAAGTCTCGCAGCTAATGTGCTACAAAGTACAAGAGAAATACCATTTTTGTATTCTTCATTTTCTAAAGGTGCTTTTCCAAAGAATTTTTCCAACAATTCTTTTACATCTTCTATAAACGCCTTTTCATTTTTATTAAAAGTAAATGTCAAATAATTTTCTTTAATTATAGAACCTTCTGCCATATAGTAACCTACTAATCTGAAAAAGTCTTTGTCTGTATCAATTTTAAACTCAATTACTTTTGGTGTATGCCTTCCTCTGCTCAGTTTTACTGAGAAAAATCTTCCGTCTTGCGATATAATCGTTCTATCAATAGGTATTGCAACATAATCACCTTTTTCTAAATTCTTTGATTCTACCCACTCTGTTTCCCATTCATTATTTTTGTATTCTGTTTTTGTTCTTCTTACAGAGAGTATAGGATGATCTCCAGTTATTTTTATCTCGTGTCTTGTATCACCAAAATAGTTTATTGTACACATTACTCCATCATGCTTTCTTTTTTGAATTTTGTAAACCTTTTTATAAGAATTCGTGTGAGTGAGCACTATATCCCCCTCTTTGATATCTTCTATATTTTTTAATCCAGATATTGTCTTTATGGGTGTACCTTTTGTAAAACATCCTTCGGTGTAATGCACGAAGCTATTTTCTTCTGCTATTATCAACGTTCTTTCGAATTGTCCCATGTTAGCAGCATTGATTCTAAAATAAGCTTGAAGTGGTACGTCAACTTTAACACCTTTTGGTACAAGAACGAATGATCCGCCGGACCAAACAGCACTGTTTAAGGCAGCAAACTTGTTATCTTCCGGTGGCACTATAGTGCCGAAATATTTTTTTACAATTTCTGGATATTCTTTTAAGCCATCGTCCATGCCAAGAAATATAACACCTTTCTTAGCGAGATCTTCTCTGATGCTGTGATATAAATTTTCGCTTTCATATTGAGCGCCAACTCCTCCTAAAAACTTTCTTTCTGCTTCAGGAATACCCAGCCTGTCAAACGTATTCTTAATTTCCTCTGGTAAATCTTCCCAGCTTTTCGCTTTTTCTTCAGTCGGTTTCAAATAATAATAAATATCATCAAAATTTATTGTATCTAAGTTCGCTCCCCATTTTGGCATAGATTTTTTCATGAATATATCAAGAGAACGCAAACGAAAATCTGTCATCCATTTCGGCTCATTTTTCATTTCGGAGATTTTTTCTACTATTTCCCTGCTTAAGCCTTTTCTTGATTTGAACACGTAATTTTCAGGAACGTTAAATCCGTATTTGGTTGCATAATCCGCATTTATTTGCAAGATTCCTTGCTGGTTTTTATTCATTTTTTATCTCCTTTATAATCCAATCATATCCTTCTTCTTCCAGTTTTTCTGCCAAATCATGTCCGCCTGATTTAACTATCTTTCCGTCAATCATTACATGCACATGATCAGGTTTGATGTATCTTAATATTCTCTGATAATGGGTGATTATCAATACGCCAAGATTTGGACCTGAAAGCTTATTGATGCCTTCCGATACAATCCTTAATGCATCCACATCAAGACCGGAATCAGTTTCATCAAGTACAGCAAACTTAGGCTCTAATAAAGCCATTTGGAGTATTTCAGATCTTTTCTTTTCTCCTCCAGAAAAGCCATCGTTTACATATCTTTTTACAAAAGACTCGTCCATCTTAAGCATTTTCAGTTTCTCATTAAGTAGTTTGCTGAACTGCAGTACAGATGTCAATTCTTGTTTTTTATCTTTAGCATGGCCGTTTACCTTTACTGCGTTATACGCGGTTCTTAAGAAATTAAACATTGTCACTCCCGGCACGGCTGTAGGATATTGGAAAGCTAAGAATAATCCTTTCTTTGCACGTTCATTTGCTTTGTATTGTAGAACATCCTCTTTGTTTAATAGTATCTGACCTCTTTCCACATCATAGATAGGATGGCCCATAAGCGTATTTGCCAACGTGCTCTTCCCGCTGCCGTTAGGTCCCATTATAGCATGGATTTCACCTTGTTTTATTTTTATGTTGAGACCTTTCAAAATTTCTTTTCCTTCCACTTTTACGTGTAGGTCTTTAATTTCCAAACTTTCTGACATGATATCACAAAATTATAGTACTGTTATATTATTAAGAGTTTTCTGTATTTAAATTGTTTTTAATTTAAAAGAAAGTGATCCCATCTTGTTATGAATAGTTAGATTGAAATTGCTGAGGCACTATTTTTACTCTTTATAAGTAGTGTTTAACCACTGAATAATAGAAATGTTTATATATTAGTCATTATATAGTAGTAATACGTGATTAAAAATGACAGGAAATATGTTCGACTTATATCATAGAGATGGAACAAGAGTTTGCTTAGGAAAAGGATTAGCCGTACTTCTTGGTTTAGACGGAAAACCTCAACTAAATGAAAGACACGTTTATGCCTTTCGAACGGATACTGGAACAATGGAAGTCACATTCGAAGTAGCAGGATTAGATGGTGATAGAGTTTATGTTGAGAGAGTGGATCACCGATTATATTAATGGTTAAGGTTATAAATTTCCTTTATGACTTCTAGTTTTGTTGTTTTCAACTATTTTTTGTAACAGCTCTTCGCTGTTTATCTTCAGAATTTCGCACAATCCTAAGCAATAAACCATAAGATCGCCTACAGCATCAATCATTTCATCTTTATTTCCATGTTTATAGGCTTTAGCAAGTTCGCCAAGCTCTTCGGTCATGAGAATAATTTCTTTGCCCACATCCGTAGTATTGAACTTTCTTTTAACTTTATTATCGAAAATCTCTTTTTGAGTTTTAAGAAGATCCATAATAATTAAAAAGAATTATAATGTATTAAAACAGTGATTGCGCATAACGCATCAATTCTGGTCCATAAATCGTAGCACATGCTGTTCCTGCACATCCCAACGTGCCCAATAAAAGAAGAGTTGTACATGAAGCATATCTCCCTATATTTCTGGCGTAAAATTTTAATAGAGGGTTATCACTCTGGGTTAAGTGGTGCATAGCAGATCTCCTATATCCTTTTGCTAAATTCTCTTCAGCTTTTCGAATTGCTCTTTTTGTGCTACCCATATCAATCAACAAATTTAAGCTTGAACCGGTTCCAATTCAGTTTCAGTTTCTATGTCTTCTAGTAATCCATTATCTCCCCGGTCTCTTCCAACGTAAACATCTACCAATCTATTTATAGTATTAACAATATCAGGACTATCAGTCTCGTATCTAGCAATAGAAACACCTTTTTCAGGTACAATCGCTCTTCCAGAAAGATCTGCCATTACAACATACCACTTCGTAGTAGACGCTGTTTCTGGGCCAATTCTGTATAAAACTAAAGCATAGTCTGCCATAATAATCATTTACTACTTTATAGGAATAAGAGATTATATAAAGTTTTCCATTTTGGCTTCTATAAGTTATATATACTATTAAGGAGGACATTTTTATTATGGAAGGAGAAATTTTCGCAAGATTGGATAAATTGGAAATGGATTTAGAGGAATTAAGAGCAAGAATAAAAAGAATAGAATCATTGCTTGAGAAAAAAACGGTTGAAGGAGTAAATAGAAACAACAAAAAACCAGGAGAATACAAGCCGCAGGGGGATTACATTAAAGATGTGGACACAGAAAAGTTTGGCTTCGGCTTCAATGACTGATTGTATTCTTTATTTCTAGTAAGCAATTGATAGATGTATTACGATAAAAACAATAGAAAGAGATAAAAAAGTAAACGTGCTCTAATAAAAAATGACACAAGCGTTTGCTGTTTATTATCGGCCCAGATTCGATGACATAGCTATTTTTGTTTCTGGCGGTTGCATCTATCTCAGTAGTCCTAGTAATCTGATTGGGACATTTGAAAGAATTAATCAACAAAGAGGCGAATTTCGTATAAAATTCCCTGATATTTATACGGAAAACATTCCCGGGTTTGAACCAGTAAACAGTGTATTAGCATCATATATAAGAAACATCTATTCATTATTCAGCAATAACAGAAAATCAACGAAAAGGAAGTAATGACATTTATAATATAATCAGGCGCATAATCCCCAGCCACATCCCGGACACAGCACACAGCCCTCATCATGATTAACTTGCGTATTGCATTCTGGACATCTTGTTATTGTTTTAACATTTGACGGATTGGCTGAAGCCATAGGCGGCGTCATTAGTACTACAGGCTGTACGTCTTTTCCTTTTTTATCCGTTAACGTCTGCTTGCCACCAACTAATACTTGCTGAGCGATTGAAGTGTCTCTGAATACAGTCACGTCTTTGCAACCCAGTTCGTATGCAAGTAGATAGCTACTCTTCATGTCGTCGACGGTTGCGTTAGCAGGGAAATTGTTTGTCTTGGATATAGATGAATCAATCCATTTCTGGAATGAGGCTAAGGCTCTAATATGATCTTCCGGCGTCATATCCATTGCTGTGACAAATATTTTTTTCACTTTAGCAGGCACGTATTTGATATTTTGGATGCTTCCTCTCATCTTACTTATTTCTGCTATTAGCTCCTCGTCAAACAAATCATGTTCTCTCAGTATTTTTTCAAATATAGGATTAACATAATAAAAACTGCCGACAGCCACGTGCTTTTCAAAGACTAAACTGTACACAGGTTCCATGCCGCTGCTGCATCCGGCAATCATCGATATGCTGCCCGTGGGGGCAATGATAGTGGTGTAGCCATTTCTGATGCCATGCTTCTTGATTTTTTCTGTCACTTCATTCCAGTCAAAATCCCATTCATCTTTTTTGTCAAATCCACTGAAAGGCAGACGGCCCTGCGGATAGAAGCTTTTATCAAAATAAGGTAGTATGCCCCGTTCCTTCGCCAGTTCAATCGACTGCAACTTGGAATGGTAATTTATAAATTGCATTATTTTTTCCATGAACTTTCTTCCTTCTTCGCTGTTAAATGGAATGCCTAGTTCAAAAAGCAGATCACCTACACCCATAACACCCAGACCTATCTTTCTTGTGGCTAATGTCATCTCTTCAATCTCTTTGAGTGGGTAATTATTTACATCAATTACATTATCCAAGAATTTGGTGCAAGTTCTAACAGTCTCTGCCAATCCATTCCAGTCGTATTCAATTTCTTCATCTTCCGTTTCTTTAGCGAACGCCCATACATTTATGCTTCCTAGATTACATGATTCATTACCATAAAGAAGCACTTCTCCGCATGGGTTAGTAGTAACGATAGGTCCTAAATGTTCGAAGAAAGGATTATATTTATTTACATGGTCAAAAAATATCACGCCTGGCTCGGCTGATTCCCATGCCTGATAAACAATCAAATCGAGAAGCATTTTAGGGTTGACAGTTCTGACTATCTGTTTATTCCTAGGATTAATTAGTGGATAAGGCTCGTTCTTCTTATAATATTCCCAGAAGTCAGATGTGATTAAAACAGAGATGTTGAAATTTTTTAGCGCCTGATTGCCTTTTTTAGCAGTAATAAATTTCTCAATATCAGGATGGTTGCTGTTCATTATGCCCATGTTCGCCCCCCTTCTAATTCCGCCCTGTTTTATTACTTCAGTCATTGTATCATACAATCTCATAAAACTTAACGGGCCAGATGCTTGACCAGATGTTGATGCAACATAATCACCTTCCGGTCTTAGTCTAGAGAAATTATAACCAAGCCCGCCACCAGCTTGGAATATCATTGCAGCCTTTCCTAACGTTCCCATAATGCTTTCTAAGGAATCATCTACATCTAAAACGAAGCAATTATGTACTGATACCATATTAGCTACATAAGAATGATCTTCTTCCACTTCTAAATTAAAAACAGGTCCTTGATAGTTTATTTTTTCAATTTTCTCAACATCAGTAAATACAAATCCATTTATAATAAAGGTTTTATTTAGACTAACAACTTCTTGTATTTTTTTTCTAAATAATTCGTTCATCAGCAACTGTCCTTTTGAGTCTCCTAATGTGCAAATAAAAGGTTCTGTGTTTCCGAGTTTAGGTATCTTTTCCTTGCGGAGTGAAGCAAAAACACCGCAACGCATACACATTTGCCAAAAAGCATATACTAAATTAGTGTTTGACATAACAAGCTTTGCATTCATTTTATTCCAGTTTTTGAATATAGTACCATCCCCTCTTATCATGCCTGACATTAGACCCTTCTGTTTTTCTACAGGTAACAATGTGATCCAGTTTGGTATTTTTTTTTCATTATAGCCTGTACCAAATATGTTTTCAAAAAATTTTGCTAATATAGTAGAATGAAAACGTAGTGACAACCACTTTCTTTCAGGATTACTATTTGTTTCTATACGTGCAGTAATACCAAATTTTCTTTCCATTATAGAAATTATTTCATTACAATATTCCATCTCGTCCACAGATAGTGTAAATCTGACGCAGTCGTTTTCAGACACATTGCCTTCTGCTAAATAAAAGCCAAATAGTTTCATTAAATCATAATCAACTTCAATAGTCTCATTGACAGATTTTGTGGTATGAACAAACGCATCAAATTTTCCGCCTTTATATTCATAATAACACTTGTCATTTTCTATTGTTACATCTTTTACAATGCCGCTTACTTTAATTTTTTCCACATCTTTTGTTTCATTTGGATATGAGAGTGCTACTTTATCCTTTTCTTTTATCATATAAGCCGGATACCATCCCATTTCACCATCTTTATAAGTTAATATAGGATGCTCTTCTGTTACTAACATGGCAGCTCTAGGCAACTTCCTACACTGAAAAGAAAGTAATGAATTAGTTTCTCTGATAAATATTTGTTTAACATTTCTAAATCTTCCTCTGTGAGTTAAAACTTTATCTCCCACATTAATTTCACTTATATTTTTAGGTCCATCTAATGTTATTACTAATTGATTAGGATGAAAACAGGCAGACCCCATTCCTAATCTGTTCCCGAAATTAGCAATAGCAGGAGTATTGGGCATGAATCTTTTGTTTGTCATTATATCAAAATATTCGTCCATGCTCTTTTCATATGAATCAAGTTTATTATTTTTGATAAGATCTAGCAACTCATCCCAGCTTATTTTTATTTGTCCATTTCTGTTCGCACGATCATATACTCTTTTCAGTGCTTCGAGGTGATATCTATTCAGCTTGTATTTGCCTATGCTGAATTTGTTTTCATTTTTGATGCAGTCAAAATCATCTTGTTTATGTGTTTTTTCGTTGCCGTTGATATTGAACACCTGCTGGTCGTACATTACGTCAGCTAAGCCTACATGAACCGCAATTCTTGAGAACAGCTCTTTAGGAGATTCTATTGCCTTTCCCAATTCATTTTTTTTCAAATATCGGGATTTTAAAACACGCAACGCATTCAAATCGAATCTCTTGTCTATCTCATCTACCGCTTCTTTATCGAGAAGTTTTGCCTTCTCAGCTCTCGCTTCAGCCCTCTTCTGTCGATATAGTATATACGCTTTCGCCACCTTTGCTTGTCCTTCCTCTATAAGAACGCGCTCCACAAAATCCTGGACGTCTTCAACTGTTGGCACCTCATTCTTTAATTCTGAGTTCATGAGCTCAATGACTCTTTCTGAAAGTTTGTTCACGAGTTTCTTATCTTTGCCGCCAGTGGCCTTCACTGATTTGTATATAGCATCAGCTATTTTTTTCTTGTCAAAGTCAACTATTCTTCCATCTCTCTTCTTCAATTTAGAAAAATCTCTTTCCATAAAAACACCCCCGAAAGCCAAATAATAGCAGCAAAACAATATTTGCCAACTGTATAATGTATTTGCCAAATTCAATTTATATTGATTTCTTCATTTTATTTTAACTATTACTGATAAGCAGTTAATTTTCCATTCAAAATCAATTATCATTCTTATTAGTCAATGATTGTTGCTATTCAGTGAGCTATAAAATAAATGTCACCTAACGTCAGGGATATACGAAGTTTTTTCTCCTCCAAAATCCGAGCCTCGAAAAATGAGGCAACCCACAAAATTCCGACCTCGAAAAATAAATTTGGGAGAGCAGGGGAAAACGCTTGGCGTTTTAGGCGAAGCCGACCCTGCGAACCGTTAAA
>JAGVVZ010000005.1 GCA_018304545.1 Candidatus Aenigmatarchaeota archaeon | reverse complement strand
TGTTATAACTCCTAAAATTTCCGCGTCCACATTTTCTTTAACTTTAGTCGAATTTTTTGGATATTTTTTTCTTAATCTTATTTCCAGTATCTTAGGATCACATCTGAGAACAACGACAATATCAACAGAAAACTCGTGAGAAACGTGACCATCCAAAATTACATCACATTTAATTTGTTTGATCTCTCTACTTAGTTTTTTCATGTCAAGGATTTTAGATTTTAATTTTCTATCATATCCGGAATAGGCGCCTATTTGTTTAGCCAAATCGTTAATTTTTATTAACTTATAGCCTAGTTTTTTAGATAGTATATTCGATACGGTGCTCTTACCCACACAGGGTGTTCCAGTTATTGATATTTTCATATTAATAGAAATGTTTTCAATTTTAATTATTAAACTTACATAGTATTGGTGGTTATATGGATATAGAAATATGGGCAGAAAAATATAGACCTAAATCATTGAGCGAAGTAATAAATCAATCGCATGTGATTGAAAGACTAAAGGCATTTGTCAAAAACAAGAACATACCTCATTGTTTATTAGCGGGGCCTCCTGGAACAGGAAAAACCGCAACTACACTGGCCTTAGCAAGAGATTTATTTGGTAATGGTTGGAAGTCAAATATATTGGAATTGAATGCTAGTGATGAAAGAGGAATACAAATAGTTAGAGGTAAAATTAAAGATTTCGCTAGAAGCAGATCATTATCTGATATCAGTTTCAAATTGGTTATATTAGATGAAGCTGATGCATTAACATCTGATGCCCAACATGCATTGAGAAGAACTATGGAAACTTTTGCTAATACAACACGATTTTTCTTGATTTGTAATTATAGTTCAAAAATTATTGAACCAGTACAAAGCAGGTGTTCTGTTTTCAGATTCAAACCATTAAACGAAAGTCACATAAAGGAATACATAAACAGAATATCAAAAGAAGAAAAGCTTTCAATAGATGAAAGCGGAGTAGACGCAATAATAGATTTGTCAGAAGGAGATTTAAGAAAAGTATCCAATTTACTTCAATCCTCTTCAGTATTAAAAGAGAATATAAGTGAAAATATAATTTATGAAATAGCAAATCAAGCAAAACCAACAGATATAAAGAATATGTTAGATCTCATCCTTAAAGGAAATTTCATCGATGCTAGGAAAAAATTACATGATATGCTACTAAAACATGGATTATCTGGAGAAGACATAATAAAAGAAATGCACAAACAAATTTTTGATCTAGATATTCCCGAAGAGAATAAAATAAGAATGATAGAACTGACAGGTGAATATGATTTTAGAATATCCGAAGGTGGGTCAGAGTTAATTCAATTAGAAGCGCTATTAGCTCAATTTTTATTATACAAGTCTAAGTGAAATCATGTATATTAAAAAATACTTTATTGATGTCAAAAAAATAATCCAAAAAAGAAACAAATGGTTATATTTTGTGTTGTTTTCCACTTTTTTGATATCATATTTTTTATTTTTTTATTTAGGTAAGTTTCTGAATGTGTATTATCCTGAATACTCTAGTAAAATAATAACAGAGTTTTATAAACAGGATTTATTCAAAAATATAAGATCACTTATGGAGCAAGAAAACTATGTAAGAATATTCTTTATTATTTTTATTCATAATTTCAGCTTGTCAGTAATCAATCTACTATCTGGACTCACAGCAATAGCTCCTTTTATTCTAATTTTAGCTAACGGATCTATCATAGGATTTCTTTTTGGTGTAACATATTCTATAACAAAATACTCTCTACTACACTTTGTTTCCTTGTATGCTATTCTATTGCTTGAACTATTATCTATGATCCTAGCGGGAACCGAGGGACTGTATCTTTTGTATTCTATAATCAATCCTCAAAAAATTTGGAAAACTAAATCAAGAAAAAAATCCATTGCAAAAACTTTTGGAGAAAATATAAAAATATTGATTTTAGTTGGAGTTATTTTACTTATTGCCGGTGTAATAGAGGTTTTTTCTATATATTATCAATCTAAACTAAACAACCAAATTATAATATAGTGGTGTTTATATGTGGACAGAAAAATATTCGCCAAAAAAAATAGTTGACGTTGTAGGGCAAAGCAAGGCCATTGAAGAAATAGAAACATGGATAAAATCTTGGAAATCGGGGAAGAAAGCTTTACTTTTTCATGGACCACCTGGTGTTGGAAAAACATCTTTAGTAATAGCTTTAGGTAGAGAGAAAAATTTGGATCTAATAGAACTTAATGCTTCAAATTATAGAACCGCGTTTCAGATTAATGAAGTTATAGGAAAATCAATAAAACAAATGTCATTGTTCAAAAATGGAAAGATTTTTTTAATAGACGAGATAGATGGATTAACGGGTAGGGAAGACAGAGGTGGCGTATCAGAATTAATAAAAATAATTAAAGAATCTAATTATCCGATAGTTCTTACAACAAACAACATATGGGATCAAAATATAAGATCGCTCAAAGAACATTGTCAAATTATAGAATTTAAAAAAATTTCATATTGGGACATGATAAAAAGACTTCAATATATTTGCAACCAAGAAAACATAACTTGTAGTTCTGATATAATAAAAATTTTAGCAAAAAGATCTGAGGGGGATTTAAGATCTGCTATGAATGATTTGGAAACTTTATCAAGAGACAGAAATGAAATTACATTGGATAATCTAGAAAGTTTAAGCCAAAGAGAAAGAGAAGAAAATATATTTGACGTGTTAAAAATAATTTTCAAAACAAAATCTGCGACAGCCGCTAAATTATCTATAAATAATGTCGATAAAGATCCTGAAGAAATCTTTACTTGGATAGAACAAAATATAATCAATGAATATGAAAAACCTGAAGAGATAGCAAAAGCTTACGATGCTATTTCCAAAGCCGATTTATTCAGAAGCAGAATAAAAATAAAACAGGAATACAAGTTTCTGAAATATATGATAGATATGATGACAAGTGGAGTAGCGTTATCAAAAAAGGAAATGTATAGAAAATTTTCTAGATATCGATATCCAGACAAAATAAAAACACTGGGTTCAACCAAAAAGGAAAGAGAAGAAGATAATCTAATGATACAAGAACTATCAAATAATCTTCATTGTTCGACAAAAAAAGTTAAAACGCATTTTATGCCATATTTAAGGACGTGGAACAGTAAAATCTGATCTTAAAGCCATTTTATTTGATGATAAAACCATAGAAACGTTAACGTTTGTACTTGATATATTGTAATTATATGCTAATGTGTACCCTTTATTTATAGCTATATTTTGTACATAATTCCTAAACATGTTCATATTGCTACTCAACTGGGATGCTGAACTTATTTCAATTGTTTTAATTGTTTTATCTTTAATATTTTCAAAGAAAAAAATTTCACTTCCTTGTGTCGCGGTTGATGTGTCTACAAAAGAATACGGGTTTACGTATTTGCTGAGTGTATAAAAAATTCCAACAATTATCACTGAAGTCAATATAAAAAACTGTGCTTTTTTATTGGATAAATTGAGCATGAGGAATACCACCAATTAGAATAATATTATTTTTATGAATAAAATTTCTATCTATAGCTATTTTAACTATGTTTTTACCTATAATATTAGAAATTGTGGATCTTTGCATTAATTTAATTGCTTTATCCACATCTATTATTTCTCCGCCATAAAAGTGTTTACTTATTTTCACTTTAAATCCTGCCGAGTCTATGTTTTTCCCTAACAACTCTTTGTCGCATATCGCCACAACAAAGTGATTTTTTATTTTAAATATTTTTGACCAAAACATCATAATATTTAATCAAATTTTCTGTTAATATCTCTTATCAGAGAGTCGCAATCTTGTTTTATTTTCTCTAGACTCACAACTATCCTTTCTTTTTCTTTCTGCATTTCTTCTAAATCCTCATAAGTTTTAATTGCTTCTTTAAACGCAGCTAAATCAATAGATGTATAAGGATTCAGATTCATTGCTCTAGACACTCTCTCACACATTTCTCCTAACCACTTGTTCATCGATATTTTTACTTGACTCTTTATCAATTTGTCTTTATCCAAATTTTTTTTCATTAATCTTACTAACGGAGCCATTGGTAATGGCAATTCTTCTTCATTAATAACTTCTTCTTCAGTCAAAAAGACCACCTCTTTAAAAATTTTTCACGGAATGTTTAGCTCCACACGCTTCACATTTCAACAGAGCTATTCTGTCTTGTTTAATTAAGTTAGTATCAGGTTTTCCACATTCAGAACAATAAACATATTCTTTCACATATTCTTCTATTTTTTTTTCAATTAAACTACCAAAAATTTTACCCTGGAGTATTAGTCTACTACCTTCAATGTGTCCGGGTGTAGCAAGTTCTCTAAATAAATACTTAGAAATATGCCTAGGATCTCTTCTAATAACATTAGCTATTTCAAGAAAATTAGTTATATACGTTTGACTACCTGATATGTTAGATGCGGGCTTTGGTATTTCCAGTCTTTCAACTTGTTTAATTTCATTCGGAAGTTTTTTAGTAGCTTCATCTAACATTTGATCATACGTTTTCATAAAAATCACTATGCAAGTTTTAAAACACCGGGCATCGACTCATAAAATACACCTTCTTCTAACAGGTTGCTCAATATATCATTAAACACATCGGCGGGCAATCTAACTTCTTTCAATAGTTTTATAATCTCTACGCCATTACCTTCATCCATTTTTTTTAATGTTGATATAAGTAATGGCTTATAATCGTTATCTTTCATTCTTTCAGATTCATTCATGGATTCTAAAATACTTTCGAATATTTGTTCTCCAATACCAAACTCATTATTCAGATAATTCTTTAATTCATTCAAATCTGAAATTTTTTCTTTTTCTCTGTTGACTATTTCTAAAAATTTCCTATTTTCTAGAATATTATCTAAAATTTCAACTTTATGCAATAATTCATAATTTGGATTAGCTATTGATTTTATAGCCTCTGGTGATATATAATTTTCTTCAGCGTATTCTCTTACTCTACCTATAATCATCAATAGATTTCCTATTTCTAAATTTTGAAGCATATCTATGTTATCCTGAAATGCTTTAATTCTAACGGCCCCAGTTCCGTCATCAATAGTAATCGACGAAAAACTGTTTGAATCGTTAAAAAATTTATCTGTAACTATACCAACGATTTTTGCCCTACTTATTCGTTGCCCAAGATCAGTAAGAACATAACTGGGCTCTAAACCTTCTTTTTTGATAAATTTTGAATTAACAATATCTGAAATTCTGGTTTTTATTGCTGTTTGACGTTTAATTTCCATAATAGATACTATATTTTTTTAAGTTTTTATGGTTGAGATTTATCTCCTTGTTCTCACTTTCTCAAATACAGAAGATAAATGTATTAAATATGTTTGATCCTTTTTCAATACAATAAGGGGTTGGTTTTTCATCAAAGCATCTATATTTATCTCATAAACGCCTTCCTGGGGTATTTTCACTGTTTCTATGCCAAAAGGTGTGTCTATTTTTTCAACTTCTTTCTCAATTTCCCGCTCCAAAGATGTGTGATGTTCTTCGAGTTCTTCTTCTATTTTTTTCAATTTTTCAGCATCTTTCTGTGATTTTATATATGCAAAAAAAGACGAACCGCAATTGCATCCTCTCAAAATTGAAGAATCGCTGTTCTCGTAAATATTACCGCATCTTATGCATTGATGTGTCATGTTATACCTCAGTTGATACAAAAAACGAATCGGGGTTTTTCTTTATTTTTTTGATTATTTTTGCTGGGCCTATCAATGTAATGCCTGTTCTCATATTTGTAGTTATATTTATATTACCTGTCAACATTCCCATAAATTTCTGGAACCTCTCTCTTTGATCTGTAAATCTATCCAAAAAAACATCAAACGTTTTCGTGGATTTTTTTAAACTGCAAACTTCTATTCCTGGAAACCCAGTGTCTACTCTTCTCATAGTTTCTCTAATCAAATCCATTTCCTCTTCTGCCTTCAGTACACCGTCCATTATCAATATTCTCCCGTCTTTAACTCTACCCAAAATAAAATCTATTCTACTTTTCGGGGATTTCTCATTCAGTTTGCTGGATGATATAAATTCTAATTTTAATTTCATTATCTCCCCTTAGAGTATTTTGTAATAGCGTCATATAATTTATCAATGTTTTTTCCGGTCAAACCCGAAATTTCAATTACTGGATATTGAGAAAATGTTTCTCGTATGTTTTGAGGTTTAGAATTTTTTAGATCTATTTTATTTGCGACTATTATTACTGGTATTTTTTTAGCCTCTAAATTACCGAGTAATGTTGCATTGATCTGTGTTAAAGGATCTTTGGTGCAATCCATGACGGCTAAAACCGTATCAACGTTATTCAACCATTTGATTGCCTCTATCACGCCTTGGGTTGCTTCTTTAGCTCTATCTTTCGCTTTCTTTCCCTTTATGCCGTATTTGAAAAATTCTTTATAATCTATTCTAGTAGATAAGCCCGGCATATCAAGTAGGTTAATGGATATTTTTTTTCCTCCGTGATTAATTACGACTTTTTCTTTTTTTTGAACAAATCTGGTTTCATGAGGAACTTCTGAAACTATTCCAACTTCTTCTCCTGTCCAATCATAAGCAATTCTGTTAGCTAAAGTTGTTTTACCAACGTTGACAGAACCATATATACCAAGTCTGATGGATTTTCTCATGCCAAAAAAATCAATAAGCCAATCAAAAATTCCATTTAATTTCATACATCTTTTATTAAAAATAATAAATATAAAGGTTCTAGAAGAAAATTAAATTTTTTGAATAAATCCTGTTTTAGGCGAAAAAAGTGTGCCTTCATTCAACATACTTTTAATAATATTTTCTACATTATCCACGCCTTGTTCTTGCGCGCGTTTAATTAACTCATCAACAGGAATTGTTTTACCCATATCTCTACTCAATTCTTCTATAACATCTAACACTATTCTGATTTTACTTCTACTAGCACTTGATACTCCACCTTCCGCTCTATCAATATCTATAAGCCCTGTTTGCGGGTCGAAACCAAATTGCCTCAAAGAAAATTTAATTATATCTATAGCACGTTGTGCATCATCTACTGTCACCTTTTCTCTTAACTGAACCTTTGCACTTGCTTCAGCTAATCTTATCAAAGCTTCATACTGTCTTAGGGTTATAGGGATCGGGGACTCTTCCCCGGATGATTTAGATCTTAAATCGACATAGAAGTTTTTCAGTAATTTACCTGCCTCTTCTGTTAATAATGGTCTACAAGTATTACGGGCAAATGCAATATATTTTCTTAAAAATTCAGGTGATAAAAATGGTTTAGCCGATTCTTGTTTAAAATGACGCGATTCGAGAACATGATCTACCATTTTTGCATCTATTTCAGCATTAGCAACATCTTTTAAAGCGAACTTAACATCGAACCTGCTTAGCAACGTTTCAGAAAGATCGACTTGCTCCCTTATTGGCAAATAAGGATCGAATCTACTGTATTTTGGATTAGCACCAGCTAATACAGATGTTTTTGCAGGCAATGTTGCTACAATAGATGCTTTAGCTATACTAACTTGTTGTAAACTCATCGCCTCGTGCATTGCGACCTGATCTGTTTTTTCCATTTTTTCGAATTCGTCAATGGAAATTATAGAATTATTGGACAAAACCAACGCACCTGCTTCTAAAACCCATCCACCCAAAAATTGTTCGTCTTTGATGACACTTGCTGTAAGACCCGCACCTGTCACACCTTTACCAGAAACGTATCTTCCCCTTGGTATCATATTTGATGCTAATTTCAATATCTGACTTTTTCCAACTGCCGGATCACCTATCAACAGGATATGTATGTCCCCTCTTATTCTTGTGTTGTCCTTCAAAAAATGTTGAACTCCGCCAAACAATTGTAATACTATGGAAAGTTTTACGGTTTCCATTCCATACATAGTCGGAGCGAGAGACGCAACAAGTTTATCATAAACCTTTGAGTCTTTTGTTAATTCCATAATAAATTTCTCTTCTTCTGGAGAAACTATTATTTCTTCCCATTCTGTTTCGACCATTTCTATATTGTTTGCGTCCAACAAAATTTCCAGTTGCCTAGTTTTACCTCCCTTTGTGTTTCTCCTAGGAACTTCTTTCAAAATTCCTATAATTCTTATTCTATTACCTGGATCTGTTCTGTTTTGCATTTTTGGCGTTGTTAAATCTTCTTTCAAATAAATCATGATTTCAGATGGTCTTTCGCCCGTAGTTATTTCAAATGGTTCTTCAATGGCTATCCATCTTGCATCGTAAAGCTTTTGATTTAGAATTTTGAACCCCCTTCTTGATTTGCACTTTTCGCAATTATTGGGATATTGAATTGTTTTCTCTTTCTCGGTTTGAATCATTGATATTTTTTCCCCACATTCGTAACATTCAAAAATTATCTCGAAAACTTCTGGTCTTACTTCAGAAGCTCTTTTAACAATTCCATCAACACAAAGAAGCTTGCCTATATGTTCTGATCTTATATTTCTTATTCTGATTTTGCTGCTTTCCGGCATATTTTTAAATCTTACATGGAGTTTCTGTTTTTTAGGTAGATCTATTTCTTCACTACATTCTTCAAAAAATTGGATTATTTCTTCAGGTTTTTCCAATACTATATCAGTAAGTTCTGGATTAAATTTATCTAAAAGACCAAAATCTATTTCCAATGATTTTTTACCTTTTGAAACAGCTATCGCTAAATCTTTCTTATAATTCTCATCCAGAAATTGTAAAAATTGTTCCCTGATGTCCTCTTGTTTCATCGTATTATCAATCGAGATTAATACTTTTATTGCTTTTTTGTTTTAAGTTTAATAGAAATAGACAAAAATAAAAAAGAAGATTATCAAACTTCTGCTAATGCACCTATATCTGAAAGCCTTTTTGAGATTGCATCTATTGCAAATTCGACATCTTTCACTTTTCTTGCTCCTGTACAGACTATTTTTCCTGAAGAAAACAATAGAAATGCAACTTTCGGATTTTTCATTCGCAGGACCAATCCAGGGAATTGTTCTGGTTCGTATTCAGATTCTTCTACTTCAAAAGCTATCTTATCCAAATTCAAAGTTGATCTTAATTTTGCTGATGCGACAATATTTTCTATTTGTATGCCATAATTTTTTGGATTCCCTATTTTTGCTTCTCTAATTGTTTTAACAACTATTTTTATAACTTTTTTAACATCTTCTATACTTCTTGCTCCTGTACAGACTATTTTTCCTGACGAGAAAATTAAAGTTGCCGCTTTCGGGTCTTTTAATCTATAAACCAATCCAGGGAATTGTTCTGGTTCGTATTCTGTTCCGTCTAAGAATTTTATCATCTTTTCTAACGGTATTTTAATCCCGAGTGAAGCGGAAGCTACTATATTTTCTATTTTGATGCTATATTTGGACATCAACGCACCTCCTATCCAGAATATAAATCTTTTTAAATATTTATAAGAAGCCTTTTAAATGTAGTCACTGATAACTAGTCAATATTAACACATGATAGAAAATTCAGAAGTTAATAAGTTTCCACATGATCTAACAAAAATTCATTAAACTTCCACAGTGGTACAACAAACACATCCTCATATTCTATAATATTCTCTTCAAAGAAAGTTACTACCAAAGGAATTATTTTCTCATACTTTCCGACCAAAACTTTTCTAAGTTCATTGCATCTTTCTAACTGTTTTCTAATTGCCAACTTCAATCCCGAAATTTTATATCTACCTCTTCTCCATTGCTTACAATCTATAGCAAATATTTTACTATTTTTTATTGCTAGTAAATCTATTTCATATCTATTTTTTGTAGAAAATCTGAAATTCGGAAAAATATCAAAATCGTGCTGTTTTAAAATTTCCGAGATTAAATGTTCAAACTCTTTCCAATCTATGTCTATCAAAACGTTTTCTATATCATTTCCTTTCTTGATTTTATTATTTATATCATCTAAATCTATCATAACAGTATCGTTTATAATTCATATAATAAAATATGACTGATATTACACAAGATACTGGTATCGTGGTGATCAATTGAAAATTTTGGGTATTGACGAGGTTGGAAGGGGGGCTGTTATAGGTCCTCTTGTTATATGTGGATTAGTTGTGGATGAAAAGAAACAAAACGAATTGAAAAAAATCGGTGTTAAAGACTCAAAGGAACTGACACCAAAAAAAAGAGGAGAACTGATCGAAAAAATAGAAAATATAGCAGAACATACTATAGTTCTTAGGATTCCTGCTTGTAATATAGATGACTCCAGAAAGAATGGCACTAATCTTAATCAATTAGAAGCAATTAAAATGGCAGAAATAATTAATATATCTAATGCCGACATAGCAATAGTGGATGCTCCTAGTCACAATAGCAACAAGTTTAGAGATTTTTTGTATTCAAAATTAGAAAATAAAAATATTAAACTAGTTTGCGAGAATTATGCAGATAAGAATTATCCTGTTGTCTCCGCAGCATCTATCGTGGCTAAAGTGGATAGAGATAAGAAAATAGAAGAATTAAAAAAAGAATTCAACTACGATTTTGGTGTTGGCTACAGTCATGATGTAAAAACTATTGCCTTTCTAGAAAAAATGGCTAAAGAAAACAATGGAAAAATGCCCCGACATGTAAGAACAACATGGGATACTGTGGTGCAAATAACAAAAAAATACAGACAGAGAAATGTTTTGGGGTTTTTAGACAGATTTGTCAAAAAAAACTAAAATAGGTATAGTATAAATTTATTTCATGAACGATCCATTTATGATTTTACATATAACTTCATTCATAAGTACTATTTACCAACCTTGATAGGTGGAACGATAGGTATATTGATTAGAAGATTAAATCCAATTGTGGATTTCAGCGGACAATATCGTCGAATGATTGAAATTTTTCAGAAATACAGGATAAATATTTTTGTAGTAGTTCCGTTAATATTTCTCTCAGCAAACACAGAACGTTTGGGAATTCCTGGTGCCATGGGCGGAGCTTGTGATATTTATTTTGGATTAGAGACAACGTATCAAGCTTCAAAAAGGCTATTTTAGTTATTTTTTAAACCAATTAGAAAGACCTGTTTGGGCTCCAGCTTTTTTGATTTCCATAAGTTTATCCAAAGATTTCGATATTCTTTCTTCTGAAAAATCGTGCTCGTCTGACATTAATTTAACTACAGATTCTTTGTTTGGATCTTTCCATTCAATTTTATAGTCTTTGGAAGTTGGAGGACTAATAAAAAAATCATAAATTTCATGCGGGTTAGTTTTCGAGGTCCATTCAACATGATTTAAAATTTTATCCAGATCTTTATGCTCGGTCACTAATTTTAATGCGTTTTTAGGTCCTATACCTTTAACACCTTCAGGACTATAATCTGTACCCACCAACATTCCAAGAATAATTAACTGTTCTTTCGTTATATTTAGTTCTGACAATATTAATTGTAAATCGAATAACAGGGGCTTCACTTCTATCCATTTTTCTTGTCTTGGTAGCTTTCTTTTACCTGTTATAGATAGATTTCTAATCAATCTTTCTGATCCAAATAATAATGAATCGGTGTCTTGACTGCCAACAGCATATGCTTCACCGTTTTTAACTAAAAAGGATGCTTGAGCTTCTCCTTCACTCGGTGCCTGAATCCATGGAACACCCAAGCAGTCCAACAGTTTTTTGCTTTCATCTATTATTTCACTAGTTAGCCTTGAAGATGCTTGAGCATAAGTCATTATATCCTCTTTTCTCCCTTCTTCCACAGCTTCTGTCCATTTCCTTAAAGATTCTTCTCTTTTTTCTTCTCTTTCTTTCACGGTGTTTCGTTTGAATTTTGGATATTCCCCGTCAAATACAAAAATAGGCTTTATGCCAGTCTCTGACCATTTCAAAGTTCTATAAAACAAACCAGAAAGATGAGACGTAATTCTACCTTTGCTGTCTCTCAGTGGCTGACCTGTATCTTTGTCTCTAATAACAGAAAGAAATTGAAAAATAGTATTAAAAGAGTCCACGGCAATTCTTTTATTGGCTAAATCCTCTAACGCTATTTCTTTCTTTGGAAGTATGTTCGAAATTTGTACTCCCATAATCAAATGTTATGAAAAACAAATTAATAATCTATTCCTTTTTCTTCTCTTTCTTTTTTGCCTTTTCTTCTTCTGCTTTTAGTTCTTTCTCGATTCTCCATTCATCCAATTCCAACCAAACTATGAAAAGTCCGATCAGAGCAACGAATGGTGGTACTGTTCCTCTGATTACCAACCAAAGAGATCCTAGTAATCCTGTACCATTAAATGCATTCATTCCTTGTTTCATAAATTCATTTACGTACAATGCTAAAGGAAGTACCAATAACACCAAACCGATAAAAACTTTAACTAATGGGTTCATGTGTTTTGTATCACCTACAATTTTTTATTGTTTTAAATTATCGTTTTTAATGTATTTAAATTTTAAAATTCGGTTTCTATTTAGTATCAAATTTGTACAAGACTTTTTTAAAATCTATTATTCCGCCGTTTTTTACCTTTATGCCTTCTTTTCTCAGTATTTTTATTTTTTCGTTGCTGCCTGATGCAAAACCACCCAGTCTCCCGTCACTATTGACAACTCTATGGCAAGCTGCCACAGGCGAGTATGGGTTTTTATTACAAGCATTCCCAACAGCGCGATATGCTTTCGTATTCAATTTTTTGGCAATTTCGCCATAAGTTGTAACTCGACCTTTTGGAATTTGTCTCAAAAGTTCCCAAACTTTTTCATAAAAGGTCCGATCTGACATAAATTAATTTATTGAAATGTTTTGAAATAACTATTACTTAAAATTCGGTAGCCGCCAGATCATCGAAGCAATATATTTAAATCTACCCTTTTTAAGTATTGTAGGTATTGGTGTTTGTATGGTCAAAGGTTTATATCAGCATTTGAGAATGAACTGGAAAAAATCCAAAAACGTTATGAAAGAACGTACAAGAGAAAGGCTAATAATTTGGAGGGCAGAGACTAGATTTGTAAGATTAAATGGTCCTACAAGACTTGATAGAGCCAAATCTCTCGGATATAAAGCAAAAAAAGGCTTTGTCATTGTTAGAACTCGACTCTTGAGAGGTGGTAGAGATAGACCGAAATATGGAAGAAAGGGACGAAAACCATCTAAAACCGGGCTTTTAAGATATACAACAGAACAATCTCTACAATCTGTAGTAGAAAAAAGAGTTGCTAGAAAGTATCCAAATCTGGAAGTATTAAACTCATATTGGGTTGGAGAAGATGGAAGATACAAATGGTTTGAAGTTATTATGGTAGACACCAGTAACCCTGAAATAAAAAGCGATAAAAAATTAAATTGGATTTCCAGTCCTGAACATACAAGAAGAGTGTTCAGGGGATTAACGCCATCAGGGAAAAAAAGTAGAAAATAAATAAAACTTAGAAAATAAGATCTTATTATGTCCTATTATGATTTTCATGTTCATAGCGCCTTCTCTGAGGGCGAAAGCACGCCAGAAGAAATGGCAAATAGAGCAAAGATCCTTGGTTACAAAGGAATGTGTTTTGTGGTTTATTATAAAGGCAAAGAAAATTTAGAAAAAATAAGGAAAGAAATAGAAGACGTTTCCAAACGAACAAAATTAGAAATATTTCTTGGAATTGAAGCTAGGAATATTCATGAATTAAACAAATTAGCAAAAATAAGAAGGGAGTTTGATATTCTGCTAGCAAGAGGTCATGATATAAATTTTAATAGGAAATCTGTTGAAATGCCCGAAGTAGATATCTTAACTCATCCAGAATTCGAAAGAAAAGACTCTGGTTTGAATCATATAATGATAAAATTAGCTGCAAAGAACAACGTTGCCATAGAAATCAATTTCAGAGAAATTTTACTTTCTTCAAAAACAACAAGATCTTTTATTCTTCATAACATTGCGAACAATGTCATGCTTTGTAAAAAATATAAAACGCCTATAATAATATGTTCTGGTGCAATATCCCACTGGCAATTAAAAGATCCCTCAATTTTACAATCAATGGGGTGTTTATTTGAATTGGAATTAAACGAAGCGAAAAAATCGCTAACAGAAATCCCATCTAGAATAATTGAAGCTGTAAAGGAAAAGAGATCTAGGAAATGGATTATGCCTGGAGTGAAGGAGATTTGAAATATCTATACGTTAATTTATAATCAGATGGTAGATAAAATGTCGGAATTAAAAATATCTTACAGAGTTAAAGAACAAAAAATTGTCGGTATATTGCACGTGCCTGATAAAAAAACAGGTTCCGGAATTATTTTAGCTCACGGCATCACTGTGAATAAGGATGAAGACGGAGCTTTTATAAATCTAGCTAGAGAATTGTCCAAAAATGGTTATACTGTATTAAGATTTGATTTCAGAGGTCATGGAGAAAGTGATCTAAAATCCAAAGATTTCACTATAACAACCGGATTAGAAGATTTGGCAGCATCTGTTAATTTCATGAGAGACTCGGGTATAAGTAAAATGGGATTACTCGGAGCTAGTTTTAGCGGGGGGACATCTTCAGTTTTTGCAGGCAAAAATCCAAATGCTGTTAACTGCCTGACATTATGGAACCCCTTGATAGATTACAATGAAGTTTTTAATCCGCGGTTACCGTGGGCTGTAAAAAATTTCACTCTGGAAAATTTCAAACTTCTACAAACTCAAGGTTATTTTGAGTTGGGAGAAAAAAGGTTCATAGTAGGAAAAAAACTTTTTGAAGAAATGAAAAAGGTTCAACCGTGGCAATATTTTGAAAAAATAGATTGTCCTACTTTAATCGCGCATGGAAATAAAGATTCTTATGTTTCTTATCAAAATGCTTTAAGATACTCATCACTACTGAAGGCTTTGAACAAATTTGAAACTATTGAAAACGCTGAGCATGGATTTCATAAACCGTGGGAACAAAGGAGGGCTATTGAATTAACAGTGAATTGGTTCAATAGATGGCTAAAGTAATTACAGATAAAACATTAGAAATTTACAAAACAAAGGTGTAATGATTGGGAAACGATAAACTGCCCCTAAGATTTATAAGAGTCACTGACAACAAACCTATTGGATTCGACAAATATTATTACATTAAAATTAGTGGTGTCGATAAAAAATGAATAAAATGAAAACACTGCCTCCATCTCTGAGAGATAGGAAAAGATACATTTCTTTCCAAATAATTTCTGAGGAGCCGATAGAATATTCTGATCTTGAATCTGGTATATGGAACACCATGCTAGATTTTTTAGGGGAATACGGCGTCTCTAAAACTTCCATGTGGCTAATGAAAGATAACTGGAATAACGATGATCAAAAAGGGATAATATCGTGTAATCATAAATCAATAAAGGACATAGTTGCAACCCTGGGATTGGTTGATAGGCTGGGGGATAACAGGATAACTTTCAAAATATTGAAAATATCCGGAACTATAAAAAGTTTGAAGAAAAGGCAAGTTCAAAATTATACATGACAGATCACACAAACTTTATATAAATGCTTTGGTAATAAAAATAGATACAAAAGAATAAAGTTTTATTGAAACCAAATCCATAATATTTATGATAACAGAGGTGGTTGTTTTGATAAAGAGTGGTGATATATAATGCCGTCAGTATTACCTGAAACAATGGGTTATGATCGTACAATAGCTGTCTTCAGTCCTGATGGTCGACTATTCCAAGTTGAATACGCAAAAGAAGCTGTAAAAAAAGGTACTACATCTTTAGGACTAGTTTTCAAAGGTGGAGTGATTTTAGCTACAGTCAAACAGGTAATGGATCTTGTTGTACCTGAAACGATAGAAAAGTTGTTTAAACTCGATGATCATTTAGGAACCGTAGCTGCTGGATTATTAGCAGACGCAAGAGTTTTAGTAAGTCAATTAAGAGTCAAATCTCAAGTACATAAAATAACATATGAAGAACCTATAGATGTGTGGTCATTATCAAAAACATTAGGAGATAGGATGCAGTTTTCAACCCTGTATGCTGGATTAAGACCCTTTGGCGTTTCGTTCTTGATAGGCGGTGTAGATTCTACCGGCTCACATCTAATAGAATCGGATCCTTCAGGCATGCTTTTTGAATGGAGAGCATATGCAATTGGAAGAGGGTCTGTCTTTGCTAACAAAATCTTTAAAGAAAAATACAAAAGCGACATGGATGAAAAATCAGCATTGAAACTAATAGTTGACGTCATAAGAAAATCTGAGAAGGTAAAAGATTTACCAAAATCTTTAGAAATAGCTATCATAAGAGAAAACAATAAGAAATTCCAAGTTTTAACAGAAGAAGAAATTAAGAAATTATCGTGAATTTATTATGGTTAGTGTCGAAGACGCTGTCATCGCTAGGTTAAAGAAGAGTGGAATAAATTTTGAAATTTTAGTAGATTCTAATAAGGCACTTGATTTCAAAAGGGGCACCGATTTTCCAATTGATGAGATTCTGGCAACTCCGGGAATTTATAGGGATGCACGAAAAGGCGACGTTATTTCTAATGACGAATTACAAAAAATTTTTGGCACAATTAACATAATGGAAGTGTCAAAAAAAATCATATTGGAAGGCGAACTACAATTCACGACAGAACAAAGAAGAAAAATGATGGAGGAGAAAAGAAATAAGGTTGCTGATATGATAGCTAAACGGGCAATCAATCCTCAAACCAATACGCCACATCCAACTAATAGAATACTAAACGCCATGGAACAAACAGGTGCTAGAATCGATCCGTTTTTAGATGCGGAAGCCCAAATAGATGGAGTTATTAAAACTATAAAAACCTTGCTTCCTATAAAACTTCAGAGAATAACATTCCAGATTACAGTTTCACCACAACATGCAGGAAAGGTATACTCCCTTCTAAACAGGGTGGTTGGAACATTTGAAGAGAAATGGCTGAACGATGGGTCCCTCCAAGCAGTATTAAATGTACCGGCTGGTATACAAATGGATATAATGAAAAGCGTTGGTGATGCAACGCATGGCGAATTCAGATCGGAAATATTGAAAAAAGAAGATGTCTAAAATGGAAGATGAAAAGATACGTCAAATAGTAGTGCCTGGCGAAGAAATAAAAACTGGAAAGGACTTGAAATCGGGACATGGAACATACGAAGAAAATAATAAGATATATTCCAAATTTCTAGGTATACCACAAGAGTTTGGTAGTTTTATTTCTGTAATACCCTTGTCCGGACCTTATTTGCCGAAAGTTGGCGACAAGGTTATTGGAATTGTGACAGATGTAGAGAAGGCTGGGTGGATTGTTGATATAAAATGTCCGTGGCAAGCATTTTTGCCACTTTCTGAAGCAGTAGACGAATTCATCGATATAAAAAAGGTCAACTTGAACAGATATTTTGAGCCTGACGATATTATTTATTCAGAAGTCATAGACACTAGGAGAGGAGACGTCCACTTAACAATGAGATCCCAAATGTCTAGAAAACTAAAAGAAGGTGTGATAGTTGAAATCACGCCTAGTAAAGTTCCCCGTTTGATCGGCAAAGATGGTAGCATGATTAATATGATTAAAGATAAAACAAAAACGACAATCAGAGTCGGACAAAACGGGATCGTGTGGATCTCTGGGGAAGATATTGACAAAGCAATAAAAGCAATCAAACTAATCGAAGAAAAATCTCATATTTATGGTTTAACTAATGAAATTGAGAAATTACTGAGTTGATATTATGGGTAAAAAATCAGATATCGTCTTAATTGAGAATGGAAAGAGATTGGATGGAAGAAAACCTCTCGAAATCAGAGACACTGAAATGAAGGTAGGCGTTATCCCGAATGCAAACGGCTCCTCATATGTTAGATTTGGAAAAACGATTGCTATTGCAGCTGTATATGGCCCAAAATTACTTTATCCTAAGCACTTACAAGAATCAGACAGAGGAATAATACAATGCAGATATAATATGGCGCCATTTTCTGTTGATGAAAGGGTAAGACCAGGCACCTCAAGAAGAGGTACTGAAATTTCAAAGGTCATAAAATTAGCGTTTGAGCCCGTGTTATTTCTCGAAAATTATCCCAAAACGGGCATTGATATTTACGTAGAAATAATACAAGCAGATGGATCAACAAGAGTTACAAGCGTTAACGCAGCTTCACTGGCTTTAGCTAATGCGGGAATACCAATGAGAGACCTGGTAGTCGGTCTATCTGGGGGAAAGATAAGTGATACGATTATTTTAGATTTAGATGGGAAAGAGGATAATAATTCTGAAGCTGACGTGCCTGTTGCATTTATGCCAAATAAGAAAGAGATCACATTATTACAAATGGATGGTCAACTAACTAATGAAGAATTAAAAGATATAATAAAAAACGTTATGAAAAATGGAGAAATAGTCTATAAAAAACAAATAGAAACCTTGAAAAAAAGGTATGACGAGTGATCATATGAGAACAAATTATATTTTCAAATTATTAGAAAAGGGAGAAAGAATTGACGGCAGAAAATTAGACGAATTCAGAGAAATTAAAGTCCTGCCTAATGCAATAGAAAGAGCAGAAGGATCTTCTAGAGTTATCATGGGGAAAACTGATGTTATTGTAGGAATTAAATTAGAAATAGGCGTTCCGTTTCCTGATATGCCTAATATGGGAACCCTGAAAACTGGAGCGGAGTTCTCTCCTATAGCACACAAAGATTTTGAACCCGGTCCACCAAGTGAAGATGCGACCGAATTAGCCAGAGTAGTTGATAGAGGAATAAGGGAATCAGACTGTATCGAACTAGAAAAATTATGTATTACTGAAAAAGAAAAGGCTTGGGATGTTTATGTGGATGTTCATATCATAAATCATGACGGTAATTTAATCGATGCTTCTTCGCTGGCAGCAGTTTCTGCATTATTAAACGCCAGAATTCCTAAATTGGAAGATAAAACCGTAATAAGAACCGAATTCACAGGAAAACTGCCTGTTGTAAAAAAACCAATAACAGTAACGATAGGAAAGATTATGAATAACTTTCTTGTAGACCCTACAAAAGATGAGGAAGACATATTCGATTCAAGACTGAGCGTCGCCACTATTGAAGATGGTAAAATATGCGCTATGCAGAAAGGCAATAAGACTGGTTTGAAAGAAAGCGACGTGGAAGAAATGATAAAATTATCTACTAAAAAAGCTAAAGAATTAAGAAAATTATTGTGATTGCATGGGAAGAAAAATGCTGAGTAGAAAACTCAGACAAATAAAGGCTGCCAAAGTCAGACTTGCTCCACGATGGGTCGATATCAAAAAATTTGGACCTAAAAGGGCAAGAAACAGAAGAGTAAGCGTTACTAGAAGAAGTTGGAAAAGAACTAAATTGGGGCTCTAAATCTACTTAAATTTTCTTTTTCAAAAACTGAATTCGATAGTTCCAAAAAAAATTAATCATCACAAAGGTTAGATAATGTTTCTTCTGCAAATATTGTGATCTGATTCTGACAGTTCATAGATGCTCTTGTATAAGTTAAGAATTCTGTATCAGTAAATCCATATATGGGATTGCTGCAATTAACCCTAAATAATGCAGTGGATCCGGGAGCAATTGTGTCTGTAAAACTAGAAGTACAAATGTCTTGATTATTGCTTCTGAAAAGAAATGACGGCGAAACCAAACCAATAGGGCCTGTATTTGCAACTGTGATAGTAACATTAACTGATCCGGTATCGGCCTCTACAGGATTAATGCAGACTACATCCACTATGTCCAGTGCAGCTTTAGTACAATTAACTTGTAATGCGAAGCCTGTGCCTACTTGCGTAGTCTCTTCTCTTACAGTAGATGTCAGCCATCCGCCGATGATTGCAGCAACTGCTAATGTGAATGCAATTAATAGAACTCCGGCGATTAACGGTGAAATACCTTTCATTAACACGCATCTCCTATATTATTTTTCTCCATTGTTATAGCAACCTGATCTTGGCAATTCGCACTTACTCTGACAAATTGCAAAGTTTTTCCAGTAAATCCACAATTGTTTCTGAAAACAACGCTTGAACCCGGAGCTATTGTATCAGTATAAGTCACTATACAAGGAGTTTCATCGGATGCTCTCGCATATATTGAAGGGGATTTTACACTAATGGGGCCCGTATTAGAAACTCCGATCGTAATATTATTGGTAACACAAACAGCGTCAATAATATCCAGTACAGCTTTAGTGCAATTAATCTGTAAAGCGAAGCCTGTGCCCACTTGAGTCGTTTCCTCTCTTACAGTAGATGTTAACCATCCACCGATGATTGCTGCAACTGCTAATGTGAATGCAATTAATAGAACTCCGGCGATTAACGGTGAAATACCCTTATTCAAAATGCTCACTACTAATACTTCCGATTTTCTAATTTATAAAACTTATACAAGATAGAAGATTATTTTCTATATAACAAGATTATTTTTTGAGTATGACACATATACGAATAATTTTTAATTTAAATTCCAAAAATCTAAAAAATAACTATGGTTTGGGATAAGTTGGGATTAACCGTTGGTTTAGAAGTTCATTGGGAGCTAAACACTAAAGAAAAATTATTTTGTGATTGCCCAACCGAGTTAAAAAATGAGGAGCCGCACTTTATTCTGCAAAGATTCATGAGACCTGTAGCCGGCGAACTCGGTGACGTGGACGTGACAACTAAATTTGAAAGCGGAAAAGAAAAAAAACTCATATATCAGGGCTATCATGATAGCACGTGTTTAGTGGAAATGGACTGTGAACCACCGCACAATCCAAACGGAGAGGCCGTAAAAATAGCTTTAACGATATCTCTCTTGTTAAATGCGAAACCTGTAGATGAAGTACATGTAATGAGGAAGACTATTATTGACGGATCAAACGTTTCAGGTTTTCAAAGAACAATGCTTATCGCCACAAACGGGTGGGTATTAACATCTGAAGGCAAAGTAAGAATAAATAATATTTCTTTAGAAGAGGATTCTGCAAGAATAATTGATAACAAATCTTCAATGAGCGTTTTCAGATTAGATAGATTAGGTATACCTGAAGTTGAGATAGGAACAGGACCAGATATTTTCTCGCCCGAACAGGCGTTGGAAGTAGCTGAAACTATTGGAAGAATATTGAAATCTACAGGAAAAATAAAAAGTGGCCTAGGTGTTGTAAGACAAGACGTCAATATTTCTATAAAAGATGGTGCGAGAACTGAAATAAAACATGTACAGCGTCTAGGACAGATACCAGATGTAATTAAAAAAGAAGTAGAAAGGCAGATGCTTCTAATAAAAAACGATACTAAAATAAATGAGGAAGTAAGAGTCGCTAACATTGACTGCACCACCAATTTTTTGAGACCATTAGGAACAGCTAGCAGGATGTATCCGGAATCTGATATATATCCAATAAAGATCGATAAAAAATTGCTTAATGAAATCGCAAAACATCTTCCGGAAAGTTTAGAAAAGAAATTGGAGAGATATAAGAAAATGAACTTATCAAAAGATTTGGCAGAACAGATAATTAAATCAGAATATGTGAATTTGTTCGAAAAAATTATATCAGAAATAAAAATAGATGCTTCTATAGTTGCAAATGCGTTAGTCAACATTACGAAAGATTTGAAAAGAAAAAACATGCCTGTTGAAAACTTAAACGATAATCATTTTGTGGAAATCTTCAATTTAGTTAAAGAAAACAGACTTACTAAAGAAGGTGTAAGCCTCGTGCTTGAAAAATTGTCACTATTCCCATTCAAATCCATTATAGAAATTGTAAAAGAATTAAATCTTTCGCCTATAAGCGAGAACGAACTAGAAAATATTGTAAAGATAAAAATAGAGGAGAATAAAAATAAACTAACGGACAAGGAAGGCGCAATAAAATTTTTAATGGGTTTGGTAATGAAAGACACTAGAGGTAAAATTTCTGGGGAATTAGTAAATAAAATTGTTAGAAAAAACGTAGAAAAAATATTCAAATAATAAAATCAATTAATTGAGAAAAACACTAGCATATGATGGTTGACTAAAGTTTGGATACATTGCTGCATAAACTCTATCATAAATATCACGACAATAATTAGTTATTATTGGCAATATTTGTGGTTCCTGTAGTATATTGAACATCTCTTGAAGTCCCTCGGTGTGCGCTAAATAAAATAATGATAAAACAGAGTGTGCTTTATATTCACGTCCTAAATCTCTTAGCGCATTATCTAAATCGTCAACTAACTGTACCTCTCTCGCATAAGCTGGTGGCATATATCCAGTTCTTTTTTTAACTGATACCTGAGTTAAACCCTCAATCAAAGCTCTTCCGACCTCTATTTGTTTTTTATTTCCTGTTCCATGCTTGTCATAATAAGCAACAATTTGTAAAATTTCAATTAATGTTGGTCCATACAAAGCATGAGATTCGACATGGAATGACTCGTGATCTATGACACCGTGTTGATACTGAACATCTAATCTAAGAACTTTTGGGCTGTACTCAACTCTTGTTTCCCCAGTTGGCAAGAAATAAGTAACTCCCAAAACACCATACGGCAATTCCGAGATGCGTGTATATTCTGGATAGATTGTCGGTACATTTAACCAAGTTGCAGTTTGTTCAAGTGCATCAACTTGATATCTATCTAATTCTGGAGGCAAATCATTTACCATCTGATCTTTAGGAACGTTCAATTCTCCTTGATGTAATTGAGCTAATACTTCTGGAGGAGCAACAAAATATAAAGCTGTAACTGAATTGGCCAAGCTATGATCTAAACTTAATTTAAAGTCGCTGTCTCTAAACACAGGTCTAGCTGGTAATAAAGAATTAACAGAAGGGGCTTCTGAGTATTTTGGTGGTTCAACAATTGTAAATTGAGATACATCAGAAAATGGTCCTGAAATAGTTAGTGTTCCGTAAATTGACTGAGGATCAACTAAAGGTAATGAGCTAACATTCGCATCGGCTTGAACTGTTTGTCTGTCATAAACTCCATTTCCGTCTGATACTGGATGTTCTTTCTCAAACAATTCTTCTTCCAATACTTGCGAATCGTTTTTTCTTCTTAACATGATTAATTTTTATCAAAAATTGTTTAAATAACTACTTAGAAGTAAATAAAATATGCGTTCCAAAAATAACAGTAATTTTAGATTTATTCCTAAAGAAATGAGACAAAAATTCCAAATGCAATTATAGTTGATTACTGACAGAAATCAAGAATGCCAAAAAAAGGACTCTAGATAGCTTTAAATACATTTTTTTGCATATATAGCACTATGGCAGATGAAAACACTGGGAAATTACCTTTTATGAATAGAGCAGCTTTAACTTCATTAAGGATAGCCCCATATCTTCCAGCAAATTGGTATCTCCTTCCTTTTGTAAGATCTTATGTAGATGACATATATGGAATAGCGAGAGGTGTTGCAGAAAGAGCAGGAGAAGCAACAGCTAGAAGAGTTGATGCGATTCATGATTATATAACTGCTTCAACAGCCTTTTACGATTCTATGGTTGCAAGACTGGAACAAAGATATGAAGACTCGCGGCAAAGGTTTAGAGATGGTCTTGTAAGTATAGGTGCGTTCATTAATAGTATATTAGATATCAGACAACAGCAAAGATTTGCTCATGCAGAAGCAGCAGCATAATAAGAACTCATTTCTTCATCTTACACATTCTAAGAGCATCAAAAAGAGTTACGACCCCAAGTAATTTTTTACTCTTATCCACTACCGGGATACTCAGGAAATTCTTCTTTACCATAATTTTAGTTATTTTTTTTATATCATCATTAACGCTAGCTGTTACCAGAGGTTTCGACATTATATCTTTCATTTTAACCTTTTTGATATCCATTTTTTTACCTAAAACTTTTCTCAACACGTCGTTCTGCGTCACAATACCAACCGGTTTTTTATCCTTAGTAACAATAGCAAAATAACTTCTTCTTATTTTATCGGTATATTTCAATAAAGAATCGTCTGGTTTACAAACAACATACTCGTCCTTGATCGAACATTCGCCCATTTTCATAATAATAAATTATATATTTGCACAAATAAAAATATAGTTGGTATCTAATGTCTGATTATATTAAGGAAATATTAGTACAGTTCGGAATTAATTTTGCAAAGAGAGGTATCGATTATGCTGTTTCATACTTCGTTGTTGATCTATTAGGTTTAGATCCCAGATTAAAAACATATTTAAAAAATCCTTCTTATAGGGCATCTGTAATGAAAAATGTTCAAAGATACTTACCTAGACTGAAGGAAGCTTTCTACGTTGATGCAGTTGATTTGCTCATAAGCCTGGGTGCTTTGGGTGCTGAAGCGGTAGCTCCTTATCTGGCTCCTTATATTAAAGCTGCTCAAGAAGTCGCAGAAGCTACTGCTGGAAGAAAAGTAGATTATTTCAGAAAACATTTGAAGGATAGAGGTATAGTAAAAACAATACCTATTGCAATATGGGAAGTACTTTCCGAATTTGATCCGACAGAAATAATGGATTTACTACCGGCTTATTTAATCAATGAAATATATTTCATGAGAGAAGATATTCTAAAAGGAGCCAAAGCAGAAGGAAGCGCAAAGCCATATGCGAAAAAGGTTAGAACTCAAGCAGAAGCAAGATATGGATATGCACCCGGAGTAGCTATTTCTTTAGGACTCGTGTTTGGAGTTTAGATTATTTTCCAACGTTTCTTCTTAATTTTTCTATTCTGTTCCTGATCCCTAACAATTTTCTTTGAGTCATATAAGCGGGGAAAGACCATCCTTTGCTTAAAAACCAGTAGTATTTTCTCTCCAATTTTTTTTCATCGTTCATCAGTCTAGTCAGTTCTCCAAATTGAACTGGTGTTTGACCTATCGGTCCTAATTGCTGTTTCTTCTTCGGTCCCGAAAATACTGAAACTACAAGAAGACCTAATCCTAAGAACGGGAGGAACGAAGATGGTATTACTGAAAGATATTGTGAGTATATTCCGAATTTGAATATTAGAAATGTCAACACGATAGCGGCAATGAAACTAAGAACTTTGCCTAGAATCCTAAGAAAATTTAACAAACTAAAAATGATCAAAATAAAAGAGATGTATGGAATCTGAGGAAGGGACAAAATATTACTTAATATCGGTATAGCCATTTAGACACCCATAAAATAAAATATAGAAGTACTTGATGGAGAGAATTTGTTTTTAACATTCTTTACGATTAAAATCGTTATTATGATTATGAGAGCAAAAAATATCAGCATATTGCCTGTCCCCACAACTGCTATTACTCTATCATAATAACCAGAATTTAATACAAATAATGATATTATAATCGACAATACTAAATTGATTTTTTTATCAAAAATTTTCACTATTGATAAGGCTCCGAAAAAAATGGTGAAAGATATTAAAAAGGGTACGATTAGTCCAAAAAGTATGCTATTAGTTGGATAGTTTAGTATTGGCATTATCCTAACACCTGTTTTGCTTCATTCAAGAGACTAATCGCTCTTTTTAAATCCGAAATATTATTTGATGTATTATACAAAATTTTAGTATTATAAGCTGCATTAAGTTTTCCTTCGGCCCTAACAGCCAAAGCTGCAACTTGAGGGTTTCCAATTGCCTGGGCTGCCTTTATCATATCTCCCGCTTCTACCAGAAGTTGAGTATATTGGACCTCTAGTTTATCTTTATTCAAATTATCTTCAAGCTCTTCCATAAAACCAAATCCGCTCATTCTACCCCAGAAATGAATAATCACATTCAAAAATAGTATGCTTGCCATTATACCGAACCATAACATTGTCCATGTAGAAAGAACAAAAGAGACCATTCGAGTAAAAAGACCCATTGGAATTATAGTAACAGTAATTAAAAATCCCAAAATCATGTTTAAATTTTGGTTGAAAAGCTTTACAATATCATTTAAGACCCCATATATCGATACAGACAGGATTAAGAATGGGATTAAACCGACATAGATGATAGCTGGAAAAAATAACCATTCATCAGGAAATCCCATAATCAGCATGATACTATAAACTGGACGCGGTATTTTTGTTTTTTGTAGGCTACCTGGATGATATGTAACACTAGAGTATACCACAGACCAAAAGCCTATAAACAATATTAAAAGAATCATTATAAATGGTGTGGCTTTTTTGATGCCCATAAGAGCGCGCATAACATTTGCAGAGTATACCATATTCTATCTTTTTTATTTTTAGTATTTCAAATAAATAAACCTAGGACAATTCGTTACTTAAAGGTCATCTCTGCTATAAAATCTATGGCAATTAAATTGAATAAAAAATAAGCACCCATGATCACTAAAACCAAAATCAAGTTCATCCTGAATTTCATAAATAACAAATACCCAAGAGGCACCAATGCGCTCAGCCATGTCCATGTGACCAAAAAGGAGAATGATTTTATAGCTAATACTGACAATAATCCAGCCAATAATACGCTTACGACACTACCGCCAAAAAACTTCATTTCGTTCAGAAATTCATAAATACCGTACCACCAAATAAAAAACGGAATCAATAATGCTTTAAAGAAGTTTATAGGTGTCAGCAATACTTTATCTACGCCTATGTACTTTGAAATTAATCCAAGAAATTTACTAATTTCGTTTACCATCAAATATAACTTAAAATTTCCAACTTAAAATGTTTCTTTTTAAATTTAAAGTCTATTAATTATCCATGGAAACAAGAAAAATGGCAATAGTATATCTTATATTGGGCATAGCAATAGGGTCCATCTCCCCCGTGATTGAGAACGTTTTTTTGTTGTTTTCTATATTGATTGGATTTTATCTGTTAACACTTATTCCATTGTTGAACAAATCTAAAGACAGCAACAAAATAAAAACCTTAATTGCGGATGGACTTTCAACTTACCTATTCACATGGATTATAATTTTTCTTCTAATAAGCAATATTTTCGCTTAACTACTGAAAAGCAAAACAATTTAATAAAATTCCGCCTATTTTTTAAGCATGAATGAGCTCGGCACCAAACTCACAAGAATAACACTTCAGGGATTCAAATCATTTAGGAGAAAAATATCTATACCTTTTTTTGACGGATTTGTTTGTATATGCGGTCCGAATGGATCAGGCAAGAGCAACGTGGCAGACGCTATTAGCTTCGCGTTAGGCAGAAGTTCTGCTAAATCATTACGAGCTGACAGGCTCCATGAATTGATTTATCATGGACACGATGGGAACCCACCAGCAGATTACGCTGCTGTCACGCTGTGGTTTGACAACTCTAAAAAAATATTTCCGTTTGACGAAGAGGAAGTAGCGGTGACAAGAAAAGTAAACAAACAAGGAATGAGCCTATTCAAAATAAACGGAAGTACAACTACCAGAGAAAAGATTCTAGAATTATTGTCATCAGCTAGGATCCATCCAGATGGTTATAACATAATTATGCAGGGGGATGTTACGCAAGTTATCGAGATGGACCCGGAAGAGAGAAGAGGAATCATAGATGAAATAGCCGGAATAAAGCATTACAATGAAAAAAAAGAAAAGGCATTAGCCAATCTGGAAAAGGTTGAACAGAAATTGAAAGAGGTGGAGATTGTCATCTCTGAAAGAATGGAAAGGCTTGTGCAGCTAGAAAATGAAAGAAACACGGCATTGAAATACAAAGATTTACAACAAAACCTCGAAAGGCTACGAGCATCTCTGGCTCATAAAAGATTCTCATTATTGAACAAAGATTATGAAACCTCAAATGAAGAGGTTACTAGCGACGAAGAAGAAATACAAAAATTAGAGAACGAAATCAGAGAAATAGAAACGGAAATAGAACAAGACGAGAAAAGGAAGGAAGATATAGCTGATAAAATGTTTGTTCGATCAAGAGAGAGCAGCATAAGACAAGAGATTGAAGATATAAAAAATAAAATCCTTAGGAATGAAACGAAAGTGGAATCAAATGAAAGAGAAACAGAAAGAATAAACAGCCTTGTACAAAAACTGGAATCTTTCGGTGATATCAGAGATTTCAGCAAAGGTGTCAAGATAATACTCAACCTGAAACAAGATGGCGTTTACGGTGTTGTTGGAGATTTAATCAAAGTTTCGAGGGATTATGAAACTGCTATTGAAGTCGCGGGCGGAAATAAACTCCAAAATATAGTTGTGGAAAACTCATTAATCGCCACCGAGTGTATAAATTATCTGAAAAGAGAGAGACTAGGAAGGGCTACATTTTTACCCCTAAACAGAATAAAACCAAGAAAATTATCGCCGGAAGAAATGAGATTGTTAAAAAGACCAGGTGTTGTTGGATCAATAACTAGCTTAATTAAATACGACAGAAAATTTGCGCCGGCGATTGAGCATGTTTTTGGAGACACAATCATAGTTGAAAATCTTGGTGTGGCAAGAGAGATTGGAATAGGAAAAATAAGAATGGTTACCCTAGATGGAGATTTAGCAGAAAGGTCTGGCGCAATGATAGGCGGATATTACCAGAAAAGAGAAATGTTAGGACATGAGAACGAAATAAGAGAATATGTAAATTCAAAAAGAGAGTTGGAAGAGGAAAATAATTTCCTAAAGATTGAAATAGATCAGCTGAACAGAAAAATAGACGATTTAAGAAGAAGCGAAGAGAGAGAAGCGAAGGAAGTAATTGGATTAGAAGATGAAAGAACTGGTATTGACAAAAAAATAGAAGAATTGAAATTAAAGAGAAAGGAGAAGTACGAAATAAGAATCATAATGCAAAACAAAATAAACAAATTGAAAATTAAATCCGCAAAAATGGAGGCTGAGTTAGAAAATTACAAGCTGGAAGTAGAAAAATATGGTGAAATAGATTATATCGATGACAGGCCCGAAATACTAGAAGTGCACATCAACAATGCTATAAGAGAATTAAATTCTCTAGGACTTGTTAATTTGAAAGCGATAGAAGAGTATGATGCATTCAAACTTGAGTTTGATGAATTGAAAAATAAGTTTGATAAAATAAATGAGGAGAAAAACATAATTCAAGAAATGATACAGAAAATCGAAGAGAAAAAAATGGAAGTTTTTTATGAAACCTTGAAAGGTATAGATAAAAATTTCAAAAATGTCTTTAAAGAAATTGCTGGCGGCGAGTCGTCACTGGAACTGGAAGATCCAATGAATATTGAAAGCGGACTACTAATCCAGGTTAGTCCTGGTGGAAAGAACCTTGTTAACATTGATGCCATGTCAGGAGGCGAAAAATCATTGGCTGCGCTGGCATTCTTATTTGGTGTTCAGTTATACAAACCGTCTCCGTTTTACATACTTGATGAAGTTGATGCTTTTTTGGATAAGCCTAATACAAAAAAAATTGTCAATCTGGTTAAAAAATTATCAAAAGAAGAACAATTCATTGTGATCAGTCATAACGATTACACGATCAAAGAAGCTGATAAAGTGTATGGGATCACACTGGAAGATGGCGAATCGAAAATACTGGGATTAGAACTACCGCAAACCGAGCCTCAAACACAAGTGATATAAATGGATGAGCAAGAATTATTAAGTCAAGTCATAGAAAAACAAAGTTGGGAAGATATTATTTATCATATAGTTAGTTTAGAAGGAATGAATCCATGGGATGTCGATATTGGCAAGCTGACAGATTCTTTCATGAAATATATTGAAAATCTGGAGTTGATTGATTTCAGAATCCCGGCAAAGGTTGTTTTGGTAGCTGCGATATTACTGAAATTGAAATCGGATACATTATATTCGTTGGAAAGTGAAAAGGAAAATCAACTGGAAGAACAATTGAAATCCGAGGATTTTGCTGAAATAAAAATGAAACTAGCTCAATTGAAATTGTCTCCGCCTGTTGAGAGACATGCTACAAGATCAGTTACGCTGGACGAGCTTGTGAATGCATTAAGGAAAGCAATGAAAATTAAAGAGAAAAAAGAAGTTAAACACAAGGTTTTAGGCAAGAGAATCGCCAAAGAAATCAATTTTGAGGAGGAGGATATAGAAGTAAGAATAAATAAACTTATGAGTGAGATAGATGACTTTCTTGGCAAACTAAATTCTGATAAAATAGAATTCTCAAAAATTGTTGGAGAGTGGGAAAGAAATGAAATTGTAAAACATTTCATGCCTTTATTGTATTTATCCTCCCGGGGAAGAGTAACAACAGAGCAGGAAAAAATTTTCAAAGAAATTTTAATTAAAAAGAATGAAACCTATTTTAATTAAAAAATACAAATACAAGTCATGGTAAAAAGACCGAACGACATGCCATTTGAGCCTCCTGATTTTTTCAATAAGATAAAACCATATCTTCTGATCGTCTTAGGAATTTTTATTTTAATGACACTTAATCCCTTTGTTATTATAGGCGCTGGTGAGAGGGGCGTTGTTCTAAAGTTTGGCGCGGTTGAAGATAGAATAATGCAGGAAGGTCTCAACTTAAGAGTACCGATAATGGAAAGCGTCGTCAAAGTAGATGTGAAAACACAAAAATATGAAGCTCACGCATCCGCCGCGTCAAAAGATCTTCAAATCGTCACGACACAAATCGCTTTAAACTATCACATTGATCCTAGTGGAGTTAACTGGTTATTCCAAAACATAGGCCCTGGATATAGAGAAAGAATAATAGATCCCGCAATACAGGAAGCTGTAAAGGCTGCAACTGCCCAATACACAGCAGAAGAGCTAATCACTAAAAGAGCTATTGTCAGGGATGTTATGAAAACAAATCTGGGGGAGAAACTGGGAGATCTGTCAGACGGTAACATAATAGTGAATGAATTGAATATAGTAGATTTTGATTTCTCGGATGAATTCAACAGAGCAATTGAACAAAAGGTCACTGCTGAACAGCTTGCATTGAAGGCTGAAAGAGACCTGGACAGAATAAAGATTGAAGCAGAACAAAGAGTTACGCAAGCTAGGGCTGAGGCAGATGCACTTCTACTAACCGCAAAGGCGCAGGCTGAGGCATTAAAATTACAAAAATTAGAAGTGACTCCAGAATTAACCCAATTCAAAGCAATAGAAAGATGGGATGGAAAAATGCCTGTTTATTGGGGCGGTGATGCACTCCCATTCATAAATATAGGTTCTCAACAAAAACAACCGTCGACTCAATAAACTTTAATTATTAACTTTTATAAATTGTATCATGTCTTGCTCGTTGGGTATGCACAAGTGGATTCTGGCTGGAAGTTCAGAAAAGGAATATTATTATAAATGCGACAATCTAAATTGTCATGCGACAAAAAAAGTGATGAAAAAATAGAGGTAAAAAATATGGACATAACAATTTATACCACATCTATTTGCCCATACTGTGATATGGCGAAAAAATATTTTAAAGAAAACAATGTGAAATTCAAAGAAATAAATGTTTCTCTAAATCCTAAAGCAGCACAAGAAATGGTAGAAAAATCCGGTCAGATGGGTGTTCCTGTCATAGATATTGACGGCCAGATTATAGTGGGTTTCAACAAACCTGCTTTAGAAAGAGCATTAAAACAGAGAAGCGGATAAAATGAACAATTACGCAAATGTAAAATGCCCTAGCTGCAAGACCGTAATCAAAATGGTAGTACCAACAAACAAATGCATCCCTTTTTTTGAATGCGATAGTTGCAGAGAAATCGTTACATCAAAAAAAAAATGCTGTGTCATATGTGAATTCAGCGATACAAAATGTCTTGTTTCTCATGAAATTAAATAGAAATTTTTCTTTTATTACAAGATAGATTAGGTTAAAATCCCTGTCCAGACAAAGAAAATATATGAAAAAAGAGTTTTTGAAAGTTTTTGTACTAGCGACAGTACTATTAATGTCAGTTAGTGTCATAATGGCACACGAACCTAGCTTAAATGTAGGAAAAATCAGTTTGTCAGACAAGAAAGTATGCCAAGGAAAACAAGTAAAACTTTCAGTGCCAGTTGAAGCAAGAGATGTCTTCGGGCAGGCTAGAGTAAAAGTATATGTAGATAATAATCTTATTGGTACACACACATTTGAAACAGATGAAGGAGATCCTGTAATAGAAGATAGTATTGATACATCAATGCTTTATCCAGGAACTCATGGAGTAAGAGTGTTACTAGGTGCCTTAGGAGAATCTGAGTATTCTACAACTTCACTGCAAGTTAAAAAACCAGTGAAACTACATGACTTTGCTATAGAAAAACCTGAATTCTCGAAATACATGGTTTATAGAGGAGAAGGTTCAGACGAAAGAATAAAAGTAGATGCAACTATTGTTGTATCCGGCACTGATTATGTAAGACAAGGATTGAAATTAACTTTGTACTTATACGAAAAACAAAACAGAGAAGGCATGCCTATTTTAAAACAAAGCCATTTCTTATCAGTCAGCAACGGTGAGTATACAGTTACCAGTTTAGATTTCATAGCAGGTAATTTGGGACCAGGGAGATATTATGCGTTCGTAAAGGGTGAATTAAAGGACCCTGTTTGCGGAACTGTTAAAACAGTTTGGTCACCTGGAGCAGTATTCGAAGTAAGAGAAAACCCAGACAAGCTAGTTGAGATCGTGAAGGAAACTGTTGTAGAAAAACCAACGGAAAAGATAAGTTCAGCTACGACTGAAAATGATAATAAAGTAAAAGAATCCGGCTTCTCTTTGCCTGTTTCAGAAAATGCTTTGTGGATGTATATAGGTATAACAGTAATAGGAATAATATCAATACTGGCTACAAGAAAATTCTCAGTAAACAACGAAAACAAACCTGAAATGTTTTAATCGGCAATTTTTTATTTTTATTTTAGAATTTATTCTGAAATTGAATTGTATGAGGAGTCTTATTAAAACAAAATTACTGGTGTTTGATAATCTTATACCAATAATATACTTAATGATTGAAACTTTCAAACGTTCTTCTTAACCATTCTTTTGTCTGATCGGGAAAACTATCTAGTAACATTTTTTCAGTTAATTTTTCTTTTTCTATTATTTTTCCATTGATTTCAATTAAAAGCACAATTCCCTTTTCTCTTATTACAAAGGGACCTTCCAAACCCATATTTTTAACCTTAGCTAAAGCCATTCTAGAATCATAGCCTATTATTTGAGTTGTAGAATCTAAATTCTGGACATAGAAAGTCTTCCATTGCATCAATATACTATGTGAAATCGAATATATAATGGACAACTTTCAATGAAAATTCAAGTATTTTGGCATTTACAGGGCATATATGTTCTTATCAAAGCTTTAGTGGTTTGATATTAGACAACTTTAATAAAAAGTTAGGGATAGAAAATAAATTATTCTAAAAATTCCACATCATCAACAAGCATATCCGAATCTACATCTATACCTCTAACAACTTTTGCTATAATTTCAGGGTTTACTAAATTACCTTTTGATACTTGTTTCATGTGTTTAGTTAAAGCCAAAACAGCTGCCCTACTGCCCGTAAATCCTTTTCCAGCCAGAACTAGAATCTCTTTATCTTTGCTAAAGGGATTATTTATTCTCGCAACAAAGCCTATGTATTTGTCTTTATAGACATTCTTCGTTGTAGTAGACACTATATTCCAATCAAGTGATTCAGAGGAATAATCGAAATATATCGGGAGTTCTTTGTTTACTTTATCTGTAATCATGTTTGCCTTTGGACCACCTATCAATATTAAATTTTGCTTCAAATCAACCTCTTTTATTTGCGTATCTAATTTATACAGAGGTTCATTAAATCCTGTAATGAACTGTCCAAGACAAGCACCCAGATTGATGGCACAGTACCCGTCAGAAGCTGGAGATTTATATTTTCCATGAGGATCTGGGCTTCCAACAATAATTAATGAATTCAATTTACCATTCTCAATAAAAGGCTTAAGGAATTTCAATTGTGTTATTTTTGTTTTTATATCGTTTATTGGTTCTCCGTCGAAGAGCTTAAATGATACCATTGAAGAATATGGTTGATATATTTTGGCCGACGCTCCAACCCTATCTTCTATTCTTATTAATTTTATAATTCCAGATTTTTCCAGATTTCTCATATGATAGTAGACTTTCTGCTCATGAACCTTCAGTTTCCTTGCTATATCAAAGGCACATGCGGGAGATTTTCCCAGTTCTTTTATAATTTTTAGAGCAAGATCATTAGACAATATAGAAAATAGTTTGGGATTTTCTATCATCATTGTGGTAAACGCTTTGTGACCTTCTTCCGATTCTTCAAGAAGATATTTCATGCATTATAAATGGTATGTTAATATTATAAAAATTTTTTTAGTGATCAAGGCCTAATTAGCCTCTTTTAAAACCGAACTGTTTTATACCTAAGAAGCCATTTTTAGGCACTCCTTATATATGTTGTTATCATATTATATATTAGGTTACAAGGAAAGCAAGTCAAATCTAAAGGAGTTGTTCCGAAATAATTGCGACTTCAGCTTTCCTCTTGTGAATCTTTTAGATGATGAGTATGATATGCAAACATTGTAGGTCAAAAAAAGTTTCAATATTGGACTTTGGAGATCCATCTATATTTGAGTGTAAGGAATGTTCTAGAATATTTACACAGCCCGTTTCTGTAGTATATAAATTGTAATATCAAGAGGTAGATGAAATAAGTAACGACTACTCTGGAAAACCGCTAGGAATCATCACGGGTGGGCATTCCGGTTTTCAGTATGGTCGAGCTATTAAAAGACTACATCATAAGCGAGAGGTTCCTGTTATTGCTTTTTGTGGATGCGGAGATGATGGCGGTTCATCAAGATATTTCAGAAATTTCGGTTTACTTCCACCTGGAGATTATTGGAAATTAATAATGGGTGCTTCGTGTTATAAGGGGGGGATTTATGATCATTTATCCAATCTTTTATTCTATAGATTCGACCACGATGGCCCGTTGAAAAAAAGACAAGTAAAAGAATTAGTGAGGATAGCTGCAGATGAAAGAGGAATAGAGGGTTGCAAAGGGGCATTAAAAGTTATATATGATATATTATCCCCTGACTACAGATTTGAATTTGGGGAAGATTCTGGAGAAGGAAGTCAGACAAAAGGTCACACTCTAGGAAACCTAATTCTTGCTGCTTTAATGCTTAAACATGGAAATGTTGCTGGTATAAGACTACTTGAAGAAGGACTGGACTCTGCTGTTTATTGTGTTCCCGTAAGTGAATCACCGTATACGCTTCACATAACTACTATCGATGAAAATTCCTTGACTGGAGAACATCGTTTAGATGAGGACGAAATTATATCTCCTATATATAACGTGACACATAGCAAAAATGGTGGTGGAAAAGTAGATGTTAATCCAGAAGTTTTATCAACATTGTCAAATCTAAGAAGATTATCATTATGCGCTACTAGTATGGTGGCAAATCTTTGGGGTATGATGTTGCCGGAAATAAGAGATCATATACAACGTTCTTCTTTTCCTTTAGATTTTTGGATAAATTTAATGACAGAACAAAATCAAACGCATTACGTAATTAATGGATGTGTTGTAAGACTTGACCTAACTCAGCATGTTGCTTTGGCTACAAAAATTACTGGATGTGTTCCAGATGTAGTTGTTGCACACGATTATGGGATATATGCTCCAAAAAGACGACGAATCCCAAATTATGTGCAAGAAAGATATGCAAGAAAACACGCCACACCCGTACAGTGTACTGATCAAGATGAAATAATTTTGAAATCCACATTTGATCAACCACCGTATAACAAAGTTCCTATGCTTCTGAGGAGAAGTCTTGCTATCGTCGACACGGATATTGACAGAGGACAGAAAGTAATAAGGCATGATCCGGAACGTATTGAAAGGATTTTCGAGGAATTGTTAAGAATGCAAATATAATATATCTAAGTTGAAACTTCGGTTCTATTTTCATTAAGTGTATCATAAACTATATTACCACCACAATATCTTTCAACTAATTCTCTTAGTTCTCGTGTGGCATTTTCTATTTCTTCTTTAGTAACAGGTTGTAAACCTTCTATAACTAAAACACAATTTTTCGTATCTTCAGTTAATTTCGTTCTTTCAGCTTCTCTCCAATTCCATCTACGACACACTGCGGATACATCATCTTTGTAAATAACTTCATCTTCATGGGGTGATCTTGGTTCTTTATCTCCCAATAACAAAACAGGTGTTTCATTTTGATTCGCAAAAGTTAGGATAAGATCACCTTTCATTTTATCTAGATCTTCTCCACCAACAGGAAGCATGTGTTTCAGAGATATGAAATTGTATATATCCACAAGTTTGTTGATATGTCTCAATTCTGTTCCTTTCAATATTAATCTATAAAGATTTTCAACGGAAGATTTATGTTCCTTGGGTTTAGCGCCAAATATCGAGTATGTCTTTCTCCAGATATCTATTTTCGGGTTTTGTGATAAATTCTCAGTATCAAATTCCTTTATTATTTTTTTTTCTTCTTCTCTAATTTTTTTAATTATTTCTTCGGGTAGATCTCTGTTGTTTATATTTTTTGCGACAATTACTCCTATATTTAATCCCTGAAATCTTTGAAAGATTTTATTGTTTATTATAAATTTCACAAAAAAGCCTCACATAACTTCTGGTGTATCTATTCCTAAAAGTGTTAGACAATTTTTCAACGTGGTTGTAAATGCTTTAACCAAAGTCAGTCTAAAGTTTTTCAAATTTTTATCTTGTATTTGTAGCACAGGATGCATATGATAAAAAGTATTAAATAAATCAGATAATTCATAAGCGTAATTGCATATATAATTTGGTTTCAGTTCTTTTGATGCTTTTTCAATAATAGATGGTAATTCTAAAAGTTTATTCAATATTTTCTTTTCTTCATTACTCAACTTTTCGAATGAATAGGTTTCCTTCCATTTCTTCGCTTTTTTCAAAATATTTTTTCCTCTTACATATGCGTATTGTAAATACGGTCCCGTGTCTCCATCAAAAGATAAAATTCTTTCCCAATCAAAAACTATATCATTAACTGAATCATGAGATAAATCAAAATATTTTATGGCTCCGATACCAACGGTTTCTGCAGTGTTTATTTTTTGTTTATCAGATAGTTTGTTATTAGAAGATTTTTCAATTTTTTCCTTAACCTTTTCTACTGCTTCGTCTAATACATCTTCTAACCAAATAACATTACCCTTTCTTGTTGACATTTTGCCCTCTTTAAATCTAAACATACCATGTTTCAAATGATATCTCTGCCCCTTTTTATACCATCCAAGCATTTCTTCAGCAGCAAATATTTGATTGAAGTATAGAGACTGTTCATAACCTGTCTCGTTTATAACAACAATATCTTTGCCGTATTTATTCAATCTAAATTTATCTGTGGCCAAATCACGTGTTGAATATAAAGTCGCACCATCGTTTTTAATAATCATAAGAGGTGGCAACTTATCATTCGGAAAAAATATCAACTTCGCACCTTTGCTTTCTTTGAGTAAATTTTTCTTCTCTAATTCTTCTACAGCATCTTTCATCTTATCTTCAAAAAATGATTCTCCATATCCCATTCCATTATTTTCTGTAAATTTTACATTAAGACGCTTATAAATTCTATTAAATTCTTTCATTGACCATTCGATGCATTTCTTCCACAATCTTCTTGCTATAGGATTTCTATCCTCTAATCTTTTGAACCATTTACGCCCTTCTTCTTCCAAAACGGGATTTTTTTCTGCTTCTTGATGAAATTTAACATAAAGATTAACTAATTCTTTAACAGGATTTTTTGAGTTATCCAGTTCCTTTTCGTCTCCCCAATTCTGAATTGCATAAACTTGTTTACCGAACTGTGTGCCCCAATCACCTAAATGATTATCTCTATAAACTTTCCATCCAGCAAATTCCAATATATTTGCAGCAGCATTACCGATTATGGTAGACCTTAAATGACCTATGGTGAAAGGTTTTGCGATATTTGGTGAACTATATTCAACTATAACTTTTTTACCTTTGCCAATTTTAGAAGAACCGTATTTCTTATCCTGTTTCAAAATTTCCTTTATCAATAATTTAGAAAGTTCTTGATGATTATAAAAGAAATTAACATATCCGCCTTTAGCTTCAATTTTCTGTATCAAAGAATTTTTCGGTATTTGAATTTTAGAGACGATATCTTGAGCTATTTGCATAGGAGATTTTTTCAATTCTTTGGCTAACGAAAAACATACATTACTTGCTATATCACCAAACTCTTCTTGGGGCGGTTTTTCTAGAGTTTCCAAGATACCTGAATTTTTAAGAAAATCTATTTTCTCTAAAATTAAAATTATATCATTTTTAATTTGGTTTGATAAATTCATAATAACACTTTATTATTCAAATTATAAATCAGTTAGTAAAACGTGGCACCAAAGTAAAGGTTTTAAACTTATATGTTTCTATATTTCTAGAATGATTATAATAAAAACTCCCTAAGTTTTCTGAATATCAGATTTCGCTAATATCTATTCTAAATTTCTAAAATGGTGATAGATTGACTTTAGTAAAAGATATCAAATGGATAAAAGGAAAGAAAATAACAGATCTTGTTAAGGATTTAAGTAGTTGCGGATTTCAAGGAGTCGAATTAGGCAAAGCTACAGAATGCATAATAAAAATGAAGAGAGAAAAGGCCAAAATATATCTCACGTTTACATCAAACATGGCAACTTCGGGGCTGAGAGGGTTTTTTGCACAGTTAATTGAGCTTGGTATGGTTGATACGTTAATAACAACGGTTGGAAGTGTAGAAGAAGATATAATGAAAGCCATCGGAGAAGATTTTATTATTGGAAGTTATTCTGCAGACGATGTCGCGTCTCATGAAAAGGGAATGAACAGAGTAGGCAATTTGTTTATCAAAAATGAAAGTTATGAAAAATTTGAAGCGTATATAAAAGACGTGTTGAAAAAACTCTATGAGAAAAAAAACAGATATTCTGTTAGTGAGTTGCTAAGAGAGATTGGACTAATGCTAAACAATGAAAATTCTATTTTATACCAAGCTGCAAAAAAGAATGTTCCAATATTTTGTCCTGCTATAACAGATGGCGCATTTGGCTTTCATTTATTTTTATTCCAACAAGATCACCAAGATTTCATGATAGATGTTGTTAAAGATTTCTCCAATTTAATTTTCAGTTCAACACACGATGACAAAAAAGGTATAATTGCTTTAGGTGGTGGCGTATCTAAACACCATGCTATTCTTGGAACATTAATAAACGGTGGAGCTGACTATGCTGTTTATATGACAACTGCAAGAGAGTACTCTGGCAGTATGAGCGGAGCAACAACAAGAGAAGCAAAAAGTTGGGGCAAAATAAAAGATAACGCAGATGCCGTAACAGTTATAGGTGATGTTAGTGTGTTCTTCCCTCTAACAATGATGGCAGCATTGGATGTTTTATCCGAAGAGGAATTGATAAAATGACAAAATCTAGATTTATTGTAAGTAAATCTAAATTATTGAGTCAATATAAAATCCTGAAAGATTTAGGATTAGATATTTCTTACAGTTTGAAAACTTTACCGGAGATAGCTCATATATTAGAAGACAATACGGAGTCATTTTTCAGTATACATATGATGGAGTCATTGCACTTTATCAAAGACAAAAGCAGAATTTGGTTTCTAGCACAAGCCTGGAATAACGATAGACTAAACGAAATCCTAAAAATGGGTATAAGAAATTTTGTTGTCGATAATGAGAAAGATTTGGAAACTTTGATAAATTATATAGATAAAATTAATATAAAAATCAACCTTCTGTTAAGAATGAAACTAAAAGAGTATACAATACACACAGGAAAATATTTTGTGTTTGGAATGAGTTCAGATGAAATTAATGATTTAATACCAAAATTAAGGAATAATAAAAAAATTGACAAGCTAGGAATTCATTTTCATAGAAAAACGCAGAATACAAGCGAATGGTCGTTAAAAGAAGAATTATCACAACTATTGAAAAAAGAGACAATTGAAAAAATAAATGTCGTAAACATTGGTGGCGGTATACCTATAGAATACAAAAACTCAAGTGATAGGAATGCCAAATTTATTTTTGAAAAAATTGTGGAATTGAAAAACTGGCTCATGGATAATTACGGAATAAAAACTATTATAGAACCAGGAAGGTTTTTAGCTGGCCCCTCAACAAAACTTGAAACTGAAATACTAACAATATACGACAATAATATTGTTGTTGATGCTTCGATCTATAATGGAGCACTTGATACACTTCTAATACCCACAAAATTATTAGTTGAAGACGAATTAGAAGAAGGCAAACAATTCGTTATAAAAGGATGTACACCGTGTTCAATGGATATTTTTAGATATGACGTAAAACTCAAAAATCCTAAAATAGGGAACAAAATAGTTTTTCTAAATGCCGGAGCTTACAATTTTTCAACAGATTTCTGCAATTTACAAAAATTGGATGTAGTAATAATAAAATAATTAAGTAGAAAGAGATTTCAAATACGCATTAATGGCATGCTTAGTTAAAGATGTTAAATTTTTCATTTTAGCAGCTGTTCTTGGATATATCCACTTAAAGTTTTGATGCTCTTTACTGAGTTTAATCTCACCGGATTTATAGTCGCTTAAATAAGTTATAAGAATTATATGTTTTCCGCCAAATATTTTGCTTGCAACATCTATCGGATATAATACAAATACATCTAAAGCACATTCTTCTTTGATCTCTCTTTTAACACCAATTATAACGTCTTCTCCATGATTTAATTGTCCACCAGGTAAATCCCATAAATTAGGATAAACATCATCCTCTGATCTTTGAGTTATAAGTATTTTATTATTTTTTCTTATTATAGAACAAACAGCAACTATAGTCATAAAAATAATTTATCATATTAGTTATATAGATGTAAACTCTATGTATGGATATATCGCTTTTTCTAGTACCCAATTTAAATCCTCTAAATCGGGAACTTTTTTAGCATCAACCCATTTGAATTCAGAATGATCTTTACTTAACTTTACTGTCCCGGACTTGTATTCACAAATGAATGTCACTGCAACATATTGTTCTTCATTATCTATTCTGGTAGAAACATCCATTGGGCTTAAGGTTTCAATTTCTAGACCACACTCTTCTTTAACTTCTCTCTTTAAAGCAGCCACAACTTCTTCACCAAAATTCATTACACCACCAGGCAGATCCCAACAGTCAGCGCTAAATGGATCTTTAGAGGATCTCTTCAAAACTAATATTTTTCCATCTTTCTCTATAATTGAATGAAACGCAACAAAAATTTTTTGCATAAATTATATAGTAAAGAAAAGGATAAATGTTTTGTATTCACGAAAAAATTTGTACTATGTCTTTATCTTCCAGTTTATAATCTAAGCCAACTGTAGCTCCAGGAAATTTAACTGACTTTCCCCAAATTCTTGCGAATCTGAAATGTTTTAAAAATTCTTTATGAACCTGTTTTACGACGTCATAAATTGTGGAACCTCTTTTCAAAACTATTGGAGTTTTCTCTGGTGGTTTGTTTTGAGTTTTTGTATAAACTCTTATCCTACCTAAATTTTTCCAAATTTCCATTTTTAACTTTTCAATATCGACAGGTCTTTTTCCAATAATTTTTATTGTTTTAATTTTTATTCTGTTTTTTTTCAGAATTTCAGAAATTTCCACTCTTTGAGAAGTCAAATTTTCATTACCATCTATAACTCTTATAACAAGATCAGAATTATGAGCTATACTCATCCATTCGGAATCAAATGTGGAAGGTATTTCTACAATTTGTATTCTTACATCTTCAAATTTTAGCATGCCGATTTCAGGTTTAGTTGTTGTGTACGGGTAATCAGAAATTTCAATATCCACTCCTGTTATTTTTTTTAAAAGTGTGCTTTTACCAGAATTTGGCATGCCAATCAAACACACAGTCCCTACACCTTCTTTTTTAAATGTAAATGCGGATCTTCCTGTTTTAGCTTCTTTTTGTGATTTTAATTTCGCCAGTCTTTTTTTTAGTTCGGCCAGAACATGCTCACTTGATTTGTGTTTTGGCAGCAATCTTATCATTTCTTCCAAGCATCTTATTTTTTCCTCTCTTGTTTTCGCAGATTTATAGTCTTCTTCAGCTTTGTAATATTCTATTGAAGCGTTAACAGGCATACAATCACATCCTTTCTTTATTTAAATTACTCTCTTCTTTTTGTAAATATTCACAAGCAATTACATGAGAACATTTTTTTAATTTTAAAGAAAAAAATTGACAATCGCAACTCCACTGTTTTTTAATTTTGTCATAAATCACGGAATACTTATCATTATCACCATTTATGCTAAAGTGTGTTCTTTTATCTGTATCTGCTTCTCTCAGAATTTTTCCTTCTTTGAAAAACCAGTAGCCTTTCCTTTCAGTTCTCCAAGATATACTTGACATTAAATTTATTTTATTAATGAAAACGTTTATCTTTAATATGAAGCTGACTTTATCACTAATTCTAATAAATGTATTGGGTTTTTTCTATTCATTAACAGATTTTGAAAATATAATTAGCTCATATGCATTTAATCCAATTAAATTTTTACATGGCGAACACTACCGAATAATAACTTCAATGTTCTTACACGCCAATTTTTTACACCTAGCCTTCAATATGTTGGCATTGTTCATATTAGGAAGTGCTATTGAAAAAAAAATAAATGGCTTAAAGTATTTTATTGTATATACCATAGGTGGGGTGGGATCAAACCTTATAATGATGGTTCCACTATTTTTTTCTCCTGAATCTATGGGTGTTGGGGCTTCTGGAGCTATATCAGCAGTAATAGGCTTAGGAACTTTTTATTCGCCAGGTAAATTTGTATCTTTCCCCACATTTATCCCGATTCCGTTTGTAATTTCTGGGGCTTTTTATTTCATCACCCAATACATGAACTTATTCGCGCCTTCTCAGATTGCATATCCTGTTCATCTGTTTGGTATGTTAATAGGATCAATTTTTGGGTTGATATGGGTTAAAGGCAGAATAAACAAGATTGTTATATTCTTACTGGCTTTAATTCTCGTGATAATTTTTCCTTATATTATAAAATACGTTATTATGAGCTTCATCAAATAATCATCCATCGAACATTTCTTTTGTGACTCTTGATAAAAATGTTAGAACAAGGGTAAGTGTTCCTAAAATTATTAATGCAAAATTTAGTGAATAATCAGTTAAAATACCGACGATTGGATAAACCACTGCTATAACCATACGTTCTAACATAGAAATAGAAGATAAAATTGTGGCTCTTTGTTTATTGGGTATCAATTTATTTATGTAGTGTTCGAATATCGGTCTTCTTAACTCTTTAAATCCAACAATCAGAAGCAGTCCAAAGATTAGAAGTATTATGTTCTGGAAAAAACCCAAAAGCACATACATTAATCCTGGTATGGCTGCTGTTAAAAAAATAATATTTCTATTGTTGAAATGTTTTTCTATAAATTTCAAATTCCTAAGTAATATTATTTCAAATATATTAAACGCTGCACCAACAAAACCAAAATATTTTACATCTACACCCACGTTTTTCAATAATGGCTGATATAGCCAATAAATGTAAAATGTCATGGCTGATATTAGAATCAGATCCAATGCTAATGTCCTCAAAATTTTATGATTAATAAAATACTCTAATCCTTTTTTAGCAATTAAGAAATAGTTTTCATTGATTTTCGTGGATTTTTTTGGTTCTTTTACAAATAACGCCACGATAGACGAAAAAAATAGTGGTATAGAATTGTATGCCATCACAAAAGAGTAATTACTAGGATGCGCCCATATCATTGAACCTGCAATATAAGAACCCAAAGGTAAAGCTACTATAACTCCCAATGTGTTTGCTATTGTATAATTGGAAAACACATATTTGGCCTGTTTTACCTGTTTCATTTGTTTTAATTTATCATAAATCAAAGCTCTATCTGCACCAGATATGAGTGCACCACCCAAAGCTGCTAAAAATTCAGCTATAAGAAAAAGCATAAAATTCGGGACTAAAGAATAAATAAAAATTCCAACGGAGGCAATAAAACCACCAAGTACAATTGATGTTTTTCTCCCAAATCTATCTGCAATCGCGCCGGTGGGAATTTCAAGAATAAAAAGCCAGAAAGAAAACCATGATTGGAGAATAAACATTTGGGTGTAATTAAGTTTTCCCCATTCCAAAAAGAATGGTACAGATATAGCACCAATTAAGAAGAAATTCCTAAAAAATCCAAATAGGTACATTTTTCTAATATCAGAAAGCATTATAAGTCTTCTACTTTTTATAAAATTAAAGGTTATCTAATGAGAATAGACACAAAAAACATAATTAGCAAGTTGAAATTACTAAAAGCTAAACGAATTATGGTTCAATTTCCTGAAGGATTAAAAATGAAAATTCTGGAAATAGCAAAGGTTCTGGAAAAAGAAGGATTTGATCTGATTCTAAATGTTGAACCTGTTTTTGGAGCATGTGACATCAGAGATTTTGAAGGAAAACGTTTGGGGTGCGATATGATACTACATATAGGTCATAGCGATTTTGGTGTAAAATCTGAATTACCAGTAATTTATTGGGACTACTTTTTTGATGTAAATCCAATTCCAGCACTAAAGAAGAATTTAGAAAAATTAAACAATTATAAAAATATTGGATTGTTTACAAGTATTCAATATATGCCAGCCATGCTAAAAGTTAAAAATTTTTTGGAAAAAAATGAAAAAAACGTGTTTACTCACAAGTCTCAAAAATATGAAGGTCAGGTTCTGGGATGCAGAATATTTGCTGCAACAACACTGAAAGATAAAATCGATTGTTTCATGTATATCGGAGCCGGTAGATTTCATCCATTAGGTGTTGCTTTAACTACAGATATTCCAACATTTTCTTTGGATTTGGAAAAAAATGAAATAATAGATTTTCAAAAAGAAAAGAAAACTTATATGAAAAAGAAAGCGTGGCATGATGTTAAGTTGAAAGAAGCTAGAACGATTGGGATAACTGTTTCTTGGAAACAGGGACAAAATAGAATAGAAGAAGCCATGAGATTAAAAAAATCTTTAGAGAAAGAGGGGAAGGAAGTTCATATACTCGCATTTGACACTATATCAAAAGAAAAAATAATTGGAATGAAATTTGATTGTGTGGTAAACATGGTTTGTCCACGTATGGATGATGAAGATTTATTTTAGTAATTGGAATTAATTGAAATGAAATTCCTCATAATGTTTATGATTGTAATCTTACTTATACCCTCTGCGCATTCGTGGGGTTATAAAACACATGAATGGTTATGCAAAAAATTATATGAAAATAATCAAGACTTAAAAAAAATGATTGTAGATGAAGAAGAATTTTTAAGAGGGTGTATTGCACCTGATAAAGAATATGACGACCAGAAAGATCATCATTGTTATGTAAGCAAAGAATGTAAAGAAATAAATATTTCAGATATAGATCCTGGCAATCTACCTTATTTCAAAGATATTGAAGACTGTACTGGCGAGGAATATTTTGATTGTCCCGCTTTAATTAAATTTGACGAGGCTATAAAAAATGCCACGGCCAGCAATTTTTCGTTTTATATTGGTGTATCTACTCATTATATGACTGATTCCTTCGTTCCAGTTCATCAAATAATGGGAGAGGATTATTACAAATGTCATGCCCCATTCGAAGAACATATAAATAATAAATTAAAAAGTAATGAAAAGAATTGGGAGGTTTCTGTAAATTGCGATGTTTATTTTCCTTGCAAAAAATTAACTAAAGCTGTTAGAAAATGTGAAAATTCATATAATGTTCAAATAACCTTTGCATATGATGACATTCTAGAAGTTTTGAAAAAAACAGATTCTTCTATATCCAGAAAGCTGAACTTGACCGAAGGAAATTACGAAAATCTACCAATAACAGGAAACACTGCAGGCATTAACGAATATTCCATAATAAAAGCTGTTCTAACGTTGTTTTTGTTAATATTGTTGGTTTTATTTGCCAAAAACAGGATAGGCAAATCGTGGAAGATCTATCGGTACATGAAGAGAAAGGTTATAAATATTACAACTTATAAATTTACAGTACTTTAAATGTTTAAACTGGTGAAATCATGGAAATTAATATATTAAAGGAAGAGAAAAACATGCTTTTAATTGAACTTAAAGGCGATACAATAGGTTTTGCTAATCTTATCAGAGAAGAGTTGTGGAATGACAAAAATGTCGAAGAAGCGGCCAGTATAAAAGAACATCCTTACATGGCTGAACCTAAAATTTTCGTCAAAACAAAGGAAGGAAAGCCACAAAAAGCGTTACAAGAGTCTATAAAAAGACTGCAATCAAATCTAAAAGAACTCAAGAAAGAACTAGAAAGTTCATTAAAAAAATAATTATTTAGTATTAAAACTACAAATTATGTTAGATCAAAATGTATGAGCCTTACGAAGAGAAGAAGAATAAGCTCGCGGAAGCTATAGATAAAATAAAGGAAAAATACCAAGAATTCTGGAAAGGAGTCAATTCTAGGAGTTTTAAAGAGAATAAATGGAGTCTCGTGCTAGTTTTAGTTGCTATTTTGGCGATAGGTGGGCTTACTTACACAGGATATACTACATATACAGCAAGAGTTGTGGAAACCCAGTCAAAAATCATGGTTTTGGAAAAGCAAAATCAAGCACTGGAAAGTAATTTAGCAACTTCAGAATCTCAACTAAGTACTTGTACAACAGAGAGAGATAGCGTAAAATCGCAATACACAAATACGAAAAATGAATTAGAAAAAACAGATTCGGAGCTTGGCGTCTGTAATTCACAAGTAGCTGAAATAACTAGCAGTTTAACACAAACAAAATTAAGTTTAAGACAACTTGAAGATAAAATAAACAGAGTGGAAGAAAACTACGATGATTTGGAATGTAATTATGCACAGCAAATATGCGGGCTATTTAATTTAGAATACTACTACCTAAGAAAAAATAAAATCGGTGGGTGTTGCTCCGGAAATACAGCAGAAACATGTACACCTAAACCAGATACAACAGTTACCATAAAGCAAATTTCTTGTTGATTTTGCTATAATAAACTAACGCTTTCATTGCTTTAACAGCTCTTTCTGGCGTTATATAAACAGGTATGCCATTGGTCACTAAATTACTGCTTAAATTTCTTGTAAAATTACCGCCACAAGCGCATACTAACAATGGCTTTTTGTGTTTTTTCTTTATATCAAATAAATAATTTATGATTTCGTTTCCTAAAGTTGGAACCTGAAACAATGTTATAGCTATCACGGCATCATATTCTTTGCTTTTCATGCACTCTTCTATAGCTATCTTATATCTGGTAGCGTCTGCATCTCCAGTGAGATCGAAAGGGTTATGCAAACTAACATAAGGTGGCATAGACGATTTCATTATATTTTTTAATTTTTCTGAAGGTTCTGGTAATTCTAAGTTTTGTCTTTCTATTTCATCTGTTGCTAATACCCCAAACCCACCGCCATCCGTAATAACTGCTATTCTATCACCTTTGGGCAATGGCTGTGTAGCGAATGCTATAGAGAAATCCAATAATTCTTCCCACGTACCTGCCTCAATGACATTGCTTTGTTTAAATGCAGTAGAATAAATCCTACCAGAACCGGCAAGAGAACCCGTATGAGAAGAGGCTGCCTTGCTTCCTCTATTTGTTTTTCCAGACTTCAATAAAACTATGGGTTTTTTCTTTGAAACCCTCTTACATACGTCCATAAATTTTTTGCCTGACGCTTCTATGCCCTCAATATAAGCCATAACAACCCTAGTTTTTGAGTCCTTTCCTAAATATTCAACCAGATCGGAATCGTCTATATCCATAGCGTTTCCATATGAAACAAATTTAGCTGTACCTATGCCCTCCACAGATAACCAATCTAAAATTGTGGAACCAACAGCACCTGATTGAGAAATGAATGAAATGCTTCCACTCAACGGTCTTCCACATCTTTCCTTGGATAAAAATAAAGTGTCGACCTGAGAATAAGCATCAAATATTCCAAGACAATTTGGACCTATTATTCTTGTATTAGTTTCTCTTATTATTTCCGAGCATTCTTTTTCTAATTTTCTACCTTCTTCTGTTCCTAATTCAGAAAATCCCGCAGATATTACTATCACAGATTGTATATTTTTTTGAACACATTCTTTCAAAACCGAAGGCACAAATTTGCTTGGCACAACAATTACAGCCAAATCTATTTTTTCTTTAACCTCAAGTATGGATTTGAATGATTTTTTCCCAAGTATAAAATCTGCATTGGGGTTTATCGGTATAGTGGAACCTTTTTTAGAAAAATCACTATTAACAAAATTTGAAAATATTATATTACCAATCTTCCCCTTTTCTCTGGAAGCGCCTATTACAGCAACTGTTTTTGGGTTGAAAAAGGCGTTAAGATTTGGCATATTAATTATTATGATTCTTATAATTAAAATTAAAGATCGTCTTCTTCCATTGTTCTCTTGGGTTTGACATATTCATAATAAAAGGATACTGGAGTCAGTGCTTTCCACGAAAAAAATAATAATCTTCCAACAATAGATAAATAAAATCCGATATACGGCAAATAAAGTAAAAATCTGTCTATCACGCTTGTGATCAACCAAATAACTATGATGGTCGAATACAATTTGAATAAAAATTCTTTTGTTATATTAAGCGATCTTTTTATGGAGTTCAAACCAGTCTTATTTTCAAAAATAATAACAACTGGCAAAATCCAGAAGACGGGTATTGCTGTTAAGGTAACAATAAGCAATGAAAGGAGAAATAATACAACACCCGCTGTTTTTAATGGTATAGAAACCAGAAGCATAACAAAAATTAACAAAAACGTTGAAAAGGCTCCTAAAGCATAAGTTGCAAACACAGAGTAGATTTTCTGGGCTGAAACCGGCATTATTCTGGATAAATCGATTTTTTTGTTTTTATAAGCGTCACGACCAATCTCCACGTAAGTACACATCAGATAAATTGATGTCATTGATGTTAAAACGAGCAGTATTATGAAAAGACCTATGTGTCCTGATAGCCCCTTTATTAACTGAACAAAAATTTGGGTGTTTAACAAGATGTCATCTATTGTATTATATTGCAGGAAATTCGCTACTTTTGACAGGCTAAGGCTAAACAGGATACTGAACAAAGCTATCGGAATTAAGTTCAAAATTGTTGGGTATATGATTTTATTTTTATGAAAAATAAGTTTCGGTCCGAAAACGAGTGTTTTTTCAAAAGACATATTAATTATTATTGGAACTAAATAATATATCGTTGAATATGAAAGAAAGTCAATTGATTAGTTTACTAATCCTCGTAGGAGTTTTATCAATATCGATTATCGTTGTTACTAGTTATTATTCAAAAAAGAGTTTGTTTATAGTTGTCCCAGAAGTTTTAACAACAATATTTTGTTGGCAGGACGAGAATAAAACTTTTATCATCGGTGAACCTCAAACTATAGAAAAATGTCAGTATATAGAAAAGTTGTCTGGAATTTCAAAAGAAGATCTATGCCTATATTACAGTGATGATAAAAAAGAAATTTGCAAAGAATTGAAAAAAATAATAGACAGCAAATCTGAAAACTGTTTAAAAATAATATTGGGAAATGGGATAAACCAAACAAATGATAACGATAAAATAGAAATAAGCTGCAAGCTTTTGAAATCAAGGTAATGATAAAATGCATAACAGATGTAAAGTGAGGTCATTAATATCAGAAAGGGAAATGGGTCTACCGGATTCTGAATTTGTTAAAATAATGAGAATAGCAACAGAAAATAAAGGTGTTATATCACTAGGACCGGGCGAACCGGATTTCGATACACCAAAAAATATTGTAAAATTTGCTCAAAGAAAATTGGCTGAAGGTTTCACTCATTATACTTCTATTGGAGGTATGAGCGAGGTGAAAGAGTCTCTATCAAAAAAATTAAAAAGAAAAAACAAAATTCATGTAGACCCAGGGAAACAAATTATAGTGACCGTTGGTGCAAAAGAATCTATATTCTTATGCATGATGTCATTAGTGGACCCGGGAGAATCTGTAATAGTCCCCAATCCAGGATATTTGGCTTATATACCAATAGTTGAAAGTTTGAACGGGATTCCTCTGTCTGTTCAATTAAGACAAGATGAAAACTTTGAATATGATATTGATAAGGTGAAAGGAATTGTCCATCCAAAAAAAACTAGAATCCTGATACTCAACTCTCCATCCAACCCTACAGGAACTGTTTTCAGCAAAAAGAAGTTGGAAGAGATTGCAGACTTTGCAATAGAACACGAGTTAGTGATATTATCTGATGAAGCGTACGAAGATTTTGTATATGATAACACAAAACATGTAAGCATCGGGAGTTTGAACGGGATGGAAAATCATACAGTTAGCATATTCACATTCTCTAAAAGTTATGCTATGCCGGGATTCAGAATCGGTTATGCGACCGGACCTACTGATATAATAGATGCTATGACTAAACTGAAACTCGGTACCACACTATCCGCACCTACCATATCGCAACTAGCATCAATGGAAGCATTAAGAACAAAAAATAGCGTCGTACAAAAAATGGTCGATGAGTACAATAGAAGAAGAAAACTAATGATAAAAAGATTAAAAGAGATCAATGGTTTTAATTGCTTAGAACCAAAGGGAGCGTTTTACGCATTTCCAAATATAGAGAATTTCAAATTAAACTCTGTCAAATTTGCACAGTTTCTATTAGACAAAGCAAAGGTTCTTGTTGTACCAGGAACAGAGTTTGGTGTATACGGCGAGGGTTTCATAAGATTAAGTTATGCCACATCATATGAAAAAATAGAAGCGGCTATGAATAAAATAGAATATGCGACCAAAAAATTAAACATGTAGAAAATTCTCTTTGGACCAATTAGAGTATTTTTTTATAATAGAATCGATAATCTCTCCTTCCCACCCTACTTTGACAAGTTCATTTTTAATTTTATCTTTTTCCATTCCTCTCAAGATAGATGTTTTTACAAAGAGTTCTAACTCAGACAAAGATTCATCAGAGTATTCAAATGGCTGATTGCTAGGAGAAGAAGAAAATAACTGATTTTTTCTTTTTACATGGATAATATAGACCAAAATACATAAATTAAACAAAAAGGACCCCAGCAAGAACATTTGGATAAATCCTGGATTAGACACAGTAAAATCATTCAAGTTTTCTAATGTTAAAGCAAGTACACTTGGTGTTATAACTAAAAATATTGGTAGAGTTATGAATTTTCGCATATACTTATTTAGATTACTTAAAAAATAATTTTAACTGTTTTACCAAAACACATATAAAATCAAAGATTAATTTTAATTTTGCATGGAACCTCTGATCGGGTGAGTAGCAGCCACCTGTTGCTGCAAGTCTGCTTTATGGCGGGATCATAGTTCAAAGGCGATATAGTATTATTAGCAGGCCCGGGTTTCGGACTGAGAAGCCTTGTCTCCAGGGACCAGTTATATATCGAACCATACGAGGCGGGGAACCGAGCAGTATTAAGGTATGTGGTCTGGTGCTCTCGAGTTCTCAAGGTGGAGGAAGAAATTCGGATAAACTTGTTTGTGATATTATATCCACTTAGAACGTGTTCCATGCTTTATGTTTTCAATACATTAACCATTGTAGATACTGGAAGAGCAGCTGAAGCTGCTATAACTATTCCCTCTAATTTTATATCAAGTATTAAAGCGCCAATAACCGAAAGGGACACTGATATCAAAATGCCTGTAATCAGATGTTTCCACATTTCAATTCTACCAACATAAAGCCAAAGAACGATAGATGAAGTTATTATGCTTGTCAATAATATCAGTAAACCTCTATTCAATGAAAAATATTCAGCTCTGAAGGAGTATATCTGAATTATAACGAATAGACACGTCATCATCCTAGCAACTTCTTTTCTTGTGAATTGCTGCCTAACTCTACCAATAACCTTTTGCGTTGTAAAATCTTTAAAGGCATAAGCAGCTTCTATGCTCTTTTTTGCCGTCAATTCAAAAACCTTTTTCTCAAGCTCATGAATGTCAACTTCTTTTTTACTCTTAGACCAAGAAAAAGTTTTAGTGGCGATTTCTGACGCTATTCTTAATGGAGCACCGACTTTCACTAAAGTGTTTTTTACCTTCTCCTTATTGAATCTCTCTATGGATCCATCTCTATTTTTAATCCATACTTCTTTTATTTTAGAAAATATTCTATTTTTTGGCATAAAGATAATTTGTATTATACCCAATTAAATTAATCTCCATTTAACACCGGATTCTGTATCTTCTATCAATATATTCATCTCTTTCAATTTTTTCCTTATTTCATCAGCCTTTTTCCAATCTCTTTTTTTTCTAGCTTCTTCTCTCTCATTTATTAATTTTTCTGCTTCTTTCGGTATTTTAGATTTTACATCTTTAACGTCTTTTAATTTCAAACCAAAAATTTTATCAAAATCCATTATTATTTTGTGTTTGTCGCTGTTGTTGATCTTGCTTTCCTCTCGTATTAATTTCCATGTCAAGGATACTGCATAAGGAATGTTTAAGTCATCGTTTATAAATCCTAAGAATTTTTTCTTGTATTCTAATATTCTTTTTTTATCTGTTTTTTTATTATCTGTACTTTTTAGCAAAATCATATGCTCTCTTAATGTATTCAAACTTTTTTGAGCTGCTTCCAGAGATTCCCAAGTAAAATTAAATTTAGAACGGTAATGAGATGTGAGGAGTAAATATCTAAAGGCTAGTGGATTGAAATTTTTGTTTTCTATGTCATGCAACGTATAGAAATTTTGCAGTGATTTACTCATTTTTTTATTGTCAACTAGTACATGCTCATTATGCAACCAATAATTAACAACATCTTTCTTTAATGCACCTTGCGATTGAGCGATTTCGTTAGTATGATGAACCGGTACGTGATCAACACCTCCAGTGTGTATATCAAATTTTTCACCCAGATATTTTATACTCATCGCACTACACTCTATATGCCAACCTGGAAAGCCGATATTCCATGGAGAATTCCATTCCATTTGCCTTTTCTGGTCTTTTGGAGAAATTTTCCATAAAGCGAAATCTGTAGGATTTCTTTTTTCAAGGTTTGGCTCGACTCTTGCACCTTCTTTTAATCCTTCTATATATAATCCAGCCAATTTCCCATAATCCTTTAATTTGAATGTGTCAAAATAAATTCCATCCGATGTTTTGTATGCAAATCCATTTTTCTCAATTTGTTTTATCATATCGATCATCTCTTTTATATGGTCTGTGGCTTTGCATATTGTTTTTGGTTTCTCAATGTTTAGTTTATCCATTGCGTCAAAAAAATCTTTCGTATAAAATTCCGCGATTTCCCACACAGTTTTGCCTTCTCTCCTAGCACCCTTCTCCATCTTGTCTTCGCCTGTATCTGCATCAGATGTCAAATGTCCAACATCCGTAATATTCATCACGTGTTTAACTCTCAATTTATTGTATTCTAGCACTCGCTTCAATAAATCAACAAAAACGTATGCCCGCAAATTTCCAATATGAGGAAAATCATAAACTGTCGGTCCGCAAGAATACAGTTTTACTTCTCCCCTTTTTATCGGTACAAATTTTTCTTTTTTTCTTCCCATAGTATTGAACAATCTTATTTCCATCTTTTTCACATCATTAAATTATAAGCGGAGTAGGGGAGTTGAACCCCTTTGAGCCGCTATCTGCATATTAAATCAGTATAGTATACTGCAGGCGGCGGCATAGCCGTTCCAGCTTTTTAAGTTTCTGCCAACTCCGCATAACACCATATTTATTCACCATATTACAAGTTTTTATCTATTTCCGTAGATAAACCTAGCATGCCTGCAGCATTTTCATATAATAACCGACGCTGATCTTTTACGTCCAGCATACCTTTCGAATTTGCAAAAATCCATCCAATAACATCATCTCCGTCAGACTCCATAACGACTCTCATCCTAAGTAAAGAATCTTCCTTCAATCTAAATAATATTCTTCTTCTCAAATCAGGTGCTCCAGAGAGGCCTATCATAACATTCCCATCTTTGTTTCCACCTCTATATTTTTTTGAGTAATAAGAAGCCGCATCCAAATAACCGTTTCCTCCGTGACTCAAAATGAATCCTATTTGAAATCCTCTGAATAACCCTTCCAAATCTCTTGGATCATGTACAGCTTCAGTTTGATTCACATATGGATAATCGGGAAATAGTGCTATCGTATCTTCGGGAGATATGTAGCCACAATGAAAATTAATAACAAATCTTCTTCCTTGTTTTCTTTGAATATATTCTATCATATTCAACATTCTTACCAAAACATTTCTATCAGAATAAGGAACATGAACAAATTCAATTTCACCCAGACCAATCGCACCTTGTCTCATAAGTTTCTCGATTAAATCTATGTCGTAGTCTGGCCTACTCATGTTTGTGTAAACCATGGGTAATAATCTGCTATCACCTGCTCTGCATCTCATAACATCTAAATTTGTTGATGGGTAATTCGGTGATATATCGCTTCTTAAATAAAGAGAACCGTGCCCATTAACATTGGGTTTACTGCTATAACCTAAATTCTCCAAATTTCCGTGGACTTGCATATCTATCACAGGTTCATCGTATTTTGCATGATCAATCATAACTCTTCACCTGATCTATAATCCATCAGTCCGCATCCACCATAGTAAAATTGAATTAAACCGTATCGATGAAATGTCTCAAAAACATCCCTTCCCATTATTTCAGCGATTCTTCGCGGATCATAAAGAAATACTTTTCCTCTATATGTCGCCACTCGATAACCTTCAGGATAATAACGACCGATCTCATGTCCGCCTATAACAATACGTAACCCCAGAGGATCAGGTATTAGAAAATATTCCATAGATGTGGTAAACCTTATCTCATCCAACGCATTAACTAAACTATTAGAACTCGCAAAGATTGTCACCAATCATACGATTCGCCTCTTAAATCATTTTTATAGAACAAAAAAAGAACTAGATAAAAGTCAACAGCTATTGCAAAGATTTTCGCCGGTCATTTAACCCACTTTGATTAGAAATAAATTGAAAACACAACTTTAAAAACCTTATTTTCCTATGGCTTTCAGTATTTGATCCATTTTTTCATTCGCTGCATTTTCACCCTCTCTTATCGCACGAACTAGAGATTTTGTGGATATAGAAAATGTGCTAATATCATTAATGTTTGGTTTTAGAATTATTACACTCTTGTCTTTTATTCTTTCAAATTTTAAATCAACCACCTGTTTTTCCAATATCCTAATCGTGTTTGAAATAACATTTTTCGTTACTATGGTTTGATTCTTTTCATCTATCTTCGCTTCAGGTTGGCCTAAAACATTAACGCCTATTATAACATCTGCACCCATGTCTCTCACTATATCAACTGGCAGTGGATTTACTACACCGCCATCAACTAAAAATGTCTCTCTATATTTAACGGGAGTAAAAACACCGGGAAAAGATATGCTCGACCTTATTGCTGTAATAGAATCGCCTTTATCAAAAATTATCTCGTTGCCTGTAAGTATATCAGTTGCCACAGCAGCGAAAGGGATTTTGAAGTTTTCGATATTTCTTTCTGTCAATATTTTTGAAACAAACGCCATTAATTTATCGCCTTTAACAAATCCCACGTTAAGCCTGGCCGGATCTATCAGCCTAGCAATATCTCTCGTTCTCATTTTTGTCACTACATTTTCAATTGCGTCTATTGGCGTTCCACTAGCATATATCCCACCAATTAATGATCCTGCACTCGCTCCAGAGATATAATCAATAGGTACTTCATTTTTCTCTAAAACTTTAATGACGCCTATATGAGCCATGCCTCTCACTCCACCACCACTAAGAGCTAGACCCACCTTGATCAAATCTGTCATATTACCGAAAATCTATTTGATTTGCTAATAGAAAAGAGTTATCTAAAACAATTTAATCTAAAACACTAAAAAATAAATATGAAGTTATTCACAATGGAAGAAATCAGGGATATAGTAATATCTATTTTAGCCTTAACTCTGGTATTTTCTTTTCCTGATATAGAATCGCTGTTTTTCGTTTCTTTCATAATTGTCTCGATATCGTTTCTTTTATGTGAGATGGGTCACAAAATTATGGCTACTAGACTTGGTTGTACTGCTACGTTCAAACTGTGGCCTCCCGGTATCATGCTGTCCTTATTTAGCATTGCCCTAAAATATATAGGCGGCTTCGGGATCTTTACTCCAGGGCATATAGAAATAGCACCATACAAATTTGGGAGATGGGGAATAAAGGTAATTAGATTAACTCCGCATGATTTAGGCATAATTTCTCTAGCAGGTGTGGGAATAAACATAATTCTTGCATGTGTATTTTTACTAATCCCTGGTGAATTTTTCTCAATGTTAAGTCAGATCAATGTACTACTGGCGTTTTTCAACCTATTGCCCATACCACCTTTGGATGGAAGCAAAATATTTTTATGGAGTTTTTCGATCTGGTTTTTCTTAATGTCTATAACAGTAATCATTTTCGTTCTGTAAACCATTTGATTAAAGAAATTAATTATTCTTAATATCTATGATGATTATATGACTTTTGTAGAACTCCTGAATACTGCTTTCCAATACGGGTTTTTGCTAGTTAATGATTGGGGCTATATTGGACTATTCATCTTGGTTCTAATATCCAGTGCTAGTTTATTCTTTTTCCCTTTACCAACAAATGCGATTATAATAACTGCTGCTTCCATACTTGATCCTGGTCTAGTGGCATTAACTGCAGGCACTGCTGCATCTATAGGTGATACTGTTAGTTATTTCGTAGGTCTAGGAGGAAAAGAAATAATTGAAAAGAAATATGAAAAAGAACTAAACAAAGTTAGGAAATTTTTTGAAAAGAAAAAATTTTTTATATGGATTTTGATTTTATCAGCAGGTCCATTTCCGATTGATATTGTGGGATTATTTTGCGGTATGATAAAATATGATTTTAGGAAATATTTTCTTGCTATGTCAACCGGCAAATTCATAAAAATGACTGTCATAGCTTTTGCTGGATACTACTCTATTAACTGGATCATTAGATATTTAGGTATAGGATTAATTGGATAATTTCATATCTACACAATATTTGTTTATACCTGGAGCATAAGGCAGCACTCTTCTAATTTTATATATAATTTTCTTCTTTGTTTTTTGTTTTAATTTTTCTATTCTTCTCTTAACATTTCTTTCCACTTTTTTTTCGCTATCAAAAAAATAAATGTGGATGATACCAGTAGATTTTAAACATTTCAAAGCGATTTGAATATATTTCCAGGATTCATGTGGCAACGGCATAACAACCCTATTGCATTTGTTATACCATTCCTTGCATACTTTTTTTACGTCTCCTAAGACAGGAATTATCTTATCTTGGGACCTGTTAAGTTTGATATTTTCAATCATATAATCTACAGCTGACGGATTCAATTCTACAGAAATTATTTTCTTTATGTTTTTTTGATGTTTAGCGATGTTAACAGAAAATGAACCTATCCCGGAAAACATCACCATTATTGTTTCGTTTTTTTTAGTATATCCTGCAATTCTTAATCTTTCTGTTCCCTCTCTCTGAGAGAAATAGACTTTTCTTGGATCAACTTTTAAATTGCATCCGTTCTCCTTGTGTATAACCTCAGTATTTTTTTGTCCCTTTATTAACTTATAATTTCTGACTCTGTATTCGCTTTTTCTTTCAGATGTTTTTTTCAGTACTGAAACGACGTGTTTATGTCTCTTCATTATCTCGTTTGCTATTTCATTTTCCTTTCTTATTAAATTTTTTGGAATTTCTATTATAGCCACGGCCTTCTCTTTCGATCCTATAATTTCGTATGAAGTGATTTCCATAATATTAAATCTATAACTGCAATTTATAAATAAGGAATATTATGTCTCTATATTTTATTGGGCTAGGATTGTACGACGAAAAGGACATGAGTGTAAGAGCTTTGGAGGTAGCAAAAAGCTGTGATATATTGTTTGTAGAGTTCTATACACAAAAAATGAATTTGAATATCAAAAATTTAGAAAGGACGACTGGAAAAAAGATAAAAATCTTAACTAGAAAAGATGTTGAAGAAAATTCTGAGATTCTTTTAGAACCTGCAAAAACAAAAAAGGTTGGGTTTTTAATTGGCGGCGATCCGTTCTGTGCAACCACTCATACATCATTGAGGCAAGAGGCGATAAAAAGAAAAATAAAAACGTATGTTATTCATGGATCATCCATATTTTCTGCCATTGGTGAAACGGGTTTGCATTTATACAAATTTGGAAGTGTAGTTACAATACCATTTAGAGACAAGTTCGGAAACAAATTACCACTTTCAGTATACGAAAAAATAAAAGAAAACATAGATAGAGGATTACATACCTTGATACTTTTAGACATAGATGCAGAGAAAAATAAATACATGAATGCGAAGGAGGGAATCGAAACTCTGTTGGATATGGAAAAGAGGAAAAAACAGAAGATAATAACAGAAGATTCCAAGATAATATTTTTCACTAGAGCTGGAAGCACCAATTCCACAATTTTTTACGATAAAATAAAAAACATTGCAAAGAGAGATTTAGGAGAACCACCGATGATAATAATTATTCCAGGAGACTTACATTTCACGGAAAAGGAGTATTTGGAAGTGTTTAGAGAATGAAAGATAGAATAACAAAAAAAGAAATAATGAGACAGATTACGAAATTAGAAGATAAACTAAAGGTTATTAAAGTAAAATCAAAAAAAGGAGAGGAATTTTTAATTAATATAAATGCTTATTTGAAAGATTCTAAACACTGGTTAAAAGAAAAAAATTACATTTTAGCTTTTGAATCTATTATTTGGAGTTGGGCTTGGTTAGAAATTGGTGAAGAAATAAAAATATTAGATAATTAAGGATTTTGACCCCCGCCTCCGCCTGATGCTATTAACATTGTACCTATTATTAAAACCGCAGCAATTATAAGAGCAATCCAATATGGATCTATTTGAAATGGTCTCCAACTAAGAGGTAAATAATTATAAAATAGTTCAATTCCGCCACTCGTTACAAAAATAACACCTACTCCAACAATTGCCAGTCCTAATAACCATGGTATCCAACCTTGCATAAGTTTAGATAATTTAGCAGCATCTCCGCCCCAAAAAGGTGCAAAAAACACTAATCCCACAAAAAGTAAAGCTACAAGTAATACCACCATTGCCAAAGCTGACTGTGTGAAAAATGAAGAGAAAAATTCATTTAATGGAGTTGAAAATGGAGAAAACACAACTACGTATGCAGCAATTATAGTAGAAATGGTAAAATTAATTCCATTATCTCGGATGATTTGTCCTGGGGCGCCTGTAGCTGAGTTACCAGATGTTGTAAATCCAAAAATATTTAATTTTTTAAGAAGTCCAAAAATAATCGACCAAACCAATAGAAAAGGCAATAACGTACCGAAATATCCACTATCTCTCATAATTTGAATAATTTCATTAAATCTTATCGGGTCGGCCATTTCAATCATTTATCTCCTGGCTTTTTACCACCATTACTTGATTCGGGTGGTTTACCACTATTCACAATCCATATCATTACAATCAAAACAAATAATATCAGTCCTATTGTTATAATATAATCCTTCGGTATTAAAGATGTTATCTGCTCTGGGTTTATTATTATGCCTACCAAGCCACTTGTTATCACAATCACTATACTCAAAGCAAAAACAATACCGACAATAATTAAACCTCCTCTCTTACCAAACATTTCCTTAAAGTCATAATCTGGTGGCAACACCATTCCTGCACCGAGCATCGCCATCATCAACACTAGTGTTACGATAATACCTTGAGCAAAAAATGAAGACAGTTTTGCTTCAATATCAACTCCGTTGATCACAGGATATGCCCATACCATAAATGCCGCGACCAAAGAGACGATTGCATTAACAGCAACATTAATTTCTGGCGGACCAAATATTTTTGATTTTCTCAGCAATCCATAAAAAATAGCCATCGTCAGTAAGAATGGGAATAGGAAATTGAACGCGCCTATCTCTCTCATTTGAAGTATAGCTTCTCGGAAAACATCTGTTGCCATCTATCCACCTTTTGTAGCTCCGACAATTGTTGCTATCAATAATCCTATAAACATGAGTATGAATATTAATAACATTATTCCTGCACTTGACTTGCCCATGTTACCTAAGCCGATAACAGTTGATAATCCGCTAGTGAAGAAAATCATAACAGAAACAATTGTTATTAATACCCAGATGAAAACACTTCCCTTCATATATTCTGTTAAAGCCGATGGGAAATCAGGATAAGCCAAACTTGCACCTAGAAATGCGATGACTAGTCCTATCAATATGACAGAAAAACTTGTGAAAAATCTTGACATTGGACCAGCTAAGTCTGCAGGTGACGAAACTACAAAATATCCCCAAACAAAAAATGCGATTGTTAGAGATACGACACCATTGACTGCTATTCCTTCGCCCAATACTTTTGATTTTCTCAACAGTCCATAGAACACTGCAGCAACAATAAACCACGGCAGCACGAAATTAAAAAACCCTAGTTCATGCAATCTTTGTGCAACAGTTAAAAAGGAATTTACCATGTTATCATAAAAAAATTGTTTTTAAGACAATAAATAGATTCACTCTTTTTTAAATCTTTGAACTAGTTCTGTGAGAGAACGAACGCTCTCTATCAAAGCTGGCAAAGCGTCTCTAAATGTTTTTTCTAAGCTAGATATCTTAGCACCCATATCAGCCAGATTGTCCTGAAGGCTGTCCAGTTTGTTCACTATCATCTGATCCTTCTCATTTTTTCCTTTACCTAAAATCACTAGCCTATTATGAAGATCGGAAATTTTTCTATCCAGATTCGCATATTTTTCTCTGAACTCGCCCAACTTTTCATCCAACTCCATCATTCTTTCCTGCACTATTGATTCTACCAATTCTTCCGTACCATAATTTTCCGTTGGATAATATTCTTGTTGGAATTGTTGTGGTTGTGCCATTATCTGTTGGTTGAAATCCTGAGCCTGCGTCTGTTGGGGTTCATAAGGTAATGAAAAGTCATCATATTGTGTTGATTGTGCTTGCAAATCTTTCAGGGTCGGCAGTCCTGTTTGTTCATCTTCACCGGATAAACCCAATTTCAAAGCCTGTGTCAATGCTCTGTCAATCTCTGTCGAAGAGAAACCTTCCTTTCTAAGGACATCTATTATTTCAGGTTCAGCAAAACCTTTGCTGCTCAACTGCTTCACTTTATCAACAGGAACAAAACCTTTGCCAAGAGATTCCATTTTTTCAGGCTCTTTGGCTTTACCCAATGAAGGAAATTTAATCAATATCTACACCTGATAATATATTGAGATGCATGTAACTTATATTTATCTCTTGCCTATTTTTTCCTGCAACAACCTGTTTACTTCATCTCTTGTGACAAAGTTGGCTTTTATCGGATTATAGATATCGAGCAAACTTTCCAACTCTTTCACCTCGCTTTTCTTCGCTGTTTTATCCAAATTTTTGCTTATTTTCAGCATTTCTCCGCGTAGCTCTGTCAACTCTTTAGAAATCTCGCTCATGTCAGTTGACAATTGATCAAATCCTTTTCTTAGACTATCTATTTCATCAATGACTTTTTCTTCAATACTCATTATTCTGTTATTAATCAGATCTAGCCTTTGTTCGATGGTTCTTATTCTCCTTGAGTCATCATTAACTCTTCTCACAAGCTCATTTTGAAAACCTTGCATGTCAGGCCTTTTTTCGAAAACCATAAAGATCAATAGATATTTTGATTAGTATACAAATATAATTTCTCTAATAGTGATGACGTTGGTTTTTGAGCACGAACTTATCGATAACATACTGAGAATAAATTGCCTCGACAGCATATACGGTTTTAGCATCGAGGATTCTGATACGATAATGGAAACTGTTATCGATAAAATATTACAATTAAAAAGTGTTGAAAGAATCATACTCGCTGAAAGAAGGGAATATGAATATGATTATGATCAAACAAAGCTTCTGCTAGAGATGGCGGATACATATGATAAGCTGACTTCTCAAAGTCTGGACATTTCAAAAATAGGAGGCCAGGCTGGCGTAAAAATATTAGGAGCTGCAATGAATCAGTTGAAAATCATTTTAGAAAGAATGACAAAAAGAGATCCTATAGGTGCTTATGTTAAAATAAGGAGAATGATCAGACAGTATACATCAAAAATCAAATCTCCCGGTGAGGATAAAAGAAATAGGATATATTATTCGATGTTCGTAAAAAATATACTTGAACCTATTTTAAAGGAGTTGGAAAAAACTCAGTTGATTGATTCAATAAAAGACGGCTTATATGGACATGTTGTTGGTGACAGGAATCTTTACAGAGAGATATTCAACCCGCTTATCAGACCTATTTTCATGCTCACTAGATACGTATTTCTCCCGCCCAAAGATGGAAGACTTGTGGAGAGATACGAACTACCGGGAGGCATACAAGTTGAGATTTACAAAGTGCCTCACAAAGTAAGATATTATTATCACATCACAGCGCCTGAATTCAAGTTATCTGATGACAAGTATACAATAATAGATTCTGCGAGAAGACAATTAGCCGAACACAAACCTGGCGAGAAAGAATTTACCCAACCAGAAAGAGCGAGAGAAGTTTTCATGAACATTGGCAAAGATATGATAAACCAGATGGCTGTTGGCGGAAACTACTCGCAGAAAGAACTGGAAGAAATGGTCAATATATTAGTAAGGTATACTGCAGGTTTTGGAATATTGGAAATATTATTAACAGACAGTAAACTGCAAGACATCTACATCAATTCTCCTATAGGAATAACTCCGATTTATGTGCAGCATGACGACTATGAAGAGTGTGAGACAAATCTCATACCGACAAGAGAGGATGCTGAAAGCTGGGCAACAAGATTTCGTCTTCTTTCAGGCAGACCTCTAGATGAAGCTAACCCTGTTTTGGATACTGAATTATTCGTGCCGGGTGGAAGAGCAAGAGTCGCTGCTATCACAAAGACTCTCAGTCCAGAAGGCATAGCATATGCATTAAGGAGACATAGAGATAGACCATGGACTTATCCCTTATTCATTGATACAAAATATATGAATCCTTTGTTTGCTGGATTGATGAGTTTTTTCGTTGACGGTTCTAGATCTATTTTATTTGCTGGTGGAAGATCGAGCGGTAAATCATCATTGCTTGGAGCAACTATGCTTGAAATAATGAAGAAGTTTAGGATTATCTCACTTGAGGACACGCTAGAATTGCCCATAACACAACTAAGAAATATTGGATACAATATTGAAAGAATGAAATCACGTTCTGTTATTACAAGAATTGAATCAGAATTGCCTGCGGATGATGCATTGAGAACTGCGTTGAGATTGGGAGATTCGTGCTTGATTGTTGGAGAAGTGAGAAGTATCGAGGCCCGTGCCCTCTTTGAGGCAATGAGAATTGGTGCATTAGCAAATGTAGTCGCAGGAACGATTCATGGCGAATCGCCTTATGGTGTTTTCGATAGAGTTGTCAATGACTTAGGTGTAACTGCAACGAGTTTCAAAGCAATTGATATCATCGTTATCTCCGGAATGATAAAATCTGGTGACGGATTGCATAGATATAGGAGAATATTGGAAGTTGCTGAAGTTAGAAAACATTGGAAAGACGACCCCATGAATGAAAAAGGCTTCGTAACGCTGATGGAATACTCTGCCAAAGACGATCAACTAAAGCCAACAAGCACTCTACTGAACGGAGAATCGTTTGTTATAAACGAAATTTCAAAGAGAGTCAAAGACTGGCAAGGAAATTGGGAGGCTGTCTGGGATAATATTGAATTAAGAACTAAAATAAAACTGGCCATGGTTGACTACGCAAGAAAATTAAACAGGAAGGATATCTTGGAAGCCGAATGGGTCTCACTTAGCAATGAGGTATTCCACATGATCTCTGATGAAGTGAGAAAGGATTATGGTATTTTAGATTCCGAAGAAATTTACAAAAGATGGGACGAATGGTTTAGAAATTATATAAGTGAAAAAAATGAGAGAAGAAGAATTAGACAATTTGTATGAAACATATCATGATTCCAGAGGAAGAAAGGTTTCCCAAGATTTTTTAGAATATATAAGAACGGAGTTTGAGAAAAGGAGCTTGTATGAGAAATTATGCTACTTCTGTTCTAATTTAATAAAAATTAAAATCAGTGAAGAGAAGGAGAAGGAACTTTATGCAAAGCTAAATTTTTCTAATTTAAATGTGAACCCATCAAGCGTCTATTCGTCATTTGTCTTTGGAACCATATTGACATTAATTGTGATGTTCCTCACTGCTGGATTATTCTATCTTTTTTATTCTGATATAACATTCAAAAATATACTGCCTTATATTCTATTGGAATCTATTACCGGCTTTGGGATAGCATACTACTTCCTGATATATCCAGATTTACATACAAAAAAAGTAAGAGTCGACGCATCATCTGAATTAGTTTTATCCGTTTTGTATATAGCTGTCGGTTTAAAAAACACTCCAAATTTAGAAAATGCTATGACATTCGCAGCAGTCAATTTACCTGGACCGATAGGCAAAGATTTGAGGAAAATTCTTTGGGATGTGCATGTAAGAAGATATTCAAGAGTTGAAGAAGGTTTACAAATCTTTGGAAATAAATGGAAAGTGCATAACGAAGAATTCACAAGATCTTTGGACATGCTCACAACATCTTTACTAGAACCCGTCAACAGAGATAAGACAATCGATAATGCTGTTGAATTGATTTTACAGTCGAATTTAGAAAGGATGAAAGAATATTCGAGAGAATTGAAAGCACCTATAACAACAATTCATGCACTCGGCATATTATTACCAGTAATAACTTTAATTTTATTCCCGATAATTGCAATTACTTTGGGGAACACAGCGAAAACTTATGTTCTTGTTATTTTATACGATATTGTATTACCGTTACTTGTCATGTGGCTAATGAAAGATGAATTAGAAAAAAGGCCTTATGGATTTTATGTTCCTGATATATCAAAACACCCACAATCCTCAAAATCAGGAAATGCTGTTGTGTTTATTGGGAAAAATAAAATTGAAATTCCATTATTACCAATATCCGCAGCGCTCTTTTTGCTTGTTTCAAGTTTTGGTCTGATCACATTATTTAATTTATCACCAAACACACAACTACAAGATAGATTGTTTGCTTCGTTAAGCGTCTTCTGGGGATTAACAATATCAATAGTATTTTACACTTTCTTCTCAAGCAATAAAAACAGGAGAATCAAAGAGGAGATAGAAGGAGTGGAAAAAGATTTTGGAGATGCCATGTTTCTTTTGGGAACCGTTTTGAAATCTGGCCAGCCTTTGGAGAATTCTTTAAAAAAAGTTACTGAGAAAGTAAAGAATGAGAAAATATATGGCTTCTTCGAGAAATTATTATACAGAGTAACACAGATGGGCCTTACTTTGAAGGAAGCCGTTTTCAACAAAGATATGGGACTCATAAATGAATATCCGTCGCCTCTTATCAAAAATACATTGAGAATAACGGTGGAATCGGCATCAAAGGGCATGAGCGTTGCTGCGTCCACACTGATAGCTGTTTCAAGATATTTGAAAAGTGTTCAGTCAGTTAATCAACATCTGAAAGATATTTTAGAAGATGTTATATCCTCGATGAAGATGATGTCATCTGTTTTGGTTCCGATTGCAGCTGGCATTGTAGTTGGGTTGGGTGGCATATTAATAAAAATATTGGCTTTCATTGCTGGGTTGTTTACTTCTATACCATATGTTGAAGAAGTGAGGAGCTTGTCTTTCCTATCTCTAGAAAATATAATGCCTTTGGAACTGTTCACTATAGTTGTTGGCATATACATGATAGAAGTCCTCATTTCCCTTAGTATATTCTCTGTTAGAATAGAAAAAGGAGACGACAATATTGAAATTCAATATTCTGTTGGCACTAATTTGTTGAAAGGTGCGGTGATATTCACAGCTGTTGTATTGCTTGTTTTCTTTGTATTTGGATCGTTCATTAATTTTTCAGGTGTGAACGTATGAAAGGCACAAGTAGAGAATCAATTAACTTCATCGTACTACTGATTGTGTTTGTCTTATTTATTGGATTTGTGATATTATATTTTACAGGGCAGATAGACAAAGTTACAAAAATAATTTCAGATATGGTGAAGATTAAAACATGAAAAAAGGAATGAGCGGTCATACACTAGTAATAGTTATTACTTTAATCGTGGCTTTGCTTGGAATAGTCATATTAACAATGTTTGTTTTTGATACAGCCAAAGGCGGTGCTGAACTTTCACAAAAAATATCGAAAGCTGTTTGTGAAATGTTTAAAGGTGCCAGTGGGATGGTGGGCTGGTTTATAGACTGTGAAAAAGTAATGTCTGGGTAGATAAAATGGAAAGCGAAACGATGATAAAAATAATAATTGCTCTGCTCGTACTAGGGATTTTAGTTGGTATAGTGTTTCTTTCTCCTGATTTATTCAAAAATGTTTTGAACGTATTAAAAGGATTTATCGACAAGATAAACGGTGGTTAAATGATTCCACAGATGAAAATATATTTTGTATTGAGTTTGATAGTTTTAGCCGTAATCGGTGGACTTTTCACTGTCATGTGGGCAAAATGTGCGAAAAACGAAGAAGGCAAGACATCGTGTAATATATTTGACTGGTTTAAAATAGAAGATAAATTAACGGCTGCCACTCTATGTGCTTATATTAGATGTACGGAAGGTTGTAACAGCCCTAAAATTAATGATATTAAAAATGATGATTTTGACTGTAAACAATTATGTCAAGAAAGCATGTCGACATCAACAACGGGAAATAAAATATGTGATTTTGGTAAACCTATAATCGTAGAACTAGATAGTCCATTAGAACTAACAAAAAAAGATCTAGAAAAGATAGGTATTAGATGTTTAACTGAACCCAAATATGATTATTGGTATGATCCAACTTTTAGGGTTGAAATCAGTACTTATTATGCTGAACAAGGAAATGTCTTTCCTATATTTGTTGATAAAAATTCTATAAGTTCAGAAGGCGACCTAGAAACTAACTCAAAATGCTATGAAAGCTTGACTATAAACGAAGGTAAAATTTATGTATATTTTGGTGATAAACCGTATTCGGGATCTGTCAGCGGTGTTTGTAATCCCTACACAGTCGGGTACATAAGTCATTCTCCAATAAAAACTGTTGATGACAATAAAGTGGTAGTTGAAATAGGAAATTATTATTCTATAAGCGATAATGTCGGAATAAGTATGCCTGGAGACTATAATGATTTTTACGACAACATCATTGACAGATGTTCTGACGGAAATTATGGTATAAAACTTACTGTTAATTGTAATGGGTTGAAGAGCGAAGTGAATTTTTGTCAGGGTGAAACCAAGGATATATGTAATGGACTGAAATTAACACCCGATCCAAGTATAGGATTTCCACCCGCAACTACAGATGGTAAAAATTTGTATTGTCATCCTTGGGTGTTTAAAATTTCATGAATTCCAGAAGATTACACAGATGATATAATTGAATAAAATCGGGATGACCCAAAAAGTTTTAGTGTTTGTTATAGTAGGGCTAGTAATGTTAGCGATATTTTTCTTTTTTATCTATAAAACAAAAGAGAGCGGATATTCGCTTTTTGATATAATAAAACAGGAGTTTGACAAAATCATAGAAAACCTGAGAAGCGGGACTGCTGGAAGTTCATAAGAAAATTATAAATATAAAGCAAAAAGAAATATGTTTAGTGATTAAGTGAGTAAAGGTCTGGAAACAAGAACTATTGTATTGCTCATAATTGGATTGATAATTCTGGGTATTGTATTCGGAATTCTATTTCTAGGAACAGGACCTTTTAGCGATGCTGCCAAATTTGGAAAATGTAGAGGGCAACTTATAGCATATTGTCAAGGAACTGCTGATTTATCAAAAGACTGTGATGGAAAACCGTTTGGCCAATATAAACCAATTTGCAGCACTTCTGGTGGTAATAATTGTTATAAGGATGTTGCATGTGATGAAAGTAGAGTAAATGAAAAGGCTATAAATTGTTGCAACGCATTCAAGTAAAATTAAATAACAAAAAACACAATTCTAATTGATGACAGGAACCAAACCTCTTGTGTTAATTATAACTATTGCTATTTTAATCGGTGCCTTTGTTTTATTATTGCCAATAATCTACGACAAATTCAAAGACATTTGTGTTCAAAATTTTGAAGATTTTATAGATGACTTGCAAAGAAATGCCGGTTGCATATTAAGACCGGGAGACGGACCTGTAGAAAGAAAGATAGATTTGTTGAACGGTTTCTCATGCATAGATTATGTGTTTTATGACGAAACTAAAGGTGAATTAAACTATAAAATCAGAGGCAAAGAGCAACCCGTGATCAAACAAACTGTTCAATGTGATAGAGATATTAAATATTTTGGTTTTAGAAAAGAAGACCCGCCTATTGTTTCTAAACAAACACAAAAACAGCAACAAGAATCTCAAAAAGACTGGAAGTTTGAAATTGAAGTGAGAAACGGCAAAATTGTTTTATCATCTGAGAAGCAGTTTATGATTCAGGATATTGAAAGGGTTTATAATTGCGTTTATGATAGTTGTTTGTTTGAATTATTAGAAGGGACTAATTTCCGAACGCCACCTAGTTGTGATTTAATAGAGCACGAGAAAGTACCTTGCTACAAAGATGATAATACAAATTTGAAATACACGCCCACTTCTAATGTTGTAATAGATTTCATAGGAGGTGTTGGAAGAAGTGGCGAAGTGGCAAAAGAATGTGGTAAATCAGTAAATGAAATACAAGACAGATATTATTATATTTCACCGACACTGACAAATTTTGATTCGGATCCAGCAAGATCTGAGGAATGTGATATAAGCGCTGCTGTCCGTGGAGCTGATACAGAAAGAGGCTATTGCTGCACAGATACAAAAAAAATTCCGACGATAGGAGAACCGTATATTATCTGCAACTTCCAAGCTGATAAAACTCTGAAATTTTTTGCAAAAAACAATGGTGATAAAAACAATCCAAAGGTGTCTGTCTATATGTGTGGAATAAATGAAAGAGTTGTAAATTAATGGGAGACAGCACACTTACTGTAGCATCCGTCATAGGTTTCGTACTGATTGGCTTTGTAATAGGTTTGGTATTAATAAGAATTGTTCCAGAGATTGTAAATTTTGTAGCTAGAGATAATGAAAAAGCTGTATCAGATTTAACCACAGAATTAATAACTATATCCAAAGGTATTCCCGGTAATTCTATTATAATATATCAAAATCCGAATCCAGAAAAATATAGCTATAACATTGTATCTAATGAAAACAAGATCGCACTTGTAACAGCAAACAAGAAAGACCAACCGATATCAAGCAACGATGATTCTGAGGCTATAATAAAGGATTTTGCATCGTCCGCAGGTGTTGAATTCAACTTTGAAAAGAAAAGATCTGGGTTTAACAATTTGATAATAACAAATAATGTAAAAACTGTTTTGGAGGTGAGTTAAATAGTCGATGAGTTATCGCTTCCAAATTTTATCGCATTAGCAATGATGGTTGGCATAGCTATCATGTTGTTTCTATTCTTCACCGGAGAATACATAGACATCAAAATTGTAAAAGAGGATTATGAAGAATATGGAAAAGCAGTGGATTTAATGCATGCAATAGCAACTTCATCCGATATCATTGCAAAAAACTCGGATGGCTTGAAATTAAAATTAGTGTTAGATAAAAACGCGTTGTTAGCTGAAGAATCTAAAAAAAGAGAGATAGATGGATACTATTACTTGAGTTACGATTATTCGCTGAAAATAGATGATTTTAAAACTGGAGAAACATGGCTCTTGGGATTCCCTGAAGAGGCACTTAATAATTTTATAAAAAATGAGAGAAAATGCATCGAGAAAGACGAGAGAATACTGGCCTCAAAATCAATTCCTGTGATAATAAAAAATGATATTTCAAAAAATTCCGGCCAGTTGAAAATAAAGCTTACCAAGACACCGTTATCTCAACTAGCATATTACATATCGCTATCTTGCATGATGCCTGGTTCTGAAAGCGACAAATTTCAAAAAATCATATTAGCATATGGGTTAGATAGTCCTCAAGATAATATAAAAATCACTAAACTTGATGAAAAGAGTTACGATGTTTGCGTTAAAACAGAAGATTCAATTCAATTATGTAAAAAAATATCATGCTCTGTTGAAATAGTTCAAGAAACTTATACGGGAAACTCAAATACTGATTGTCCCGAATTCATTATAAAAAATACTGGAGGGAAAGTCGTTGTTTACAAACCACAATCAGCATAAAGGTTTTGTAGAAATTTTAGGATTTTTGGCTTTTGTAGTCGTTGCTGTAGTAAGTGCTGTGTTATTCGTAGCCTTCTTCAAATATCATATAACTATTTTCATTTACACTGATGCGCAAAGAAGTAAAACGTCTCTTATTCCACTGCTTATGACAACGAGAGACTATGACGACGAAAGTTTTTCTGTAAAATTCAACAGAGTGGATAATAATATCGAATCTGGAAACTTTCGAGAAGAATTAGATAAAACAATAAAAAAATATTATTTATTGAGTGGTATAGATTCGATTGATGGTAGCAATCCAGAATATACTTTATGTTATGAATTGACAGTATTAGAAAGAAAACGCGGATTTGACAATCTTGGTAATTCTAAAACTCTTAGAACTGAAGATAAAAAATGTGACAGCAGATACTTCACCAGGATGATAATTCCGGTGCCAGTAACTTTTGACGGAATGGGTTTCACAAAAAAAATTGAATTCAAGACATTCAAATTTTTAGGTATAAACGAGGCTAGCACATGATAAAAAAAGGCATCGCGTGGTTCCCAATCGCTTTGTTCATAATGCTACTGTCATCCTTAGTCGTACCTCAATATTTCTTTACTAAAGAAGCGATTTATAAAAAACGGGTGACACAAGAGACACTTCTTTCTCTAGGAAATGAAGTGGAAACTTATTTTCATTTGCTTGAGAATGCGGGGAATCTAGCACTGCTACAAGCAGTTCATGATATCGGAAATGGTGTAATCATAGATCCTACAACAGATACATATTACGATACAAATAATCACTTGCCCTATTTTGATGAATTGCAAAAAAAGGAAATTATAAGAAAAATGGAACAATTGTCTGATACATACTTTTCAAATTATGTAAATAGTTATAAGAAACATTTAGATGAAAGAAACCAAGAAGAAACAAATAAAAATTTTGCTAGTTCGTGGGATCTCAGATGGTATCCAGATGTTCATGTAATAGAATATTCCAATAAAATAGAAGCTAGTTTTGGAAAAGTTCTTATAACATATTCCCTATGCAAACTGTCAAAAGATACATCGAGTTGTGAATTGGAAAAAATAAACATAAAAAGAGAAATTAAAATTGAATCCAAAATCAAAACAAGCTTCGACCAAGCTATAGATATTTCCGAGAAAATAATTAATGAATTTAAAACAGATGTGCAGAAGGAACATGTCTGCTGTTCAACTAGTCCCACATTCTCTTCATCATTTCCTAGTTATAGCTGGCAAGAAGAAAATGAATGTAAAACAGATATGATAGCCTTACGCTTACCCTCAAGAGAAGAAAATTGCGAACCTAATACTTGCAGTGGCATGTGTACTGGTTCTAGTGCTAACTCAGGAAATTGGCATTCGTCATCTCAGATATGTACATGTAAATTTTCTCCGACAAGCAGCGAAGCGACAAGTGATGACGTATTGAAAAATATTGAAAGCAAGTATAAAACAACTGATATAGAAGTGGTATTAACAAAGAATAACAAGTTTGTAACTGTTTCTGTTTTTGATAAAGAGGCGTATGGTATATATGATTTTCTAACAGATAACGTAAAACAGAAACGTTTGGGTTTGATGTTCAATATAGATTTCGGAAGCTCTTCAAAAATTAAATATAGCGAACTTAGAGACAAATTGAGAGCTGAAACACCTGGCTTATTTGAATGTCTAGGTTGGTCTGTAATATCAAAAAGAAATGTTGATGCAACGGATATATGTACTATCATGCTATCAAAAAAACCCGGCTCTAGTTGTGAAGATATGGGATATCAATGCACGAGTTCGATTGAATGTTTATCATATGTTACGGAAAGATATGAATGTTCTGCAGATAAGGTGTGTTGCAATAAAAATATATTAAACCCGGCAAGCCAGCCGTCGACAGCATAATTATGTAGTCCTACAATCGGGATCTGTTGAACAACAGTTGCAAAAATTCTCGCTCCCGAAATAAGAACACGGTCGAATAGCTTTACCATCCCGTCCTATCAACTCATAATGTAAATGCGCGCCCGTGATGCAAGTTCCGGTATCACCTGAATATGCGATTGGCTGTCCCTTCGAAACTGTATCACCTATGCTTTTGAAATTATTGTTTGATAGATGATAATATTTCGATTTGAATCCGTTTTCGTGATCTACTAATAACCAATTGCCACCACATTCGTCATTTCCTATATCAACAATTCTTCCACCGAAACTAGCGTAAACCAATGTTCCGTCTTTAGCTTTGATGTCTATACCTTTATGTAAATCGCTTCCTCTAGGAGTTCCAAAATCACTGGTGAGGCATTGAGGTAAATCTCGAACAGTATCTCTCAAAGGCCAACTCAATGCAATTTCGTCTGAATTAGGATTTTGTTGCGATACTTGCTGCGTTGATAGTGGAATGTTTGATTGTGTTGATGTGGTTTCACTATCACTTGTTGACGGACAAATAGCTTCCAAGGAAAAACGTCTGGACGATTCTTTAAACTCATATGTAACAAATGTCTGTATAGTTAGTGTGTTAGTTATCGGTGGTGTATTGGAATTTTTCTCTGTGTCGCAAATAATTGTCTTTGTTTCACCTTCCAATATTTCGCTTAGATATTTGTTGTCTTGACTCACTACTAATTCAACAAAATTTCCTAATCTACCTTCTTTATTATGTAATATATCATTGGATCCGACGAGATTTTTTACTTCCGGAACTACTATGTCACATTTAGTTATTCTCAACGGAAGATCAGATTCTTGCTGTATGTTGGGGATTACTTGTTCTATTTTCAATTTCTTTAAATTAATAACGCCGCTGACTGTTGAGCTTGGGTTGAACCTGTTTTTCAAATGAATAACTATTTGACGAGGTTCGTCTGTATTAGTAAAAATTATGTTTGGCCTTATTGTGCTTATTATTTGTAATGGACCTGGATCAGAAAACGGAGTATTTTCTTGGTCTTTAAACCTTTCCACTGCTGTTATTCCGGAACCTCTCCTCGGTGCGTTAATATCAGAATCTGGGGCGTACGTTATCAAATATCTACTACTTCCGAGTCTATTCTCCAATTCTATTGTCCACTTGATATCAAAAAATAAATAACGTTTATCTGTTCTCTTATTACAAACAGGAATACATTGAGGTAATTGGGTGAATTCTATTTTAAAATCTTGGTTTTGACCTGGTTCAAGAACAATGTTATCGATGGTTGAAGGATATTTAATTTCACCTTTGAATCCGCTACTGTCTTGAGTTAAGGATTCTGATAATGTGTTGTATGTATAAGCTTCAACTTCTTTGACTTTAACTGTTTTGTCTCCCTCACCTTTCTCATTATTATTTTCTAAAAGAAAAAGCAGCGGAAATTTCACGTTTGTAGATCCACATGTAGGATTAGTCTGGTATTCATCGACTTTCAAATCCAATCTGTCGAGAGAGGCTTGTGTAACTTCCTCCGTAGCACACTCAGAAGGGTTCTCAACATTGTAGAGTTCTTTTTTTATGTAACAACTGGTCGATTTAATAAAATTCGATATGTTTTCTCCTATGACCCCAAATATGTTTCCTATTTTTAACTCTTTCATACCAAAGTAAATGCCCGCTGAGACTATCCAAGATATTATCAGAATCAATGCAACGGTAGACAATTGAACTTTTGATTCTGGCTTTTCTGCACCTTTTAAAATTAAAAAGATCATTATTACTACTGTTACGCCAGCTCCCCACAAATAAGATTCAAAAAATGGAAAACCCAGTACTGGAAAAATAAAATTTTCAAGCGAATATGCGAAGACGCCTGCTCCAACAAAAATAGCAAACAATAGAATGTAAAAAATGACTGCCTGGGAACGTTTTTCTTTCTCATCTTCTTTGTTTTTGTTTGCGATATATTTCGCTCTCAATACATCTTCGGCTGCCATATAATCTAAAATGGTTGTTCTAAAATAATAAGATAATCCTATGGCAGTTTAGTTACTTCTATTCCCAATTCAATGCTTGTTTCATATCTGTATTTATATTTGGCCTCTATGCCTCCATATTTCCAAACATTTGCATCAGGAGATTGTAACACGCATGTCAATGGATCTTCATCTGACACTTTAATTTGTTTATCTAAAGTAATAGTTTGCGTTCTGTCTCCGCCACCAGGCAAGGGCGGCGGTAGTGATGCTGGCGCTACATTAAAGGCTTTACAATCATTTTTATTGTAGACAACAAAATTTGTTAGAATAATCTCAAGTTCGCCTGAATTTATCTTAACATCAGAATCTGCGTTAATATCCTCAAAGTCCATTTCCAAAGCAAATACGCCTTTACCATAAACAAAATCCCCAGGCGCATCGTCTCCTGTCCTAACTAAATTCAACTGAATGGGACCTTCTGATTGCTGATAGCTGCCACCAACATCTACCCGCGCGTCTCTGTTAACAATAGGCAATTGCATGATAGTGGTTCCTTGGAAGTCGAATGAAACAGTTAATATGGGGTTAAACGTTCCGTCATTGTTCGGCGCTTCCATTCTAAACGTGACTACTCTTCCATCATCTTTTTCGATTAGAGAGAATGCAGGGGATATTGTGTAACGAGCAAACGGATTAGGGTTAGTAAATAGATTCCATGGAGGGTTCATTCCGTAACATCCATTTTGATTAGATATTACAATACCGTCACAATCCGTTTCTAGTATAGTGAAATCAGTCGGATCAGACATTGTTATTATGACGTTGTTTATATCGATACCTGCATTGTTAGTCAGAACTACCTCAATATCGAATGGGACGCCGGCCATTATACTATCCGGAACTCTCATAACTTCCACGGTCAAACCCGCGTCGGAGCTCCAGACGCCTCCCTGACTCACGCACCCAGAAATAAAAATTATTAGCATCAGCAAAATAAACATTCTATAATTATACATACTATCTGAAATTATTTCTTTTCTAAAGATAAAATAATATTTGTGATATAAATCAAACAAAAGAAAAAATATCTGATATCTGAAGAATATTTAAATTTCCTGTTAGAAGAGAAGAGATCGAAGGAGGCTAAAACTTCTTATGAAAAACTGTGTAGATACAGCGAAGTATTGGGTTTGGACTTGCCAAAAGAGTTTTCTAGGCAACTGAAAGAAGATATAATATTCTCGACTCTTAACGTAACAACAAAAGGCGTTATATCTGCCTCTATTCTGACATTCGTGCTTCTTTTAATTGTTTCCCTTGGATTTGCTTTCATAACAAACAATTTCGGCATAATATCTCTATTAGTTGTTTTACCAATGAGCGTGACATACCTCGTCTACTCATATCCGAAATTCATGTCGCAAGTCCTCAAGATACAAACGGGTGATGAGGCAATAAAAATTGTCTTATATATGGTTATTTATCTAAAATTACATCCGAATTTTGAAGGAGCCGTGAATTTTGCGGCCGCTCATTCGAAGGGACCTTTAGCTACAGATATCAAAAAAGCGATGTGGGACATACATGCTGGGAAATATAAGACTGTTGAAGAGGCTTTGTCTGCATACATGGCTAAATGGAGGGTGTGGAATGAGGATTTTGTAAGATCAGTAACTCTATTGTACAATGTTCTGATTGAACCGTCAGAAATAGAAAGAGAAAACATTTTGAAAAAATCTTTGAATTTCTTGTTGACAAATACAGAAAGGAGGATGAAAGTTTATGTAGAAGATATAAGCGGCCCTATTAACGTATTATACTTCTTAGGCATGCTGCTCCCAGTCATGGGAATAATAATGTTTCCTTTAATCTCAATGTTTTTGCATAGCTCGGTAAACCCATTCTATTTAGGGATTGGATATATCCTAGTGCTTCCTCTGTTGCTGCTGTTCTTGGTAAATAGAATTATATTAAAAAGACCTTCAGCATTCATAATACCTGACATATCAAAACATCCTGAATTGCCTCCGACAGACAAGTATCCATTGAAATTTTTTGGAAAGACTTTTTTAATACCGATAGTACCAACTGCCATTCTTGTATCTCTATTGGTCATGATTTATGGTGTTGTTCATTTTGTTGATTTGTATTCGAATCTGTCAACAGCAAGCGAAGGATTAAAAATGGAACTGCTGAAAAAGGAGGCTGAGTTCAGTTTAGAGAATTTAGCTGCCACGTTCTCAGTAACGTTCGGTGTTGCTATTCTAGTATACCTGTACTTCTACATGAAAAGCGCGCCAAGAATTGGAATAAGGAACGAGATAAAAAACATTGAGGGCGAGTTTCAGCTCGGACTGTACTCGCTAGGCAATTTTTTATCAGAAGGTTACCCTATAGAAAAGGCCATACAAAAAAGCTTGGATGAATATGAAAAGTTGGGATTGACAAAAAGCCCGACATTCAATTTTTTCTCCCTATTGTATAACAAGATGAAAAACTTAGGAACGGATTTCAGTAATGCCGTATTCGGCAAGAACGGAATAATAAGAATATTTCCATCCGTGCTTATCGAAGAAATAATGAGAATACTTTCCGACGCGTCTTCAAAAAGCTCAACTTTGTTAGGAAACGTTGCAAAAACAATCGGATCATACTTAGAAAGTTTAAATGTCATTGAAGCAAAAATAAGAGAATTATTGGAGGACATAAGAACCAGTGTCAGATTAGAGAGTTCTTTCGTCATACCTTTAGTCTGCGCGATGGTTGGTGTCTTAGGTATATTCTTCCTGAACATGTTGCGTGGCTTATCTTGCCAGCTACAAACTATTGAAAAATCTTTAGGAGTTATATTCCTGCAAAACGCGGCAATAGGCGTGGGTTCTGTACTTAACGACCTAGTCGGGAATTTCACTCAGGTCATGCCAATGACGGTTTTACAAATAATTGTCGGTATATACACTGTAGAAATTATCTCTATATTTTCTCTTCTGTTGAACGGAATAGAAAACGGATTTGATCGCACTTCAAGAGATCATATAATAGCTAAAAATTTATTGAGTGGCATGTTAGTTTATGCTGCCGTAAGTATAGTGGCCTTGATTGCATTTCAACTACTGATAATAAAAATAATTACTCAATCGGGTGGACCTGTTGCCTGTTGAAAAAAATGTTGTCGGCTTAATGCTTATAGTCGTTCCTATATTCACTGTCATGATTCTCATCATAATTAGCTGGCAAAGCATACCAAAAAAATGCTTTATTGATCAAAAAGCAGAAGCTGATATGATCATAGAAAATTTAGCTTCTTGTTCAGATTTGTGTTGGGGCGAGCATGATTCAGGAAGCGACAGCATAATTGACGATTGCTTTGCGATTAATGTGCTTTCTACAGAAAACGATATAACCAGCGACCAATTGAATGAATTGAAAACCAAGAAAACGTTTATGAAAATAAATTTTAATGATATCCCAGCAGGAAAAAAATACCAGGTAAAAATAAGATATGACGGGTTTGATAAAGAAGTTGAATTATTCGCCGAAGAAATAATTTGAAGTACTACAACAATGACTACAATCGCATGTATAATATACAACAAATGCGTGACCCAAGCAACAAATAATAATGATCGGAGGATACTTTCACATACCTATAGGGGAAAAGTAATTGCCTAATCGCATTTCAAGTTACAGTATAAGCAATACAATTGCTTTAGTTTTTATTTGACAAAAAATAAAAAATATAAGAAGCATATGAAAGGGATTGCATTATCAACAGTTGCCTATATGATCTTAGCAATAGTAGCGATATCATTATTAATAATGTTAATAGGAATAAGAATTTCCCCAGCATTAAGAAAGGCTTATTGTTCGTCTATTCGTGGAATATCATCCATTCTGCCTTTACCTCAACATCTCAAACCCTCTCAGCCGGTATATTGTGAAACGAATACTGTAAAGTTGGAGAAGATCAAACTGAACACGAACATTCCGGAAGAGATATCATTCGAAATTGCATCTTATGTTGCAGCATGTTGGGAAAAGACAGGAGTGGCTAATATTGGAAGAGACCAAATATGTTATGAGATAGATATAACCGGAGTGAACGGCGAAGTATCGGAGAGCCCTGTTAAAACATTATTGGAAAGGCAAAACTATCAGAATATATTAACGTGGAAAACGGGGTCTATATCCAGTCCTAAATCGATAGCTATAATGTATGATGGCGACTCCAAGAAAATAGAGGTAGTATAGATGTCGATGGTATTGGAATATCCAACAAAGATGATATTGTACATTGTTGTGATAATGGTGTTGATAGGCATCATGTGGACTTTTAGGAATAATATAAGTAAGATCTGCTTGTTGCCCCCGTGCAATGAGCAGGAATGCGACACCACGACACCCTCCCCTAAAACAGAAAACTCTCTTAGTACTGAAATTGCTGGAAAATATTGCAGTCTTTGTTGGACTGACAAAAATGAAAGATGCAGTCAAAATTTATTATGTTATGTCGTCAATTTAGACTCTAAGGTTAATCCTTCATCTATTTCATTAGACAATAACGTAAAAGATTTTTGCAATGTCAAATGCGACAAAAACACAAAAACGATATTTTTCCAATATGATTATATTTCTGAAAAAGTTGAAATAACGTGTTGAGATGAAAGGCCTCGCCCTAGAACATATTTTTGGTATTTTTTTGTTGGCAGTACTGGTTATAATATCTACTGGGATAATGTTTTCTTTTTTTAAGCAAAGTAAGAATAATGAATTTACTCCAGTGGAAAATGCAACTTATCTTTGTCATTTTTTAAACAACAATGAGATATCTTTCGAGGATTTCAAAAGCGTTTTGTATGGATTCATAAACAACCAGTGTTTTGAATTCAAAGCCAAATTAAAAGAAAAAATAACTTTTGATGATATTAGAAATTTTGTTGAAACAATTGATACGAAAAAAAACGTTGTGAAGACAAACGAATGTCCTTCATCGGGAATCAATACAGATACGATTTATATTGGATTTGATTTTATAGACAATGAATATATTTCACTATTTTCAAAGCAAGTACTATATAATGACGTTTTGATTTGTAAGGCAATTTAACCTTCTTCTACGACATCTACTATTATCGCATCAGTAGTACATCAACTGTTACCTGTATATCCAATCATTTCCTGATCTAAAAACAATTAATTCATTCATCTAACTTCAAGTCCAGAGAATTGATAAGCATAGGCTGTTAATTTTTATTGATTGTTCGAAAATATAAAATGTCAATAAAAATTCTTATTAATTGGTAAATCGAGATTATTTTCATGGTAAATAAAAACATTTATTTTCTTTTTATACTTCTATTATATTACACGATTTTTTTAACTAATTATGCATCGTCTGCTACTTGCTGTCCGGAATGTTCTGGCAGATGTGAAACGTGCTCAACACCCATTGCAGGTTGGTGTAAAACTAGTGATGCTGGAAGATCATGTCTCACAGATTACCAAGGTAACACTTGCTATTGGGAATCAACAACTAGTAATGCACTATGTCCGGGTGCCTCTTCTAATGGCCAAACTTGCATGTGCCCACCTGGAACTTATAGTGCAGGATATACATGTCATGCCAAAGGTACTGATGGTAAAAGTTATGCGCATTGGACTAGTGGAGACGACTCAACACCTCCGGGCGGGGCTTGCTATTGTTCACCTAATACTATAGCACCCGCATCGAAAGCAGGATCTTCAGGATCTAATGATTACATGTGCCAATCTGGTGGATGGATACGTAGTGATATGAGATCGTGCTCCACGGATTATCGTGGTAATACTTGTTATTGGAAGGAAAGTGGTGATAGTAATTTTTGTCCGGGTGCATGTCAGAAAGATGCTAGTGGAAACTGTATAGGAAATATAATATGTGCTTGTCCACCAGGAACTTTCAGTTCAGGACAAACATGTCATGCCAAAGGTACTGATGGTAAAAGTTATGCGCATTGGACTCCGGGAGATACTTCAACACTGCCAGGTGGAGCTGGTGGATGTAGTGGATCCACAACTACTCCTACCACTAGAAATTGCAAAGAAGCATATGAACCGTGTTCAAGTGGTATTTGTTGTTCACCTTATGTTTGTAGGAGGGATGATGATAATTATCTAGCTTGCTTGCCGCCAACAACATCTACTACTGGATCATCTAGCACTACATCTACAATAACATCATCAAACAGATGTTCTGGAACTTTAACAATTAATCCGACGACTGCAATGAAAGGTCAGAGAATAAAATTTTCTTTCACTTCAACTATTCCGTATACTAGTGTCAAAGTCTATACTGGAGGTGGTACTTCGCCCGATCCTATAGAAAGAGTCGATGCCATAACAGGCAGCTGGACGTGGGTGTTTACAGGTACTGCAGTTTCTCCTGGAAGTTATACTGCTTATTTTGAAGGTGTTGCTAGCGGTAAATGCAGATCCAGTGATATACCATACACAATATCTGACACTACTCCAACAACTATTGGTTCTACCGGATCTACACCAACCACAACATCGCCATCGGCAACTATCCCACCTACTACCATTCCACCAACAACCACTCTGCCTCCCGTTACTCAATTCACTCTCTCATGCGACAAAGAATCAATGAGAGTGGGAGAGACAATGAAATGCTATGTAAAAGATTGTATTGATGGATTATGGATTATCACCAATATAGAAAAAACTCCTCTAGATCCGCTGACACACGAACCTATCAGAGATATTCCGCTAACAGAAATCGAAATAAGACCAACTACAGATGGAAGGATAAAAGTAAAGGCGATTTGTTTTGAACCTATTGGAATGAGACGAATGTCTCTAGAGAAGTTAATAAGAATAATTAGCGGATCCACAATTAGTAGTCCAACAACAACTAGTATAAATCCCGTATCGACTAACTTATTGCCGTGTTGGCCGACTTCTGGCAGGATAACACAAGGTTCTCCCGGAAGACCATCTGAATGCCCAACATATGATGAAGTAGGAAATGTAGTCGATAGAAGTTGCTCTCATCAAGTTTTAAGAGAACAAGCTATAGATATAGGTGCATCTGAGGGACAGGATGTTTATGCTGCTCATAGAGGAACCATCTCTAAAATTAATAAGGTAGATTATTCTGATCCAGATGAGCGCTCCGGATATGGAAATTATGTTGACATAAGCACTCCTCGCGGCTTCAAAACACGTTATACACATCTTAGTTCTATTGAGGACACATTAACAGAAGGACAATTTATACTCGCGGGAACAAAAATAGGCAAGGTGGGTATGGGTGGAACTGGTCCGCATCTTCATTATGAAATATTAGGTAGTGGATATAGAATAGATGATTATGTTCCACGGTATGATATTAATGATAGAGTTTCTGTAGATTTCGATTGCTTCAGCAACGTTTAATCCTCCCTATACAAAAACATCTGTCTGGCTTTAAATTTTAGTTTCATATAATTTGTGTCTAGCGATAATTCACTAATATCTAAGTCTATTTAAGAAAATTTGACAGAAGAAGAAAAATAAAATAAAAACAGTTCTAATACGTAATGATATATAACATAATCAATACTAATGATCAATCTTATATCACAGCATAATAAACCATAACATTTATTTTAAGAAAACAATAATTAATTAGGACGATGGAATGAAAAAAGGTGTTGGTGCTTTAGAAATCATATTTGGTATGTTTATTCTCATAATTGTCGTCTTGGTCTTAATCAGAATGTTTACTGCTATAGTAACGCCTAAAAAAATAACCGAGCAACTAGAGAGTTTTGAATCTGCTTATCAAATAACTGCTGAAAAGGCGGCATGCAACCAAGCTTGTGATACTTATTTGGACAACGGGTGTAGCAGGAGAGATGCTGTAGATTTCTGTCTAAAAAAAATAAAGGTAGATATAGACGGCAATAAATTGCCAGGAGAAAGATATCACGGCAATTTCGTTAGAAACTTGCCTTATTGTGAAGACGGTCTTTTTTGTTTCCATGTATCAGATTGTAAATGTGGAAATTACAAATTAACCGCTGAGAATTGCTTGAGGATATTATGCGATTATTACCAAATAGATGAAGGCTTGAGTAATGATGTTGCCGTCAAATTAATTTCTAATAAAGATAATGGCATTTTTTGGGGGACATGCGACAAAAATCCAAAAAATTGGGGTTTAGATTATGAACCACCTAGCAACCTCCTAGTAGATTGGTGGTGGGACAATTCTGGATATGATTCTACATCATGTTCTAATATTCAGACAGGAGCGAGCCAAACAGGCGGAATAAAACTTGAATGCGTTCCAAGTGGCAATTATATCACATGTAGTTGGTCTGGATGTCTGATAGGAGATAATACTATGTTGAATTTGGGGATCAAAAAAGAGGGAAGTCCGCCTGAAACACCTAGTACCTCATGCAAAAAAGGAGTTACTGGGAATACAGAAGCAAGTGGCACTTGTCAGACTGGCATACTACCTGATCCAGTTAAAGGAAACTATATTGCAAGATTGACGTGTGACAGTTTAGATGCCGAAGTACCAAAATCGACAACACAAAATATCGTTATCAATTAAATTTTTCTAAAAAGTTTAATATTAAAAAAGATAAATTGTAATTATGAAATTGTTTATAACGATAGTTTTTTGGTTTATCATAATAACATCATTTCGATTTGAATATGTAATAGCTTCAAAATGTGCTGATTATGGTTTGTGTTTCTCGAATGCTGCTGAATGTCCTCCTGCATGCGGTATAGCACCACCATCAGGGGGATGGACGGATTGTATAATCGGTTTATGTTGTGGCATAGAAGATACTCCGTGTATGCCATCTTTTTCAAGATGCATACAGGGGCACTATGTAGATACTAGAAAATTTTTACCACAACAAGAACAAGTTTGCACAACGGGATGTGGCGCGGATGCAGAATGTAATTTAAAATATTCAGGAGAATTTGTAACATTTGTTGCAGGTGGTGGAGGAGTTGTATTTTGTAATGCTGAATGTAAAGGTGAAGTTCTACCTAGCTCGTTGGGTGTTGGTTCAACGTGCTTGGGGTCAAATGATTTTAGATGTGGAGCTGGTAGAGTTTGCTCTTGGGTAAAAAATTATGTTTCTGGAAATAGTGGTTCATATACACAAATAGCTAAGTGTATCGGATGCGAACATCTTAATAACAAATGTAATGAATGTGTCACGTCGTGGACTTCTGGAGACTATGATCCATCAATAACCAAAACTTGCGGTTATTGTAAATCTTCTAGAAATTGTATTATAGGTACAGCATATGGTCCTGATTCTTCTCTTGGAAGTTCATATTCTTGTTTAGCGTCTGATTGGGTTTGGACTACATCAAGCTGTCCTAGTGGTAGCACAGGAACTACCGCACCACCTGGATCAACAATACCTCCAACAACTACTCCGCCACCTTCAGGTCGATGTACAGATCCTTGTTCAAATTGTGTAATTCAAAAAGGCGATAGTCAATACAAACTACTTGAATTTTATAGAAGTTATGGATGGGATATTTCATGTAATAATTATGATGCCTATAAAGCTATTATTGACAATTGGTGTATTATTAGCCCTGTCGATTGCCCTAATGCAAAACGCGATTTATGTGGAAATGTATGTGGATCTACATCAACCACAGCGCCACCACCGACAACTATCCCTCCAACCACAATACCACCTACTACTATTCCACCAACAATCACACTGCCTCCCGTTACTCAATTCACTCTCTCATGCGACAAAGAATCAATGAAAATAGATGAAGTGGCAAAATGCTCTGTCAAAGACTGCACATCAGGATTATGGATAATTGTCAATAAAGAAAAAACGCCATTAGATCCACTAACACACGAACCTATCATAGATATTCCGCCAATGGAGATCGAAATAAAACCAACTAAGACAGATGGATTGATAAAAGCATATGCTTTATGCTTCGAACCTGTTGGAATGAAGCAGATAAAACAAGAAAAATTAATAGCGGTTACTGGCGGATCCACAACTAGCAGCTCAACAAGCACCACAACAACACAACCGTCTTCAAATGAACTGGTATGTCATTTCGACAACAGCTTTACTTGTTCGGGAGGAGAAACAACTGATCAGGAAATACTGATCGACAATTTTGCGAATGGTGAAAAATGGCAAGAAAGTATGATGACCGGCAGCACGATAAACGGTGAATATCAAGGGCGGATAGTATCAACAGTTGATCCATACATGTTTATGCCGACAAGCTTCGACGAATCGCTCAATCACATATCAATGAAATATAAAGGGTATCCTAAAGGGCCAAGCGCAATAAAAATTTATTACACGGATAATGATGATACTACAAATAATGACTGTGATGAGTTTGATGAAAAGTGTTCGCAGTCATTCCCAATAACAGTTACATCAGATTATCAATTGCTATCGCTTGATATGATTGATGCAGAATGGATCGACAATGATGGACTGATAAATCAGTTAAAAATTGATTTTGAATCGGCTACTGATGCAGGTACGATATTCCTGGATCTGATCAAAGCATCGTCAGCTGGATTTGCTCCAGGAAAGAGTGATGCCGGTGCTGTGATAAAAACCGGCAACACATTAACTTATCCTACTGCAGGCAATATCAACCCGGACAAAGGAACAATTGACTTATGGGTTAAACCACTATGGAACGGGAATGACGGGATAACACATTATCTATTCGACACAGGAGCGGCAACTGATAGTAATAGACTATCAATATACAAAGACTCTGCTAATAAATTGATATTCAGCATATTTGACCCTTCAGGCAACGGTAATTCTGTCGCTGCTGACATATCATCCTGGAAAACAGATGAACTGCACGATATTAGAGCCACATGGAAGGTAAATGAAATGCAATTATATGTTGATAATAATCTCATAGGAACGGATTCGTCTTTGAATGTACCAACATCGCTAGGAAATAATATATTTATTGGATCAAGTATGAACAAAGTTGATCAAGCTAACGCAGTTATTGATGAACTGGTAATAGGATCAAGTGTCACGCCACCGGCAACCACGACTACGTCTACATCAACGACCGTCGGCGGTACGACGACTACTCTTAAACAAGAATTTGACATGGATGAGATAACATGTAATGAGAATACGTGCTCATTAAGTATAAACAAAAATACGATGAATACTGACGTGGTAGTATACATCAACCTAGTCCAAGAACCAGAAGGAACAATTTATTACAAAGGAAGCGTAAATATTGATAAAGGTGCTACAGGCAGTGAGATAGTGCCGTTGAATAATATAAGAAGCTGTTCCGGGCAGACGTTAACGGCTATCGCCACGGCATATAAGATTGACAATTTGAGTAATAGGATAGACAGGCTTAAAGAAGAGGTTTTTGAATGTTAGCAAAGTCGTTAATCTCGATTCTAGTTTTTCTGATCAGCATCAGCGTTGTGTCAGCGATTTCAATACAATACTGCAAATCAGGCAGCGACAACTGGATATGCTACACGGATGACGTGTGTGAATGCAAAACATCCGGCGAATGTACAAAAGGAAATTTAATTGTGTATAAGTCCAATCCTAATAGCCCATCATGTCTGCCGAGAATATCATCTGGCTATGCAATCATAGATTGGACAAACTGCGGCGAGCCTGACGATACAATGAAAGTGAAAGTCGATTGCAATGAAGGCCAGTCAGAAGAGTATGAGTTGATTATAGAACTATCACCGGCAACCACGACTTCCAGTAGCACAACTACAACAACGACTATTAGCAGTACGACAACTACAAGAGAAATACCAGAAAGAACGACCACGACCTTTAGAGCCACAACAACAACTATACGCAAAACAAGCAGCAACAAAAACACATTAATTGGATTTTTGTTGATATTGTTTGCTTTGGCAGTTATCGGCATTATCGTATTCTTAAAAAATCAAAAAAAGTTCTAAAACATAAAATATCCTGAATCCAGATTATAATAATGCCTGATACAATGCTTCTTGCTATTGGCGGTGTGATATTAGGATTGATGATATTCACGATGGGATATGGACTATTGACAAATTCCATATTGCAATCACAGAGACAAAGTTTTTTAAATCAAGTAAACACTGTCTGATAAAATCAATAGCAATGATTTGGGCGAAGGCAATTATCTCTGTTTCCAGTTCAAGTCAGAGCAGTTCAACCGCTGCAGCAAGATGAGATGCAGGACAAAGCTGCCGTATATGGGTGCATTGGAAGATTATAATGATTTTCAGATAGCTGTGAACAAGATACTTGGAAGGCCGCTGGTGAAGGAGTATGAAGTGAGATTCACGAGGACTATAAACGGCATAAACATCAATTTTAACAGATAAAGATACCTTTAAAAAATTTAGTTTATTATTGTAATATCAAGTATCGAGTATTAGATAGTAAAATACAAGAGGTGTCAAGATGGTCGAGAAAAAAACAATAGAAAAAAAACCTAAAACTGAAAATAAACCTGTGGCTAAAACTGAAACGAAGATGGCAGACAATGTTGTCTTCGTGGGTAAAAAACCTGCCATGTCCTATGTACTTGCGGTTATAACGCAGTTTACAAATGGGATGAAAGATATTCATGTAAAAGCCAGAGGTAGGTCAATATCCAGAGCAGTTGACGTTGCAGAAATTGTTAAAAACAAATTTTTAGGTGACGTCAAAGTAAAAACAATTGATATTGGGACAGAAGAGAGATCTGTTGAAGGCGGTAGTAAAGTAAACGTCTCTACAATAAACATTGTTTTGACAAAGTAAATTTATTCTCTTTTTTTTATTTTATTTTTCTTAAAAGTTCTAAAACATAAAATATCCTGAATCCAGATTATAATAATGCCTGATACAATGCTTCTCGCTATTGGTGGTGTGATATTGGGATTGATGATATTCACGATGGGATATAATTTGATTTCTTCATCTGTTGTTCAGACACAAAAACAGATATTCGTTGACCAGTTCGCTAATATAAACGCAAACTTAGACTCTGTATGTTCGCAAGAACCTGGAAATTTTTTAGTATTCGATATGCAGATGCCGAACCAAGTCCGTGTATTCTATACAACAGACAATCCTGATGATGTATTGCCTACTGTCACTGATAAAATCAATAGCAATGATTTGGGCGAAGGCAATTATCTC
>JAGVVZ010000004.1 GCA_018304545.1 Candidatus Aenigmatarchaeota archaeon | reverse complement strand
GTTCCGTTAGCTCTCTTTTCCGATCGGATTTAACAACTATTAAGCGAGATAAATATTCGTTTAATGGCCTAGATTAGGATAAAAAGCGAGATTTTATATTATATCCAAAGTTTAGTGATTTTACTTTACAGTTCACTAATCAGGCAATTACTTTAATTGGAATGAGTTGATCATTTCCATAAATGTCGGTTCATATTCGTCAAATTTATCACTTAATGAAGTTGCGGTAATAATGTAAGACGTATCATCTTTTATGAGAAATACCTGAATTTGTGTCACGTCTAATTTGTATTCTGAACTATACCAACCGTAAACCCGCTTGAAAGCCGATTTATCACTTATTGTGAGATGATTTTCGCTTATTACTTTATATTCTGGATAGTCTTCTGACTGGAGCTGCTTAATAGTATTAACTATTTCGTCTAACGTTTGTAATTTTTCCTCCTCACTCAAAGACGCTACTGTAATGCCTAAATTAGCGCTGAAATCATCTTGTCTTGGAGCCAGAAAAACCACATCAAATTCAATACCTTTGTTCTTTACCCAGTTACTTGGGTAACTAATTGAATAAGATGATTCTTCATATTCTCGCAAGCCGCCTTGTTGCTGTGAAATACAGCCAGATATAAAAACGACGGAGAACAGGATCAAAAATAATATTTTTTTGTTTATTGCTATCAACATTACTTATAATTATTTTTTACGCTTTAAATATTACTTATAAAAATTCTCCAGAGAATGGTATAACTGCAAATTATTTTAAATGCAAAATTGGATATTATATCATGAAATTCATACTGATTTTACTGATATTGCTGTCTTTGAACATTGCGACAGCTCACATGGAAGGTGATGTTATACCAGCAAACGAAATTCATCCAGGACCTTTTAATATAGTATCGTTTGTCTTAGGAATTACGACTGTAGGCGTAATTACTTATTTCTTATTGAAAAGATAGGATCATCTACAAGTGACAAGTAGGACACCCGCCCGTACTTTCAACGAGTTTTTCTGCAGCATCTACACCATTTCCATTTAAAACTTCCTCGTTGCTTGTCGCTTTGCTTTTAGAATTAGGCGTATTGATGATTTGGAATTGTCTGCTGCCGTCCCTATAAACAGTTATGCCTTTGCAACCAAGTTTGTAAGCAAGTTTGTAAGCAGTTTCTATATCTTGCATTGTTGCTTCGTGGGAAAAATTAATAGTTTTAGACACGGCATTATCAGTATACTTCTGGAATGCAGCTTGAACTCTGATGTGCCATTCTGGTGTTATATCATGAGAGGTTGTGAAAACTCTTCTAACATCTTCGGGAATTTCTTTTATATCGTGAATAGATCCCTTACTCAAAACTTCCTGCATGAGTTTTTCAGAATAAAAACCTCTTTCTTTAGCTACTTTTTCAAATAGCGGGTTGGTTTCAATCAGGTTAGTGCCCAGGCTGCTGACGACATTTCTTACGTAAGTTATTGAGAATAAAGGCTCGATGCTATGCGAACAGCCTGAGATGATGCTAAGATTACTGGTAGGCGCTATAGTAGTTATAGTGGAATTTCTCATTGTTTTATATTTTCGTTCTTTCCATATGCTGTTCTCAAATTCATCAAACGATCCCTTTTCTTCTCCCAATTCAACAGACATTTTTCTGCCTTCCTCTGTTATGAATTTCATAAGTTGTTCAGATATGCGCAACGACTCCTCAGAATTATAGGGAATATTAAGTTTGATCAGCATATCAGCATATCCCATTATCCCAAGTCCTATTCTCCTAATACTTTTCGTTGTTTTTTCTGTTTCTTTTAATGGGAATTGGCTTGCATCGATGACATTGTCTAAAAATCTAATTGATTTTCTTGTCACATTTTTTAATTTATTCCAATCTATTTCCATTTTTCCATTTTTATTTGTGATCATTTTTGAAACATCTATCGAACCAAGATTACAAGAATCGTAGGGATAAAGAGGCTGTTCACCGCAAGGATTAGTTGTTTCAATAGGTCCTAATCTTGGAACAGGATTGGCCTCACTTGAATTCATTTTATCAAGAAATACTAATCCCGGTTCTCCATTTTTCCAAGCATTTTCAACTATTTTTTCGAATATATCAAAGGCAGAAATCTTATCAGTAACTTTTTTTGTTCTCGGATTAATTAAGTCAAATTCTCCTCCGTTCTCCAAAGCATACATAAATTTGTCTGTGACACCAACCGATATATTGAACGTTGCTATCGTTCCCTCTCTTTGTTTAGCCGTTATAAAATCATAAATGTCTGGATGGTCAACTCTCAAAATACCCATGTTTGTTGCAAATCTCCTGTGAGCCTGTCTTATCCCCTTTAATGCAGAATCAAAAGCGTTCAAGAAAAATATAGGACCAGCTGCTATACCGCCAGTTGATTTAACCACGTCACCTTTAGGTCTTAGGTTGGAAAATGAGAAGCCTGTACCGCCGCCGGATTTTTGAGTAAGAGCCGCGTTTTTAATCGTATCAAATATACTCTCCATAGAATCTTCTAGCGGCAGAACGTTGCAAGCGGATAACTGACCCATTCCCGTACCAGCGTTCATTATGGTTGGAGAATTGGGTAGGAAATAAAGTCTTGTTAGCATATCAAAGAATTCTTCTTCTATTTTTTCTACTTCCGTGTCTGATTTACCATAATTTCTTTCCACAGAAGCAATAGCATGACAAATTCTCCTAAACATCTGTTCGGGTGTTTCAACAATCTCTCCATTTTCATTCTTTCTTAGGTATCTTAGTTTTAGGAGTGTCATAGCATTGTCAGTTAAAGCCAATCGCGGATACTCTTCCTTTTCCATTTCATCACATTTAGTTAAAATAAAGTCTTACGACTAATTGTTATTGTCACAATTTTTAGAATATTCTATATTTATGAGATTTGATTTAAAAGAATTTCTTCATTTTATATGTTATAAGAAAGTCATAAGTGTTCTATTATTTTTTCTTTTTGCCAACAAGTTTCTTTGAGTTTTTTCTTTTCATCCTTCTTTGAATTTCCAAATATTTCTCTTCCAATCTTTGAAGATCTTTTTTGATGGATATTGCATAAAGAACAAACACTATTATAAGAATTCCAGTAGAAACAAAGGTTATTATCAAAAGCGTCTTCACGTCTCCAACAGAAGGTAAGGTCATTTTAAACGCATTCTTGGGTAGTATTGGTTGAATCGTGTTCGTAACATTTTCAATATTTTTGCTGATGCTTAACAGCGTCAACGCATCTAATGCAAGAAATTCATCATTCTCTTTTATTGCCGTATACATCGTATACTGGGAATTTTCTAAGAATATCGTACTCAATAATCCGGAAGTTTCAACAAAAGTATTGTTAAAATCGCTATAAACCTCCTTCATGCTTTTGCCGTCATATCTCGCAACAACGCTAGCCCTGGTTTTTGCATTTGTAGCATCGTAAATAGAATTCACATACCACTTCAGTTCATATGCCCTTTTAGCAGTATTTATATAGAATTTCGCATCGTTCAGATCTTTAATCCCAAGTTGTTGCACGTTGTTCATCTCATTCAAGGCATCTGCTATTCTTTGATCGGCCAGTTCTTTGAATTTGGCTTCGCATTCCTCTTTGCTGTTGTCAGTTTTGCTTTTGAAATTATTTGAAATTTCCAACCATTCTCCAGCAGTGTTTATATCAAAAAGAATGCTGAAAGGATTCGAAGCAGTTTGTGACGATACGTCATTCAGCCTTTGCTCTGCATATAGCAGCCGCTGCCTAGAACCAACAGTCCATTCAAACTTTTCTGCATCGCATATAGAACTTCCGCTGTAAATAAATTCATTGACAGTTTCATTAATTTTGTTCCTAGCTTCATTTAGCCTTCTCTGTAGAAAGTCCTGCCTGGTTTCCACAGGATAATTTTGATAATCAACCAGATCGGAAACTGTTTTACTAGTTATGATTGACTTGAAAGCATTATTCCCAGCGGAATAAATATAGCCGCGATTAAATATTTTATTTGAATCGGCTGAGTAGGTTTCGGATCTTTTCAATAATTCGTCTAACGCTCCCTTGACATCATCAGGTAAAACCGTTTCAGAAAGTTTCTTTCTTGTTTCTCTGTAAATGCGCTGAGCTCTTAGCATCTCGTCACTGACAAGTGGGGAGAATTCTTTGTATTCCTGAACAGGAGTGTTGAAGGAAGGCATAGCTTCAACATTTAGTTGCCTCGTTCTAGTTACATTTCCAGGCAGCGGTTTCATTTCAAAGGCATATTTCATTGCCTCTTCAATAGTCAAGACCTCATGAACATCTGTTCCCCACTCTTTGGCCAGTTCAGTTACATTGACTTCTACCGGTTCTATCGTTTCAATCCTCCAACCGGGAGCAGGAGTTTTTGTCTGTTTGATATATTGATATTGAATTGACTCGCCTTTGGGTATCAGAAACAATGTTATTCCCGAATCTGCCGCAGCTTTCACTTTGGCTAGTATGCCGCCAACCTTTCCAATAGAATGATCGTCGTTAATCGTGCCTGTCATCGAGAAATAAGGACTTAGCTGCTTATCTTGAATAGCAGCTATTGTTGCTAAAGCCATTACTCCGCCAGCGGATGGCCCTTCAACACTATTGGCAGACATCGTTACGATATTGTAAATAACATCATAATTTGAGAAATCAAAATTAGTTATATCATTTGCAACTTTAACTGCTGATCTTTCCGAGTCTTGTGTATAAATTCCTTGGAGTGGCGTTGTGTCGACAAGCACGCGTCCTTTCCCCGTTTGTATTTCCACTGTGATGTTGCCTACTATGCCTCTACCTTGGCTATCAACACCAACTATTTTCGCAAAGGCCTCATAAGTTTCAGCTGATGATATATTTATGACTAATGCGAGTGTTATTAAAAACGTTATTATGAATTTATTCATCATATCGCCATATCGGTGTTATATTAAATAATATATTCTAATTAATAATGTTTACGAACTGAATTCATTTTCGTCAATATGAGTTGTATAACTTATTTCTCATGAATCTCCAGTGGAAATCGAGTGGAAACGTAGGTATCTCCATGAGAAATATTAAAAGAAAAATAGGTTTTATAGAATATAAATTACTTTAAATATAAATGAAGAAAATATTAATTGGAACTTACTTCTTCTAATGCCTTTAAACCTTTGTTTACTTGAATTTGGAACTTACATTTCAAGTGGAACCCTTTCTTCAATATAGAATTAGAAGTCGGGAATTAAAAATGATTTCGACATTTCAAAATATATATAAAAATAGGAGGACGGTATAATATGGATTCGATAATTAGAAGTGCTTTGGGTAAAAGCGGATTCAGTGGGCATTCAGATGAAACATCTGTAGATAGATTCAGAATTCAAACAACTTCTGGTGCCACGAGAAGAAACGTAGATTATTTCAAACAAGCAGAAGAAGAGTTTGGGTTCTCTGTTAAAAAAGCAAGAATTGTTGTTTTCGGTTGCGGTGGCGGTGGGCAAAATACTGTCACAAGATTAACAGAGATGGGTGTTGAAGGAGCAAATACAGTTTCTGTAAACACTGATGCTAAACACTTAACAGTTGGTAAAGCAGACAAAAAAATTCTCATAGGAAAAGATTTGACACGAGGTTTGGGTGCGGGCGGCTATCCTGAAGTTGGAAGAAAAGCCGCAGAAGAAAATAGAAACGAGATCAAAGAAGCATTGGAATCAGTAGACCTGGCTTTCGTTTGTGTAGGTCTTGGTGGAGGTACAGGTACAGGATCAGCGCCAACAGTATCTGAGCTTGCAAAATCGATGGGAGCAATTGTAATCGGTGTTGCGACAATGCCTTTCAAAATAGAAGGTTCTAGAATTGGAAAGGCAGAAGAAGGATTGGCGAGATTGAGACAAGTGGCGGACACAGTCATCGTTATTGAAAATGATAGACTGTTGAAATATGCAGGCCAATTACCATTGCAGCAGGCATTTGCTGTTGCTGATGAGTTGATTGCGAGTATGGTAAAAGGCATAACAGAGACAATTACTCTGCCTTCGTTGGTTAATGTAGACTATGCAGACGTTAAAGCAATCATGCATTCGGGTGGCGTAGCTGCGTTGGGTGTAGGCGAGTCGAGCAATAGTGATAGGGCATTGGATGCTGTAACTAAGGCGTTGACCAATCCATTATTGGATGTAGACTACACAGGAGCGTCTGGTGCATTGATCCACATTACAGGTGGCGAAGATCTAAGACTGGATGAAGTAAACTTGATCGGCGAAACAGTTGCACAATATTTAGATCCGTCAGCACAAGTAATATGGGGTGCAAGAATACTGCCAGAATTTGGAAACAAAGTGCAAGTAATTACGATAGTTACTGGTGTACAGTCACCATATATATTGGGAGCTGTTGCGCAAGAAAGACCTATGTTCAGAAACATGGATCTCGGACTAGGAATTGATGTAATAAGGTAATGTTTTTTAATCACTCCCTGTTTTTCTTTTTTTTATCAAGGGGTGAGGCGACAACTATGAGCGAAGAAGAAGTAATATTTAGTCTGATCAAGCGGGACTGTGAAAAGAGAGGTCATGTGAAAGCAACACAAGTAGAAAAAATGGCAAGTTTGTTGAATATTCATCCGACGAAATACCAGAAAATATTGGAATCGATGATTGAAGACAGAAAAGTCCAAAGAAAAGGAGAAGCATTGCTTTTGGTTTGAGTTTTTATATTTTTATTTTTCCTTATTCATATTTTATATAATGTGGAAAATTTTATTTTATAAGATAGACATAAGAATAATTTTCATTTTTATTTTGTTAATTCTAAATATAGAGCTGGTTGCGGGTGCATATGTCGAAAATACTGATCCAAATTGTTTTCTAGGAGTAACAAATGGAATGTGTGAAGGTAGTGAGGGATTTTCATGCAGTGATTGTATAAGTGTTTCTACAGAATCAACAATTACAATTCCCACGACAACATTAGATCGAGCTGAATATTTATATTGCATTAAGGATGGCAATGATAAGGAATATTGTGATAAAATATTTGGTGTAACAACAACCACATCAACACCGACAACAACTATTAAACCAAGTTGTTTTCCTGCAGACACCCCTATTTCTACACCTAATGGTAATAAAAATATTCAAGATATCAAAGTGGGAGATGTCGTATACGGTTATGATAATCAAAGTGGTAAGATAATTGAAACAAAGGTTAAAAAAACAATAATTAATAAAGAAAAAGAATATTTGATAATAAACGAAATAAATGTTACTCCTAGACACCAGTTCTATATTGATGGAAAATGGATAGCAGCAGAAGAGATTAAGATTGGCGACAGATTATTATTACAAAATCTTTCTTATGAAACAGTTAAAAGTATAAAAAGAATTCTTGTTGATGACTCTATAACAGTTTACAATTTTGATGTAGAAGGTCCGAGCAATTTCTTTGCAGGTGGTGTTTTAGTGCATAATGGTGTGGAAAAGAGCCCCACACAAACAGCTACATCAACCACAATATCCAGAGAAAATGCTTATAGGCAATGCGTAGATGAAGGAGACTCTCCGTCTCTATGCAGAGCCATATACTTTCCAACAACCACAAATCCTGTTACAACGACTGTAATAGGTGGTTGTGGTCCTGGCGAGCGACAAGTTATTAATAGAGAAGGCGAATATGATTGCGTATCTTCATGCACGTCATCTTCTTGCGGCGGTGGAAAATGTGGACCTAATCAGTATTGTGCTATTTCTTCGCCCGGCAATTGCGGATGTGTGAACATAATTTCTCAGATTAATTCATTATTAACATCAACCACAATATCCAGAGAAAATGCTTATAGGCAATGCGTAGATGAAGGAGACTCTCCGTCTCTATGCAGAGCCATATACTTTCCAACAACCAAACCCGAAACAGCCCTTGACAGATGCATGAAAGATGGGTTTTCTATACAAGAATGCCGTAATTTAATAAAAATGGGCGAATACGATACAACCACTACAATCAAAACAACCACAACCACTTACACTTATGATATATGCATACAACAAGAGAGTCCAAGCTTTTGCAATGCAATATTTAAATCAACATCTACAATCAAAACTATAGTATCAATAACTGACTGTAAACCGCCTGACTGCAAGTGTGGGAAGATTGAAGATACAGCAAAATGTGAAATTGAAACCGCAAAGAATTGTTATAACAACCCATCACAGTCCGGATGTGATAATGTATGTACACCAGTGAATCTTTGCGAGGGTTGCTATGATAATATAGATGAGAAATCTTGCATGTTTAAAGTGGAAAATTGCGCTCAAAAACTTCAAGACAACTCCAAAGCTAGTATACAAGGATGTCCTAAATATGAAGGCATATCAGATGTCCTGAAAGATGCCGATAAATGTGAGCCGCCTAATTGTGATTGTGGAATATTTACAGTTAACTTGGGAAAACAGAGAGCATGTTTAGGAGAATTCAAAAGCACATGCGAGACACAAGAATCAACAGGCAAGGTGAGTACTGATTGTAAAAAAGAATATCCATGTGATCCAAAAACAGAATGCGACTGCGCAAGCGAATCTGCCAAAAATGATTGTTTGGATAAAAGAGAGACATTTTGTTCTAAAAATCTGTTTGACTTAGAATGCGGGAAAGATTATTCATGCACATTGCCTTCATGCAGTTGCGCTAGTGATAGTGCCAGAAAGGCATGCGTGGAATTGCAAGAACAATTATCATTATGCAGAGGAGGATTCACTGGCAGAGGAACATTCACTGGCAGAGGAGGATATATACCAGAACTTTTAGAAGCAGATTGCGGTGATCTTCCTCTATCTGAAGAAGGAAGAGATGTATTAAACTTCTGTCTCATAGGTGTGAACAGACAAACTAAACAATGTCTGGAGTTCATTAACAATAATCCCTCATTAAAAAATTATTTCAAAAACATTCTATATTTAATTGATCCAAAAGATCTGATAAGTATAGCTGGCATACCAGGTCTTTCTCAAGTGACGCAAGATCTTGGGAATATAGATTTCGAAACATTTTATGAAAATTTAGATTTTTGCAGTAATACTGATAACAAAGAAAAAATAACTTCTTCAGGAAACCAAGAGGCCTGTAATCAAATAATAGAACAAGCCACTGTTTTTGAGAATGCTTGTACTTCAGGATCTTTGAGAGTTAACACTGAAGGCGGTGTTAAAAGAATTTCAGGTGGTGAGAGTTGTAGAGGTTTTCTTACAACTAATGAAGGCAGTCTCTTATACATTCAAACGACAGGCGGAGGAAGTATTTCTGGACTGTCTTGGACAGAAGATTTCAGTTTTGAAGATTTTTGCGGGCTTGCAAGTAAAGGAAACGTAGTTGTTCAGAGTTCTGGTGGCGGTTACAGTTTATTAACAGATTGCCATCAATCCATTTCGCCAGGATCTAAAATATTTTACACAGGCACCACTGATTTCAATTTATACAGGGCAAACGATTGTGTCCCATTTACTACGGGAACAGGATTTGAACCGTGCCAAGGTTGTTCAACTCAACAAAAACAGGATTGTAATAAGCAGAGAACAGCAATTTTCCAGCAGATAAATATATTGAATGATATTTGCGGGAGAGAGGATAAGGAAAAAGTAGACGGTGAAACGGTTACATATGAAGCCAGCGGCAGTGACTGTGTAGGTTCTGATGGCTCAAAAATTCCTATAGATAGGCTTGTGACAACGAGCGATCGTGAAAAACTACCTTTAGGGACAAGCATAGATGAAATAACTCAGCAGGCTAACATTAAATTACTTTATTATAATTTGCCTGATGTTGCTGATAGCGAGTATAAATCACCTGAACAGAAGGCAGGCGAGTATTGTGGTAGTTTGGAGAGAACTCTGAAAAAATACAGAGAGGAGAGCGATGAGGATTGTTATTGGAGAGCTTTAGAAGTCTATCAAGCGAAAGACGTCAATACTCAACAACTATGCAATTTAGCTGGATTGACTGCCGATAAAGACTGTTTATCAAAGATTGGCACTTATTTAGAAAAACAACAACCGATATCACAATTACTTAGCGGAACTTTCTCAGGACTTGGCAGAGACGTGTCATTAAATTCGGATAATTTTTTAGATCCGGCAGACAGAGCCAAAAAAAGTTGTGATGGAAGTATTAGTGGATCATCACCTGATGATAGAGATGAAAAAAATAAATGTTATGTGGATAGATCATTGTTTTACACACAAGTGTATAATACAGCTGATAGCTATTGCAAAGAATTAGGGAGTAATGCACCGCCCGATTGTACTAATAGAATGAAATCTTATTTAACCACGTATCCTCCGGAAGCGCTGATCAAAAGTACTATAGGCGATTCTACATCTAACCCAGAAATAATAGGTTATCAGTTTGACAGCAACGGCGATGGTAAACCAGATATGACATTTCCTCCTGGCAGGGTGAGATTGGTCGAAAGGGATGAGTTGGACGGCGGTCGTAAAAGCACTTTCTATATGGTTGATACGGATGGTGATGGCGTAGGTGATTTACAGTTTAGTATTGGAAATACTGTTATACTGAGACCATCCGGTTTTGAAAGCATCAAAGACAGGGCAGAAGACTATTGCAGTAATATCGAGAATACAAAACAATATCGAGAATATTATAGTGGATCGCCGTGCTGGGCTCAAGCAGCGCCTTACTTCCAGCAGCAAGATCTGGTCGTTAGCGTAACCGCCCAAAAGGAATGTGATAAATTATTAGGAAACACGTTTTATGGAACATCGGCTTATGGGAAATGCATAAACGAAATGGCTGCAAACATAAGAGACAAATTGCCAGATTTTAAATTAGACTGGGCAGACGAACCAGATCCTGTTGACGTGGTTACTATAGATTTAGGAAAAGACTGCGAGGGAAGTTCTGACTGCGAATTTGGATTTTCCAGTTCAATACAAAGAAACTCGGCTATAGTTGGAAGCGGTAGGATGGGTGGCTTTTGTTCTGGAGGAGGAAGATGCATAACTGTGGATAAGGATTGCAGGAGTGTTGTCGATGATACTGCAGCCTTTGCCTTATGTATGAACGGAAGAGAAATTGCGTATTCACCTCATTGGGATATTAATTCAGCGATAGATCTGGCTGAGAAGAGAGTCTTATTGGCTAGAGCAAATTATGAAGCAGAGCGATTTGAACGTGAAGTAATAGGAACTGTAGGGACAAGATATGGTCCTCAAAATGTTTATGCTTCTCCCGTAGATGATAAATTGAATTGGATGGAAGAAAATAAACAGTATGAACAATACGTCAATGATCTTATAGTTCTTTATGAATTAAGAGATCACGGATTAAATAGAATACTCAATCCAACAGCTCCCGGTACACTCTATACAACAGTCAATCCTAATTATGAATGGTGTGGCTTGGAATTAGAATGCGAAATCGTTGAAATAAAGGTGCCAGAGATAGACTGGACAACTTATGATCCCAATACGCAATACGATCCTTTGGGAGCCGGCCTTGCCGGTTTGAGGTTACCATTTCAAGGGTTAATTGAATATGCCGTTCCTATACAAGACGACATATCATCTCAGCAGGCACGATTGAGCGCTTTAGAATTAATAAATGCTTATAGTTTTGGAGTAAAAGGTTCTGAGTTTATTGATATAGGTCCGAGTTTTGGAGAGCAAGTCGGCACAGCTACAGGAGAGGGTATAGCAATCGCTGCTGAGTTTATCATCATCTCAGCTGCAACTGCAGGTGTCGGCGGTGCTTTAGTTCAAACAGGTACCACAACAGGCAAAATATTAGGTACTGTTATAGGTGGAACGTCTGCCTTGGAAGCAGGTGGTATAAAAATAGGTGGAAATATTTTATTTAGAACAGGAGCAAACATAATATTAAATTTGCCAAGCCGTGAGTTGACATATTTTGTTGCAGATTCCGTGAGCGGGAGAGATACGCCAACAATAGAAACAGCCCAAACAGCGTTTGCAGAAACCGTTGGTGGTTCTGTCTTTGAGCAAGTATTGGCAAGCACACCTTGCAAAGGCGTTTGTGCTAAAATGGTTGGTGCCAGCCTAGGAGAAATATTGGAAGAAGAATCAGGCACGTCATTTGTTGCTTGGAAAAAATGCCAGAGCGGCGATTGTACAGAATGGGATGCTTTGTATAAAGATTGGAAAACCTTTGGAGAAAGACAGGCTGTAGTCGGAATATCTTCTGCATTCACAGGTGGAGCATTAGAACTGGGTAGCGGTATAGGCGGATCTTACAGTTCTAACAATGCCAATATTAATATAAAGAACGGTCAAGATACTGCCAGCCAAGCTCATGTTCTCTCGACAGTTTTTAATCTCGGAGATCAGCAAGTCAACCTAGCGTTTAATGGTGATGTATCAAATGCTGAAAATCTCGGTGAAGTTGAAATAAAATCATTGAAAGATCTAGGAACATTCTTTGTTCGTGGTCCTGAAATTTCAATGGCTAATCTCCCTTCAGGAACGACAGGCGTAGTGATCGACAGAAAGAGTAATAATATATTGGGATATGTAGTTACAGATAAAGAAGGAAAAGTATCTCAGTTCATCCCGAAAGAACTGGTAGACGCATTCAATACTCAACTATCAGCACAGAAGCCTTCAGATTTTAGTCAACCTGATACAACGCCAGCAGTATCTTTCGAAGGCATGACAACAACTCCAATAGTCCAGACAGGACAGGATGTTCTTTCAGATAGCAGAACACAAACATTAGCGGTTACAGCACAACAGGAAGCAGAGTCAGCGCAAAATCTAGTGACAGTTGTTTATGAAGTGGTAGAAGATGGAGTAGTTACATCACAAGAAGTAATGCAAGTCAACGAAATAACATCCACGCTTCCAATAGCATTTACTATAGTGCCTGGAACATTGAGTGAGCAAGAGAAAGATGCTATCGTAACAACCGTAGAAGACATTGCAGAAAAAGAAGCGCAGGAAGCTGAGAAGTTGTCAGCAGTTTTAGGAGAAGTTACTCAGCCAGAAACAGTTGTTGTTTCAGATGAAGACGCGTCACTAGTTGCTTCACTTAATCCCGTTTATATTGCCCAACAATATTTTGGTTTAGTAAAATCTATAACCGGAGATGAAGCTGTAGCAGAGAGTGAAACTGAAGCACTTCTCACAGAATTTGCCAGACATATGACAAGGGGTTCCTCGCAAAGAGAATATGCTATGGTTCTAGCTGATAGTCTAGGCAAGCATGATAAGTCATTTGTGGCTTTCGTCCCGTTCCTTCAAAGCGGGACACAAGTTACACCTAGTGTAAGAGATATTGCTGAAGAAATTGAAGCAAGAGAAGACGTGTCGTTTAAAACCATACCATTGTTAGATGATAGGCTGTTAGGAGATTACAGATCTATCTCTGACAGATCTGATTCTGGCATAAATGATTGGGTACTTCATAATGGCGATATGAATGTTGAAACTTTAGATAAATTAAGAAACGGTCGGCCAGTTATTTTTGTAGATAATAATCCTTTTGCTGGAAAAACAAAGGAGGAAACTGATAAATTACTTGCGGATAATCCTTGGTTAATCGTTATTGATCACCATGGTGCTTTTGATGATGGTGTGGAAGAACCAACCTTCACAAGAATCATGAAAGTTTTGGATTCTTTACGTCAGGATTCTAGATTTGAAAACGCAATTGTTATGACGAATGCTCAAAATCTTGATCCCGATGGATTATTATCATTCTTTGCATTTAGAAATCAGGAACTAGCTAAAACTCATAGAGAATTGATTGAACGTTCAGACAAGTTTACTGACTTTGAGATTTTTGGATTAGAAAAGTACGATCAGGACTATCTTTTATATGGCAATGATGAAACAACACAGGCAAAGAAATTAGGTTTCATTATACTTGAGATGATCAATAGAGAGAAAGCAAGACTAAAAGAAGAAGGCAGAAACCCGGTACAATTAGATCACAGAGATATAGGTCTAATTTACGACAGAATTCTTGAGGAACTTCCTAGAGTTTTGAATGATATAGAGGGGTATAGTGATTACTATAATTCATATTTAAACAGAGTTAAAGGCGTATTTGAAAATACCCAAAAACAAACTGTTATAGTAGACGAAACATATGTTGTCGAACATTTAGGCGGAGATGAAAGACTAATAGAATTAGCTAGAGAACGTCCAGGTCTAGTCGCTGTGCTTGATATCAACGGTCCACTAGACACATCAGATATTTATGACTGGTTAGCTGAAAGTGCAGGAAATTACGTTACAGATGCACCGATTCTTGTGAAATATAACAGACAGACAGGCAAGTATGTAGTTAGTATTAAATATACAAGTCCAGATCAACGATTTTCGTCATATGACCTCAAACCAATAATATCTATTCTCAATCAGGGAAGCGGAGAGAGTTGGTACGGCCGAGCCTCGGTTGCAGTTGATCTTAAAGGATCGAAATTTAAGCCCGAAGACATAGTTAGAATGATTTTGGAAAACAGTGATGATGTAGTTGTTCCAACAATCGTAGGAGAACAAAAGCCTGTAGAAGGAATACCGGCAGATGTAATAGAGAGTCTTCAATCTCAAGGTTTGTTGACACCCCCTGTAATTAATATAAAAACTGTTTCTACTACATCTGGTGGGGAAAAGGATGTTACTATTAAAGCAATAGAATTAGAAAACGGAGATACTTTTGAGATAGCTGAAGTTGTTTTTAGAACAGGAGAAGAAACTGCAAGAGAACAATTTGAAGCATTGCGTGAGGCTCAACAGACAGGTGCACGATCCACACCACATGTATATTCAACTCAATTAGAAAATATTGATGGTAGACCGGGGTATTATGTTGAAAGAGTAAGAGGTAAAACGGCAAGAGAAGTCTATCTTGCATTATCATCTCAAGAGGTTTTCCTTTCAGTATCATCTGAATCAGATGAACATGTACCATTTAATAACTTATATCGTGCAATAATAAGTGCTCAACTTGATTTGTGGTCGAAAACTAAAGGATCAGGAGAATCTGGTTTATTGGTTGTAGACTCAAAACTAAATAATTTTGGCATTACTGAAACAGGAGAAGCAATAATTTTTGATTTAGGGCCCAAAGTTAAAAGGGGCAACGAAGCGGATGTTATAAGAAGTGTACTATTCAGCGAATATGATAGGGAAACATCTGAAGAAACGGTAATAAATGAAGATGTAACCAGAGTCGCTCCTGGGGAAAGAAAAACAAAAACCGATTTTACTACGGGTATAACACCTTATGGTTCTGTGCCATTAAGTGTTGATACAATAAATATGATCGTTGATCAAATTTCTAGTGAATTTGGGAATGAAAAAACTGAAGAATTTTTATCCCGAGCTTTAGATAATTTTGATGAAGCATTTTCTTTAGTTAGAGAGCGTGAAGATTCGATAAAATTAATAAAAGATATTTTAACAACACGTTTGAATATATTAAGAGATCAGAAAATAGAACAGCAGAAAACTGCTCAAATTGAGCAGCTATCTCAGCAAATAGATTCTTTAGTTTCTGAAGGTAAGAAGGTAGATCTAAGAGTAGATGAAGATAGAATTACGTATACAATAGGAGATATAATAATTTCTATTAATAGAGAAAGTGGCGTAATTACATTTAAACCATCTAAAATTTTACCAGAAGTCGAACTTCCAGCCCATGATGCCCATGATGTTTTATCTAAATTATATAGTACAACAGGGCTCGCTGCTGATGATATACACGGTTTATCAACTGAAGTTTGGAGGAATGCGATAGATGACAGATTAAATAATATGTTATCTAGAAGTGATGAAGCAAAGATTACTTCTATATTTGAAAATGTACTAACATCCACACAAATGGAAACACTTCTATTAGTAGATCCCGCTTCGAGGATCGATGCGTTGCTAGAGTTAGGATTTTTACCCATAGAAATAAGAGAAATATATATACATCATTCTTTAGGAAACATTTTATCAAATAGAAAATATTCCACAGAAGATTTTGATCAGTTGGCTATGAAAGAAATTGAATATGGATTCAGAAGCCCATATTCATCTACAAGACAAAGAGCCTTATCAATATTGCAAGATCACCCAATTTTCAATTCATTTAGAGACGGAACTACGCATTTTGCTCGTGGCGAATATAATAAAGCGCTTTACGAACTTAGTGATGTATATAATTTTTTCAACAGTCCTTATTATACGTCGTATATAACAGGAGATCCTAGTATATCACCAGAAGTTAAACAATTTTTCAAGAATCAGTTAGAATACGTTACTAATAGACTTGTTTCAACAATACAAGTAATTTTAAAGAGCCAGGGAATACCACAAACTGTTATAGACACGTTTTTCAAAAAACCACCCGAGGTACTCACTTCAACTCAGTATGAAGAATATGTGGAAGGATTAGCAGCGGCATATTATGAATTGCCTGTTTCTGACAGAGAGGCTATAGCAAACGCTTTAAAATCATCTGAACTTAAACCCGCTTATGGTGAATTTAATTTAAAAGATTATGATAATACAGCTCAAATATCTATATCATCTGAGGACCGTGCTTCCAATGAGAGAGCAGGATTATTTATATGGACCAATTCAGTAAGTTCACAAGTTGATAAACTAGCGAAGGAAGAAGGCGATCCAGTTTCTGTTGTTGCTCTAGGTACCGATTCGCAATATATTGCACCAACATATGGGCTGATTGCAGGTCAAAGGGCGGCAGTGTTTTCTATAGGTCGTTACTCGTTTTTAACTCCGGGCGAAATTGATAGAAGTATCAGAGTAACTGGTACTAGTAACGTTGAAAAATGGGGAATAATACCATCTGAACTAAAAGCAGAATTGATGGAAGAGCAAGGTCCTATCCCCACCTCCCCCTATATAGATGGAGTAGTTTACAAAAAATTAAAGGACATGTCAAAAGAAGCTAAAGCAGCAGCTGATCAGGTTTTGAATTCTGGAGGAACTCAAATCGATGCTGACAAAGCCTTTGATGAAGCATATGAAAGAATGTTTAGCGAAGCGATGGAAGACGATGTTTTTAGAGGGAAAGTAGTAGAGATAATTAACAGATTTAAATCAAAGTTTTCTGGTTCCAAGGCTGTTATTGTAATGGATGTAGGGTCGAATTTTGCTCAACCGCTGTTACTGAAATTTGGGTGCAAAGCTCTTGATTGTGGTTTTAGAGTAGAACTCAATACTGTTGGAGTTATATTACCAAAACAAGGTCATAAGGGCGTATATCAACCAAGTTGGACAGAAACAAGTTATGTTAATTCAGGTGTTGAAACTGAAAAGGAATACAACCCATATGCGGATGATAAAGGAGTAAACTATAGAAGTTCAGATACCTATCCTCTTGTTTTTTATAAAGGAAGAATGAAAATATTGGCCTTATTAAGTCAGGCAGAAAGCAAAATGAGATCAGGGGAATGGTCTCCGCATGTTCTGAAATCTGAAGATATATTTGAAATTGATACGAGTGATGATAATGCTAGGAGTAAATTGACAGATGCATTAACAGCCACATACAATGTTATTGCGATTGATATAGATGGCACAATTACTTCTGAAGGGGAAATAAGTGCAGGAGTCGTTGATAATATAGTTCAAAAATTAAACAACGGCATTCACGTAGCGTTAGTTACGGGTGGTTATAAACAAAATCTTGTTATAAGTCTTATAAAGGCGAATGAGGGTTTAAACCCAGAATCTTTGAATAGGTTGCATGTATATGAAAGGAATGGAGCTAAAGGGTACAATGTTGGTACAGGTGAAGTGTACTATGATTACAAAATAGAAACGTATGCAAGAACGATTGTAGAGAACGAAATAGGTTCTCAAGATTTTGTTGATAGTTTTCATTTTGATGAAAGCAGATTCATTTTCCATGTAAAAGACGATAGTGGAGGATCGTACAGTAATACAGATAGGCTCGTGGAAGCTGTAGAAAGATTGAAGTCTGAAACAGGCCAAGAATTTGAATTAATAAATGTAGGTAAAAATTGGTTTGAATTAAAACCGTCATCTGTTGACAAAATTGTAGCTATTGGAGATTTGTCCTCACGTTTAGGTGTTTCAGAAGACCAAATACTCTCTGTTGGTGATCAAGGCCAAGTTGGAGGGAATGATGAAAAATTCTTAAATAGAAAGGGAGGTTTTAGCGTTGGTGAAGGCACAAATAACGTATACCCATTTGTAACAAGAGACATAAAAGAAGCAGAAGGGACATTGTGGTTGCTTTATAATTTGAATTTTAAACCAGCACCAAGTAATATAGATTTGCCTGCAGAAGCAGTTGGCGAGTCTATCAAAAATCTTGGAATAGTTGCTTCTTCTCCCGATAGACAATTGTCTGAAGGTTGTGATCAATGTTTAGTAGATTTTGTCCAACCAATAAAACAATATGTGGACAAAGCAAAAGAAGCAATCAGATCAGAAGATATAGAAACAGCTAAAAAAAATATAGACGCAGCAAAGAGATTGTTAAATAGTCACATCAGGCAAAATCAAGTCATGCAACAAACAGGAGAGGCAATAGTTGAAACAACTGAAGCAGATCTTTATAGGACAGAGGATCAGTACATAGAAGCTTCTGAAGCAATAAGAGAGGCAATAGATGAAATAAATATAGCTCTGCAAAAAGATTTATCGTCGAATGCTAAAGATGGGTTGGTTTCATTAAGAAGTGATCTAGAAAGTCTGTTGAATCGTGTAAATGGAGTTCTGAGGCAGTTAGATATTGATATTACTATCTTAGAACTATCCCAAAAAATAGACTCTCTGATCTCCGAAGGAGAAATGCCTAAGCTAAAAGTAGATAAGGGTAGAATCGCGTACACGATAGGAAACACACAAGTTTATATTGACAGACAAAGCGGAAGAATAACGGCTAAATTTAGAGACACCTCACCAGAAATAGAAATTCCCGCTCATCAGGCAAGAGATATTCTTAACAGTTTGTCTAATAACAAACAAAAGGGATTTTTAGGATTTCTATCCGGAGATGAAATACACGGCGTTCCTGTGGATGAATGGAAAAAAGCAACACGTCAACTATTGATCAATATATTATCAGATTCAGATACAGAAGAAATTAGAGCAGCATATAGTGGCTTATTAACTGCTGATCAAATGTCTAAACTTCTATCTGCAGATAGAAATTCCAGATTTGATATTTTAATAGAAATGGGCTATCTGCCAATACAACTGAGTGAAGTATACACACATTATTATCTTGATAATGTTGAATCTTTCGATGTTTATGAAGTATCATTAAGGATTTCTCATGCATTGGAAAGTCCTTACGAATCAACAAGGGAGAAAGCCAACAGAGCCCATTTGGAATTATTGAAATCAGATAAACTTTTACAGGAATTAAAGACTAGTACTTTGGACAGGGATTCAACATGGCATACCCTTAGTCAAGGATTTGAAAGCAGCGATCCGATGGTCGTGCAGGCATCTTTGGAAGCATTCAAAGAACATCCTTCCATGCGTTTGAATTTACAAGCCACGAAAGACTTTGTTGAACAACGTTATATCAAGGCCACAGATGAGCTTGTAGACGTCTATAATTATCTTAATAGAAAATATAACTCAATAAAAGATGATCAAGATGTTTCATCTGAAGCGAAACAATTCTTTGAAGATCAATTAAAATTTGTCGCAAATAGATTGATTGTAACAATAGAGGAAAATTTGATATCTCAGGGATTGCCGAGAAGTGTTGTTGAGCTGTTCTATGAAAAACCGCCTGAGGCGTTGACTCAGGATGAATATGAAGAATATGTAAGACAGTTGCCTCGACTATTTGATTCATTAACTGAAAGAGAAAGGGGCCTGATGTTAAATGCCTTTAGAGGTGTAGAAGAACTGGGGATAGATCCGGGCGAAAATTTTGATTTAACTAATTACAATAAAGAAGCCACTACAGCTTTCAGTAGTGGTGAACGTTATAGGAAAACAAGTTTAACTGAATGGTATAGATTGATTTATTCACAAGCTGTTAGTGCCGATTCAACAGTTGTGTTCTTAGGCACAGATTCTGAATATTTGCACACTTCGTATGTTGCTTCTACAGACGACATCATGGCAAGACCTTACTACACTAGCAGATTTTCATTCTTGACACAAGACGAAATTGAAAGAAATAGAAAAGCTACGCATACAGATGATGTTGAAGTATGGTCTGAAAAGGGATTATTAAATGGACAGATCTATAAAAAATTAAAAGAATTTAGCAGGAAAGCCAAAGAAGCCGCTGATCAAGTTGTAAAAGAAGGTGTAAGCCAGGAAGAAGCGGACAGATTTTTTGATAAAACGTACGAAGAATTATTTAATAGGGAAATGCGAAGCAACAAGGTTTTTAGAGGAAAAATAGAAGAGATGGTCGGAAGATTTAAATCTAAGTTTGCTGATTCGAAATCAGTTATATTGGTTGATGTAGGTGCCAATTATGCACAACCACTATCGCTGAAGTTTGGCTGTAAATATTTAGATTGCGGTATAGACGTGCAAATAAATGGAGAGGGATTCTTATCTCCAACAATGTCAGGTAAAATGTCCGGATATCAGCCATCTTGGTTGGTGGTAAGTTATACTAGAAAATATATCGAAGGAGATAAAAATTTTATTATACAGGCTGACGGAACACTAAAAAGCACGAGAACTTATCCATTAGAATTTTTCGCATCAAGAACGAGACAGCTTGCTTATTTAGCCCAAGCCTTTTCACAAAAAGTAACTTTATCGCAGCCAGTATATATGGAACCCGGTGCTAGAGGCATATTCCTAGTTAATGCTTTCAGTGTAGAAGATGTAGGCAAGTTGAATGAAGTTTTAGGAAATACATATGGAGCAATTGCAATGGATATAGATGGAACTATAACAGATGGTAGAGAAATAAGAAAGGGTATTATTAATGATATAGTTCAGAAATTAAACAACGGCATTCATGTTGCATTGGTTACTGGCGGAGTGAGAGAGCAAGAGGTTGTGAATTTAATAAAATCAAGCAGAGGTTTGGGACAAGACGCATTGAATAATCTTCATGTGTATGTAAGAAACGGCGGAAAGGGATATAATGTTGGGACGGGTGAGGTGTACTATGATTATGAAATTAGTCAGACATCGAGAACAGAAATAGAGGATAAAATAGGCCAACAGCCGTTTATAGATAGAATCTTTCTAGATAAGAGTAGATTTGTTTTAACAGTTAAAGAAGGTAATGATCCAAAAGCGTTAAGAGAAGCAGTAAAGAAATTAAATTCGGAATCAGACAACAAATATAAACTAGTAAAGACAGGTGAGGACAGTTTTGAAATTAGACCAGTAGATATGCATAAAGGCGTTGCTATCAATGACCTTAGCCAGCGCTTAGGAATCAAACCGTCTCAAATATTGTCTGTTGGCGATCAGGGTCAAATAGGTGGCAATGATGAAGAATTTCTGAATAGGAAAGGCGGCATAAGTGTCGGTGGCGGAACAAACAATTTATATCCGTTCATAATGAAGAGACCAGAGGCAGACGGAACAATATGGTTGTTAAAACATTTGAATTTTGAACCTGTTAGGCAATACGATGTAAGCGAAGTTGATATTACCGTTATAGGTTCTCCAGAATTTGGTAGACTTAGAGATTCCGTTGGTAAATTAGCAGAAGTATTTCCAGATCACTGTAGTTCTTGTCCTGCTTTCTTTAATGATTTAAATGGTAAACTTCGAGAAGGAGATATAGAAGGAGCTAAACTCATAGCAGATGATCCTGCAGATCCTCTTATGGATAAGACGGCAGGATTAACTATCGAATTGACTGAAGCGGATTTAAAGAATGATCTTGAAGTAGCACAACAAGCATTATTAACAGCTTCAGATCTACTGGAACATGCCGAATTGATTGGCGGTGCAATTACAAGCGAACAGAGACAAGCTTTAGGAGATGTAGAAGTAGTCATTACATCTATAAAAGACGATTTGTCCCAACAATTGACTGAATCAGGAGTTGCGATAGCTGCACAGTCCCAACAACTTGAAGATACAAGTGTCACATCATCATCAATCCTACCAGAAGATGAATTTGATACGGCAGTTGAACTACCGTATCAAACACCTGATGAAGGAATAAAACTAACAGGTTCGCTGAGTTCTGAAATGCAAGAATTTGAAGAAGAGATGAGGCAACTTGACGAAAAAACAACAGAATTAGAAAAACAAGCCCAACAAATTTTCACTGAAAATTCTTATGCAACCTATACAGTTTTACAGAGTTTCTGGTTTGATTCCACTCTAGGTGATGCAATTCCAGAAATGTTGTTTAAAGGATACAAATGGCAGAACACGGATTTAGGAAAAACAGTTTCCTTTGTTTTCACAAACGCAGTTTCAGAGGCCGATAACGATTTCGATAAACATAGAGAACAATTTGCAGATATGAATGCAGATGAACTAAGAGAAAAACTTTTTTCGTATGATCTGATAGGAAATCCATCTTATCCAACAACCGTGGGCGATGTAGTTGATATGGTGAATGAATACATAGCAACAATAGCGGATTCACAACAACGGAATGAGGCAGAAAGATCATTGCAAGAATTCATGGAATCAACATTTGATGTGTTGCAATGGGAAGTTTCTGACGAAGCAAAAGGCTATGATCATAACCAAGCTTTAGAGCATAAGACAAAAACACTCAAACCTTATTGGAATCTTGGATATGCGTTGGGCGTGGATAGGGGATATGATTTCAAATATTTTGAGCGTATATGGAAAGTAATAATTATAGCTCAGATAGATGATGATATAAGAGATTTCAAAGAAGATTTGGAAACAGGTACGGTTAATGTGGCTGTGGGTTATTATAATGAATTTTTAAAACAAGGATTATCGGAAAAAAAGGCAGAAGCTAAAGCAATAAGTGCGGCAAAAGGATTATCCCGCTGGATGAAAATCAGAGACGGGTATTATGTTTATAGTGTGGAATTTATTTTATCACAAAAATTTGGAATAGGTATGTGGAATCAAGAGAGTAATTTACGTGATATTGGTGAAGTATCAGAATCTAAAGTTGACGTTGCTATAACGTCTTCAGGTTTACCAGTTGATATGACAAAATCACCAGTATCAGATGATTTCGATACAGCTCTTATAGAAACAACATTCCCAGCCTCTTATAATGATGCAATTGTCGAAGCCACTACTGTTGCTAGAGCCGATTTTAGAAATCAATTTTCCAATTGGGTTGATAATGCAATTACTGTTGATTCTATGCATTCACAATCAACCGCTTTAACAACAGAAATCAGTCACTATAGAAACCTTGCAATCAGATCAACAGAAACAGTTAATAAATATAACTCTCTTCATGGAGAACCATATATTAGAGGAGATAGACCATTTTTAACTATTGTGGCAGAAGCAGAAGATATTTTAGAAAAAGTTTACACATCTACGCTCACTCCTGAAGATTTTGGCAATCCTAGTGAAATAGGACCACAACAATTTATAACTAACATATTAACTCATGAAGAAATCATGATTGGTAGAGAAGGAAGAAGGATTTCTCTAGAAGAATATTTGAGGGGCGAATACAGGGAATTGATAGACAATGGATTTAGTATTTCACTTGTAACGCAAGATGTTGATAGGGTACTATCTTACTTAAGTCAAAAAGGTGGATGGAGCAATGAAAATATAGATAGATATCCTAGCTTGTATAAAGAATTTTTAAAAAAATTCGGTTTAACTAAAGAAATTGTAGATAGTATGAGAGAGCAAAAGGATGAAATTCCTGTATTATTAGTAACAACACCTTCTGGAGAAGAATACAGAATTCCTATATTGAATAATTACGTATATCTTAACGAAAAAGGATATAGCGGCGAATTCTGGTATATTGTCAACCCATTGGGTAATTTAATTCACGGTGTAATAAGTTTAACGGCAGATGATTTTATTTCTACTACGGGTAACAGCAGATTCATTTCTGGCTTACAAACAATTCTTCATGAAATTAGGCATGTAATGTTTGCAATATCCCAAACTTCCTTATATGCAGACCAATATGAAGAAACTCAGACACTACTTAGACAAGCAAATGATATTTTATCTAAAGCCATGGTAATGGCCGTTAAAACTAATTCAGATGTTATCGGTACAATATTCAAATACGAATCATTAATTAGTATGTCAAAAGATCCACTTGAAATTTATGAACTATCCCAAGAACTGGATAAAAAAAAGAGCGAAGCTGTAGCTTCCGCATTCGGTCCTGACAGCGAAGAGAATAGAAACTATAATAATGTTGCTAACAAATTTAAAGATGCAAATAGTCAACTTTTACTTGAAAAGAGAAGAGATGATATCTTAGACACATTTGTAACAGAAGGTTTGGCAAGAAGATCACAAGAACGGTTTTTACGAATTCTCGGTGATAATTTAGTGACGAGCGAATTAACACGCGAAGAGATAGAACCACTTGCTGAATTTGTTAGATTACATAACGTTGTTGTAAATGATGCGTTATCAGGATTGACATTATACGGAGCAGGTTATTATTTGGTTCCAGATATTGATGGATATTCAGATATGAAAGGAGCAACAATATCTATACTTCAAAGAAAGGCTGTAGATAAAGCAATTATTGACGATCCAACCATATTAATTGATGCAATTTCATACTACGCAACATCCGCTTCAGAATATGATTTATTCTTAAATCCACCCAAAGATTCAAGTGAAGCAGTTAGAAGAAGAGAAAATACAATTTGGGCTTTGTTCGAAGACGGACATGTTGTAGATTTTTTTACTTTACGAAATTCTCCTCAATTCATCCATCAGTATTTGTCATTTGATATTATGACTCCTTCTGAAAGAGAAACAGCTATAAGGGTTCTTGAAAATGAAGCCAAATCTTCTGTAACTGATCACTCTGAACAAACTGAAAGATGGTATTTCCATCGTCTTCTAATTGGGAAATATGTCGTGAATCCTATGAGAAGTGAAATAGAAAGAGCACTTTCAGGCGACTATGATTTTTCAGGTGCTAATCAAAAAATCGTTGATTCAATAAGATCAAATGCCCCGGATTAAGTATGGAATTATCAAATCTAGAATGTTCTTGAATAAAATGTCATAGTAACTATTTCAAACTTCCCAAATAAGCATTGAAAACATCCAAATTCTTTTTGTATGTAGTATCTAATTTTTCAGCTTCCTGTTTATCCACCTGAACTAAATAGATTATATGATAGTTCAGCATAACGTCATTGTTTTCATCTAAAAAGCCTATGTACTCGTTTACATTTTCTTCAAATTGATCGTATTCTTCTTGATAGTCAGAATAGATACCAGATAAGAGATTTTTGTTCCTGGATGTTGTATTAAAAAGCAGAGCAGAGTTCCACTGATCCACGTAGTCATCCAGTGTAATTATATGTCCTTGCAGTTCATCATTTCTCGCTTTATATTCTCTTAGTACTGTTTGTACTGCCTTCAGCTGTTGTGAATCAGCTTGTAGCTTGTTAAAACTAATAGCAAAATATGCGTTAGCAGCAATGGACAAAACCAATAAAACTACAAGTATTAGTGTAACAAGATTATTCATTATATTAATTATGCATTGGCTAAATAAAAACATTTTTTATTCTGCGTGGATATTCAATAGCTTGTTATGAAGTAGATTATCTACCATAAAGTAATCTGTGAGTAAGAAAATCTTTGAACCCCTCTAAATCTCTCCAATAAGTTGCACAATTGATGCTTCTTTCTTTATCGTCTATTACAGTATGTCCATCATCTGTTACTTTGATGCCTAATCTTTCCATATATAGAAGATCATCCGAGAACGATAAATAAACAGCCACAGTATCCATAAGACCAGTACTTCTATATTCACATATATCATGCAAGCCTCTATTATTCGCCCATATTCTGTAATTGTCTACCAACGCTCTTACAAGTTGATCATCAGAATCACGTATAGCATTATATCTTTGTCCATCAAGCATAACATATCCACATGTGTCTAGGGGTGTGATTGTAACATCCCACGGAGCACCGAATACTTTTTTGCATTCTGCAGGAAAAGTAGCTACATTATACTCTCTGGATGGAACATTTCCCTCAGTTCTTATATACCCTTGCATGCCAACATATCTAGCATTCCTAACAATTCTGGGCTCTTTTTCTAGAGCGGTAGCAATATTAGGTACAGGTCCAATGCCAATAAGAGTTATAGGTATAGGAGATTTCATTATAGTATCTGTTAAAGCACCAACACCATCTTCGTAAACTATTCCAGGATAGCGTGATAAATCATATTCATCAACCCACTGTTCTTGAAATCTAGGAAATTCACCTGAATTTAAACCTATTCCAATAGGAATATCTGTTCTACCAGCGATTTCTAACATTTTAGCAACTATTTTTGCTCTATATAGAGTATCCCCTGTTGTGGTAGTAATTAGTTTAACATCTAATTCAGGTGATTTTAACAACATAACTAATGCCCATGTATCATCTATATCAGTTCCTATATCTGTATCAAGAATTACAGGTATTCTATAGGAGTACATACAACCATTTACTACTAAATAGAAATTAATATATAAATGTTTCTGTTGACAATTAACCCAAGAATTTCAATATAACTTCCAGGACAATAATCCCGACAGTGAAAGCCACGATATGTTCAGGCTTTATTTTTATTCCTTCTTTGGGCTCATCCCCATATCTGACCAAGCCTGCCATACCAACAGGAATTCTCGTATTATCCTTTTTCGTCATTTAATTCAATCAATAATTGTGCAAAAAGATATAAAAAGTTACTGAATGTTGTCTATGAAAACTTTTTACTGCAATCACTTATAACCTTCTAAGAAATAGCTCGTGTTTATAGGTTCTGGTCGGTAAATATATGCTCTATCAAGTTTTTGGAGTTCGTTCTGTATCATAGGTGATACTTTTGTTACTATAAGCCCACTTAAAACAGCTACTATAGCTCCAATCATCAGTATGTAATTGCCTGTTCTAACTGTTTGAGGGTCTCTCACACGTTGGATTTGTGAATAACTCATAAGAAATATTTTTACATTAAACAATATAAAATTAAAAAGGGTGTAGTGGCATAGTCCATCTTCTGTTTTTCAGATAGCATCCGTCTAAGCGCACAAAGCTTGCATCTCATCAAGGTTTCCAATCCGTTTCATCTTCACAACCTGACGTCAATATATCATCCCATTTCAGTTGTGAAGTATCGTTTCTGATATTGAAAACTAGCTTTTCAGCTAACTTCTTTCAATGGATGGAACTTCCTCACCTTTTCCTTTGACGGAAAGGCGAAGCTATCTTACCAACCCACCCTAAGAATGATAATACTAGCCAATATTTAAACTTTCCTATTGAGAAAGATCACGAACCATTAGCTTTGTATCCTAACAATTTCTTCATTTGATATTTAATTTTTCTTGGTAGTAGTCTCCAGACTTCTATGGGATAAACCAGTTTTTTCAATCTTGCTGTTCTCCGTTCTATTTTGAATTTCACCAAGCCGTCTTCTTTTAATTTAGAAATAGCATGCCTCACTCTCCCGCCAGTCATGTTTAGTTTTTTTGACAATTCGTAAGTATTCATTCCAGGATTGCTGCATATCGTGCAATAGACTATGTGTTCGGTATTGTTTTTTTTCATTTTTTTATATGCCACCATTGTTCTTATATCGAGGAAGATTTTAAATATCTTTCCTTTTTACCCGTAATATTAAATTTCCAAAAAACAACATATGTTGTATGTTTACATTAACTGAATTAGAGAAAACTGTTCTATTAGCAGTGTTGGTATTCGCTAAAGGTTCGTTAACCACTTATATAACCGAACAGCAATTAACTGTAAAATTTCCGATAAGAAAAAAAATACTTGTAAGAGAAGCATTGAAAGATTTGACTAAAGCCAATCTTTTAGAAAAAGATAAAAAGCAGCAAAAATATAAATTAACTAAAGAGGGCCAACAACATGCATCAAAACTTTTGCACCAAGGAGCAAAACTTTGGTACTTAAAGTGAGCTTATGGATTTGCTTTTTCATATTGTTGCAGGTTTAATAATATCCAAACAGTTTATCAACGGATATTTTCTTTTACCGGTTATATTTTCGCTATTGCCAGATTTAATAGGAGATATGCCGTCTGAATTGTATAAACTGAAAAAGGCATCAAAAAAATCTTTCAGGGCATTTATGAGAGATATGATAAAATATACGAGAAGAAACTATTTCACTCGCCGTATCGATAAAATCTTTTATAAGAGCACTCATAATCTGTTTGCATGGGGCATTAGCTCAGTATTTTCATATTTTGTTTTTCCAAAGATTTTTTTGCCACTGTCTTTAGCTTATTTATCCCACTTGTTTTTTGATTCATACACTCATGAAAAGGAATATTCTCTTCAACCGTTTTATCCTCTTTCTGAATTTTCAATTGGAGGAAAAAGCTGGGTTACTCACAGAAGAACATTCATGTTGAGTTGGCTGGCTTTGGGTTCTTTTATACTGATAAAACGCTTGATTTAGATAATTTGTGTAGTGATTAAATCACAGACTATCAATCAAAATATAATTAATTTATGAAACTTTTAAGGAAAAGTTATCATTCTTCCCCTTTGTCAAAATCTTCCAGCTTGCCGCTGAACTCGCTTCCCCTTAGTTTGTTTACTTCTTTTGCCAAAAGCCAGAAAATCAATGCCAGAGACTTCTTGCCTTTATTATTGCAAGGAATTACAAAATCAATGTTCTTCGTCTCGTTGAACGTATCGCACAACGCAACAACGGGTATTCTACTGTCCGTCGCCTCTTTTAATGCTTGATAATCAGACAAAGGATCAGTTAAAACAATCACATCAGGCTCAACAAAATTTTCATACTTGGGGTTCGTCAAAGTGCCAGGCATGAATCTCCCGATGATGCACGTCCCGTTGACTGTCTCAACAAATTTTGCTATTGGATAATGAGCACCGGTTTTTCTGCCGACAACCAGAATTTTGTTCGTTCTTGCCAAGAATTCAGAAGCTATTCTTATCCTATCATCAAGTATCTTCAGATCTAGAACAGCTAAGCCGTCCTCTCTTACTTTGTATATATATCTCTTCATATCGTTGTTTTTTGACTTCATGCCGATATGAATTCCAGCAGAGAGATAATCTTTTTTCGGTATTAAAGGTTCATTCATGGAAACACCTTTAGAAGCAAAATATTTAAACATTATCCTATATATCTTAACTCGTCATCCCCGTCTTTTTGGTCTTTCTTCGTTTGCTGTGTCATCAATTGCTTCAATGCCTTGTCTTGGACTTTGTTTATCTTCTTCATGAAATTATTCATTTCTTTTATCTTCTCTTGGAGTTTTGACATGTTTAAATCGACATTCAGCATTTTTGTTAAAGTTTTCAATACGATCTCAGCGCTTTTTGGATCAGGAATTTCAGGCAATCCAGAAGTTTCGCCCAGAAGGCATATGCCTTTCATGCCTCTTGATTGGCCCAGACCAACAAAAAGCCCAGCAGCACCTACTATGGTTCCTACTTTATTTCCTGCATTAAAATCTATATTCAGATCTTTGTATTTTTTAATCAGATCAACATCGCTTACTGCACCCACAACCTTTGGATCTCTTTCCAAATTGCCGACATTCAAACCAGCTATCGTAACCATTTCTTTGACGCCGAGTTTTTGGATATAATTCAACACAGCCTCTACAATTTCATAATGGCCCATAGGATCAATGCTCTGGCTGTCACCGACTAGAATTATCAAATCTCTTTGTCCCTTTTTTGTTGCTTTCCAGTAATAGAATTCATTTTTTAAAATATGAATTTCTGATTCCTGATTTAATAGCACGAAAGGATAAAAATGAGGTGAAAATAAATCTGCAAATTTAACCGCTTTCAGCTCATCAGATAAATATCCAGCTGATATTCTTCCAACATTGCCAACCCCGGGCAACCCTTCAATAAAAAGAGGATTGTTCAATTTAGGAGGTTTCTTCAATTCTTTTATTGTTGTTTCCATTTATTTTTCACCAATTATCTTGAACGCCACTTCGCCATCTTTTATGCCAGCAAAGGCCGTGGTCAACTGTTCACGGAGATTTTTTTGTGCCAATTTTGGATTATCTGTTTTTACTTCTATTATATATAGAGGCGCACTGATATACTTTACGTTAAATTTATATTTATTTGTTAGATCAGTTAAAATCTTTTTAATTCTGTCAATCCCGTCAGGAGTGTAAAATTTCATTTCTATTTCAGCTTTGATTTTCACTTCCTTTCTTTGTGTGTTTTCCTCAGTCACTTCTTTTATTATCTGAACCCAATCCTTGGATATCCCTTTATCTATCAGCAGATCAGGTGATTTAGTTACTTGCTCGAATGCAATGAACATATCTCCGTATTTCTCTTGCAGCAGATACCCTATTTTCTCATAAGCCTCATTTAGTTTGATGCCTTTCTTCTTCGCAATTTGTTCAAGAATCTTTTCTGCCTTCTGCTCTTTTTTGTAATCCTCCATCTTCATTTCCCTTGCTCTTTTAGAAAGCCTTTTCAAACTAAGAGTAACAAAATTTTTGCTTGTATCAACATCTAGAACTTTACCTACATACTGCCTGCCAGTTTTTATGAATTTTCTTATGTCCTTTATCCATTTTCCAGACACTTCCGACGCATGTATCATTCCCTCAGCATTTCCATATTCATCCAGAGTGCAGGTAGCAGAATAAGGTGTGATGTTACTAATAGTAACCAATACGTTATCATCGATTTCAGGTAATCCCTTTCTTTTGACCATCAAAACACTTATTTTATAGCATCGTTAAATAGTTTTATAATTCTATTTCTGTCCCATCCATCGCAGCATGTATCCTCACGCCCGTTTTATCTTGTATTATTCTTGCCTGTTCTATAGGATCGTTTCTTATCATCTGATATGAGTAATGCTGTATCACACCCAGTTTTGGCTTGCATTTTTCCACAAGTTCTGTCGCATCGTTTATGCTCATTTGCAAAGTCTCGTTTGGCTTGTCGGAATGCATCACTAGTGTGTTGAATATCATTAAGTCGCATCCGGCAAAATATTTTTCCTGCCCATTAAAATATATGCCATCGCCCACATAGCCAATAGTCTTGCTGCCAATAATTTTAAAGCCGACAGCGGGATCGTAATGCTTGGTTGGTGTTATTTCAAAATTTAATGATCCTATAATAACTTTTCCTTCAGGTTCAACGGCAAATACGGCTTCTGGTATCTCCTGATGATATCTGCTTATCGCAGGGTAATATTTTTCCGATGGTTTTAAGCAGTGCTTTTCGGCGATCAAAAAAGAATTCTTATTCATTCCGCTTAGTACAGCATTCGCATCTCCTGCATGATCTGTATGCAGATGGGAAACGAGCAACCCGTTCAGTTCAGTAATGTCTATTTTGTGCCTCCTCGCATTGATTAAAGTACCCGGACCCGGATCGATTAAAAATTTTATGCCGTCTAACTCGCAAAATATCGAACTTGTCGGAACCATCTGCAGGACCATTGATATATCTCCCGCACCTATACCTAAAAATTTGATTTTATTCATTCTATCAGCTGTTGATATTATTTTGATTTACATGGTATTATTTTTTTCTAATATGTCTATTATTAACTCAACATAACACTTATCAATTTTATTGTTTAACTACTCCTTTACGATTGGAATGGCATCAATTGCAATGGGTTGTATTATTAAAGATGGAGAATATCTAGAGAATGGAGGAAAAATTGCAAGATTGGGGGATTGGCTGTATCAATTTGATGGAGTTGGAGTTGATTATAAAATAGTTGTTGTTGACGGTAGATCGAGTGATAGAACATTTGAAATAGCAAAGGCATGCTGCAAAGACAAAGGCGTTGTAGTTAGGTATGAATGGCCGGGTAGTTTCTCGAAATTCAGAAATCGTTATTTGAAACAAGCCCGCAAAACGGGTATTGATTTACTAGTAACTTTGGACAGAGATGAGGAGTACTGTGATCCAAATTTGGTAAGAGATGAGTTGAGAAGATTATCAGAAATGAATGAATATGATGTTTTTGGTCTAAGATACAGACGGCACGAAATTGATCAAGAAAACGGGAGAACTAGAATCCTCAGAATAATTAGAGTTTGTGATGATGTAGAATATATAGGCAGGGTATGGGAAATACCTTCAGTTTATGATGACAGATCATTAGTTGTACCGGAAATTGAAATTGAACATCATGATAATTATACGCCGCAAGCTGCATTATGGAAACTCGGATTAGCTATCAAAGGTGGGCATGAAGCTAAAGCCGCTAATAATTCTTTGGACAATATTGAAAGAAAATTTGGGTTTTATGTTGATTTAAGCGCAAGAGAACTGGCTGAAATAAGAACTCAGGCAATGCTTAGCAAAGATCCTAGAGAGTTATATTTCTTGGGTATGAGATATTGTTCGTTATTTGGGGTGATAAATGGCGGTAGAAACAAATCAATAACCGAGCCGAACGGACACCACGGATCAAAATTGCGTGATCTAAAATCACGAATGAGTTTAGAAGAAATAGCAAGAATTTTTCAGAAGGCGCTTGATCAGTTTCAGGTTAGAAAACCTATTGATCCAGAACACATTCTTGAAAGAAGTATTTTGGCCAGATTAGGTGAATATTGCATCAGAAGTAGTTTTGAAGTAAGAAATTATCCCTTATATCAACAAGGATATGATCATTTAACGTCAGCTGGAAATCTAAGATCTGTAAGAGCAAATGAACTCTTGCAATCCATGTTAAAAATCGGAAGAGAAATGGGTATGTTGTAAACATATCTTATGACTAAAATTGCAGGAGGCAGGATTCGAACCTGCGAACCCACTAAGGGACAAGATTTCTTATATCATATTTTATCAATACTCAATGAACCTTGAGTCTTGTGCCGTTGACCAGGCTTGGCAACTCCTGCATAACTTAAAATAATAATCAAGGAGAGTTTTTAAATGCAACTACTGGAATAAATATTATGTCTATAGGTAAAATAATCTTTTACATTTTTGCTATGCTTGGAATATTTATCGCTTGTATTGGATTAGCATTAATCATATTGGGTATAGGGTTGACTTCTACCATTATAGGAGCGATTCTAGGTGTACCATTGATATTCATAGGATTGATAATTTTCTTCCTGTCCATAAAAATTATCGGAATCGGTGGATTTGCAAGTGGAGCGGCTCACATCGTGGAAAGAAAAGTTCAGAGAGGGATAAGAGAGAGGATGAGCTATTGCAGTGATTGCGGCAGAAAGTTGCAAAAAGGTTCCAACTATTGTCCTATGTGTGGATTGAGAATCAAATCATCTGCTTAATATCGGATTTCAAATCACTTAATTTCTGTTTCAGATCAGAAATAGCATATTCAATATTTTGATCCTCTCCCATTTCCACATACTCTTCTTCATATCCGGGAGGTTTAGTGAATTCAGCATCCATAGCAACAACTCTTTCTTCTAATTTGCCTAATGCATCGGCTATTATAGTAATATTTTCATGCGTCAACTCTTCCAACTTTTTCTGAACTGCCAAAGCATTTTTCATCATAAAAACAGTTGCTTTTAATTCATTTACAAGAGAAAGAACGGTTTGGTATTTGTCGAGTTTGACGAAAAGTGGTATGCCTTCTCTTTTTTCTTCTTGCTGATATTCTTCTTCCTTCACAGGTTCCTCTTTATGCTGAGGCATAGTTTCTTCTGCTTTAGTTTTTGTTTCTGTTACTGGTTTAGGTATTTCTTCAACTTTCTGAGGTTGTGATGGTTTTTCTTCTAAACTCGTTTTTTTCCTGAAAAATACCATGTTATTCAATATTCAATATAGACATTCTTTTAATTAAAGTTTACTTTAAAATAGAAAAATCACATCATCAATTAGAAAGGATGAATCATTCTGTAGATCGATCATCGATTTTTTTCATTTCTTTTACTAATTCAAAGCCGTTCATACCCGGCATATTTAGATCAGATAGGACTAGAGTCGGTCTCACTTCTCCTGATCTATAAGCTTGCAAAGCAGAGTTAGGATCAGTATATGTATATATTGATCCACAGTCGAGTCCTCTTAAAACTTGAGACACTGCGCTAATAGTTAACTGGGTGTCATCCACGATCATGATTGTTCCAAGTTCACTTCTATATGGTTTCAGTCCTTCTGTAGCATCACCTTTATCTATAATTGTGTCTGCACCAACTTGTAAAGCTCTATGAAGATAAGGTCCAATATTATCACTAGTCATTAAAATGTAAGTTGTCATCTGAGATTGTACGGGGAATAATTATTTAAACCTTTACAGAACTAAACAGATGCGTCGGCCGGGATTCGAACCCGGGTGGGAGCCTTGGCAAGGCCCAATCATAGCCACTAGATCACCGACGCTTATCCGAATATAGCACCGAATCCTTCTGCTGCCGTTTCCTCTTCTTTCTTGATTTTTTCAATCACTTCTTGTTTTTCTTTACCTTCAACAAATTTTGTAATTTTTCCAACTAATTCTTTTGCTTTTTTGCAAATCTCTTCAGTTGCAGAAATGTAGCAATAATAAACATCTTCTTTGAACCCTAAGCCAATAGAGTCCTTAAATATCAGACTTCCTCTTGAAACCATATCATCTGCTAATAGGATTCTTTTTATTTCTTCTAATTTACTTCGTTCAAACTTTAATAAAAAATCCACATTATCACTTTATCTAAATAGGATGCGATAATATTTAAAAAAGAATGATATCAACAAAATCATCTAACAATACTAGAATCAGCTTGTTGGTATATATTCTACTAAAACAGCAGATATTTCTTTGACAGGTATCATTTCTCTTGTTCCTCTTTCAATAGCGCCGGTGATTTCAATCGAATACGGTTTCATCGAAGTGATGACATCTCTTTCTATACCTACTAATCTTATATGTTCCAAGTCTCCACGTTCTATCAATCTATGATCCCTTAACAAGTATAGACCATCTTCTAGACGCAAGTCAAATTCTACTAGGTATACAATCATATGACATCTTACGTATCCATATACGGTTGCGTATAACTCTTCCATTTGTCTCCATATTTCTAATTAAAATAAAAGCTTTTATCTAGCACACAAGAACAGAGATTAAATAACCGAATATCAGAAAATTGTGATTCATCAGTTTTTTGAAATTTCTATTACAAGTCCAGCTATAAGACTGTGTACTGATCTTTGAACAGTGATAGAATAAGGACCGTTTCCTATTTTCAAATCTCTATTGGAACCACCAAGTACTATAGTTATATCTCGGCCATCTTGCGCTTTCATTCTATAACAAGGCAGTCCTGTGAAACTGCTAAATGGCATGTAACCAGTTACACTTAAACCTGTTATTATATCTCCTCTTTCAATAAGAGGCATATAATCTGGTTCTATTTTTTTGATATCATCAGCAATATATGTTACCATCAATTTTTAGAACAAAGTTTAGATTTAAATAATTATTCTTGTCTATCTTTTTGATATAGCTTCTTCAGCGGCAGCTTTTGCTAAAATAGCTTCAGACATTATTATTCTTTCAATATCATCTCTAGGTTGATATCCAAATACTTGTTGATATGCGGATTCTGGTATTATGGCAACTTCGCTTCCATCTCCACTACCATAAGCAGCAGCACCAGTACATGTCGGATGTACAATCACAGTTTGATTTGGGTCATTATATTTTACCATTATCCTCACTTAATCTATTCCTATAAAGAATTATTATATATAAAGTTATCACTTTAAAGTTAATATGAGCCTCGAACGAGGATCGAACTCGTGACCTCCTGTTTTCTTGCAACTTACGAGACAGGTGCTCTACCAACTGAGCTATCGAGGCATAATAAAAAATTTTCTTTTTTATGTAAACTTAAGTTTAATACTCTGGAATACAATATGAATAACTACATGGAAGAAGCTTTGTTATGGTCTAGAGAAGGAAAGAAGATAAGATGTTTTCTTTGTGCTTATAATTGTTTAATTGCTGAGGGAGAGAGTGGAGTATGCAAGGTCAGAGTAAACGAAAAGGGATCATTAAAGTCGAAAAGTTATGGAAAAGTAATCGGAACAAAGATCAATAATATAGAGAAGATGCCGTTGTATCATTTCTTTCCTGGGGCGCAAGCTTTATTTATTAAATCTAACGGAAACAATTTTGACTGGGATGAAGGAAGAACGGATAAAATCAAAGGGGATCCTGCCACACCTGAAGATGTTGTGAAGATGGTTAACAAAAAGAAAATCAGAATAATTGCTCTTTCTGGAAATGAGCCAACAATGTTTTTTGAGTTTGCATACAAACTGGCCAGGGTTGCAAAAAGATATAACATTAAAACTGTTCTATCAACAAACGGTTATATAACATCCGAAGGAATAAAAAAGATAGGAAAATATCTAGATGCAGTTAATGTGAAATTTGTTGGTTCCGGAGATAATGAACTTTACAAGAAATATCTTGACGCACCTGATTCATCTCCCATTTTTCATGCTTTAAAAAATTTTAAAAAACACAGGGTATTTATTGAGATCACGAATACAATTATTCCTCATTATGGTGATAATGAAGATGCTTATCGTCGTCTAACAGATTGGGTAGTTAACAACTTGGATTCCAGTGTTCCTTTTCATTTGATGGATTTCAAACCTAACGATAAATTGAGAAGTGTGCCTGTGCCTGCAAAAACACTAGAACATTTTGCGAATGAAGCCCAAAGAGTTGGCTTGAGATTCCCTTATATTCATGGAGAAGTTGAACCTGAATACGAAACCACGTTCTGCTACAACTGCATGCAACCGATGATTGTAAGAGATCATGGTTTAGTATCAAAAATCAGTCTCGAGAAAGACAGATGTCCAGGTTGTGGGTTTAAGCTAAATTTAGTGTTAGAGTAAAGCTTTTTAAAACCAGAATATAACTAACTTTCATGAAACGTTTCATAATTTTGGTATTTCTATTGTTTAGCTTGCCTATTGTTTTATCCTATTCTCCAATGAGAAACATGGATGTAAACATAAATATGAAAAATCAAAATGAAGCACAGGTAAACTTATATTTTAAATATGATGCTGAAGAAATCAGAGAAATAAGATTCCCATTTCAGTACGCTCTCAATAATCTTAATGTAGACAACGGATCATGTATTGTAAAAAAAGACATACAGCAGTATTTGTTGTGCAAACCTTCATCACCATTCTTAGTCGGAGAAACAGAAATTAAAATTCAGTTCACAACAAGAGATTTCATAGTTAAAGAAAGGAATGTCAGCAAAGTATTTTTCGATATCCCTGTTCTATGGTTGACGGATAATGTAGTAGTAGTCCTGCAATTACCAGAAGGCATGGCAATATCGAGTGATGTTGTTCTGCCAGTTTCACCTTCAGATGTAAACATAGTTAGCGATGGGCGAAAAATCATTCTGAAATGGAATTTTAGGGATATGGAACCAGAGAATATTATACCGGTAAGAGTTTATTTCGAATCATTAAGCGGAGGAACTATAATACAAAAAGTTTATTCGCCTCTTATCATAGTTATATTAATATCAATCGTATTTTTAGTTGCACTTGTTTATTGGAAGGTAAGTAAAGGCAAGCCTGTTGTGTTGTCCGTATTGAATGAAAGTGAAAGAATGGTGGTTGATATCATAAGATCACAAGGCGATCAGAAAGTAGATCAAAGATTAATCGTTGGCAATTCTGGTTTCTCAAAAGCAAAGGTAAGTAGGGTTATTAGAAGTCTTGAAGAAAGAGGATTGATTGAAAGCGAAAGAACTGGTAGAAAAAATAAAATTATTCTAAAAAAGAAATTTGTAGAAGGATAACTTTCTATATAAATTTTAAACGTTCTGTTTTAAAAAATAAGGCTGTTAAATCTTATTGGAACAATTATCTAACTTATTATGTTTTGTTTATCAAAAAAAACTATGTTTTTATATGTGTTTATTTCGCTGTGAAACAGTTTCATGAAACATATATATACGTAGTCAAATCATAGTAATTTAAGAAAATAGGCAGTAGAGCCTATTAAGTCTGTAGCAATACGGACACAATATATATTAGGTGAAAAAAATTATGAAACAAAAAGTCATTGCAGCATTTTTGACTGTGATGGCTCTTTTAGGACCAATAGCGATGGCAGTAGATCTAGGAGACTATCCAAGTTTCCTATTTGAAAAAGGTAATCTAGATGCATATGTAGTCGTTGGTACAGGTGCAGCTGGCGCAGATGCTGCTGGTTTAGCTTCTGATGTTGCAGGAGCTATCGACATAGCAGTAAGACTCGCTGGTGAATCCTACACAGAAGTTTCAACTTCTGGTGGAACATCTGTATCCGGCGGTGAATCTCAAGATTTGGATTTAGGTGACAGATTAAATGACACCGATAATTTTGGGAACACTCTAGAGGACGATGATTTAGCAGGTCTTCAAGATGCACAAGTAACAATCGATATCGGAAGCGTAGATAATGACTACGACGTTCACGATGAAGTTAGACTTGGTAATAATGCAGGTAGTCCTGTAACTGCTTTACTGGCAGTGGACACAGCATTAACCGGTGCAGTAGCAAGTGTAGATGAAGATTGGAAAGACAGTGTTGTCTTGGCTTCTAAATCTGGTTCCATGGGATATTACTATGTATTCGATGACACACTAGTAGCAGGTAACTATTTAGCTAACGCAACAGAAGATGATCCAATAACACTGGACTTCTTAGGTAAAACATTAGAAATAACAGCAGCAACAGCAACATCTCTTACTGCACAAGTAGGAGATGAAGTATCTTTGAACGCAGGTGACTCTGTCACAGTTGGTTCAAAGGCAGTGAAATTAGAAAACGTAGGTTCTGGTGGATCTGTATTGGTCAGTGTTGACGGTGTTACAGCCACAATAGGTGCAGACTCATCTAAAACAGTTAATGGTGTCGAAGTTAAAAACAAAGACACTTTCTACTCTGATACATTCTCAGAGAGACAAGCTGTTTTAATAGTAGGTGTAGATGCAACAAAAACCTATTCAGATGGTGATGAATACATCGGCCAAGACGAAGACGATCCAGATTGGGTATGGGATTTAGCCAGTTTAAACGGCGCTTCACCAAGATTGGGTATACTTTGGGATCAAAATAAAGATGATCCTGAAGATGGTGCTCCAATGTTAGGTGGATCAGATCCATGCTACCACTTCCCCAACGATTTCGCAAAAGTTTGCCTAGACAAAGTATCCACGACAGACTATCAAACATACGAGTTTAAAGACTCTACAGAAGAATTGTTTGATGAAGGTGGAAGCGTTACTTTGAGTTCATCTGCATCCGTAGTATTGTTAAAATCTATGGGTGGAACAAAAGATGGCTTCAAATTGACAGTAGGATCTACTACATACGAATCTGACCAAGTAGCAATACAAGTCAACAACAGTGGTTCCGGTGGTTCTGGTGTAAATGTTTACTACAAAGACCACGAGAACGGAAACAAATTTAAGAAAGCTTTGAACAACGTAACAAGTTCAGGTGCTCTTAAATTAAACTACCAAGATGCACAACCAACATTAACAGTAACAACAACAAACCTAGCAGGTACATCTCAATTGAAGATGAATTTAACATTGGAATCTGATACAGGTGACGATGTTTTATTCTACTTTGAAGAGAGTTCTGCTACATCAAGTGGATTTACATATGTAGGCCACTCTGATAGCGATTCAACACAAGCAAGTGATCTATTATACGGTGATACAGCAGGTGCAGAGAGAGACGTATCTGGTTACGAAGAAGATGTAAGAACCGGTGACGGTGTCGTTTTACTCGATCCAGATTCAAACTCCCCAAGTGATACATACAAATTGAAACTACCAGCAGATTTCGGTACAGATTTCGAGGTTACAGTAGTAGCATACGGTCCTGGAACAACAGCAACATCTGGAACAGGCGGCAAAGTTAAACAAGTCGTTCCTGTTACAAGTGCAGTTGCCAAATTAGATACAGAAGTACCTGCCCCAGCATCAGTTGGTAAAGACCTAGTCTTAGTAGGTGGACCGGCTGTTAACAGATTAACAGCTCAAGTCATGGGATTAACTTTCCCGCACTACGGTGGACAAGGTGGATTGCCATACGCTGAGGGAGAAGGTTACGTATCTTACCATGCAAATGGTTTTGCAACCGGACAAGATGTTGTAACAGTTCAAGGATGGTCCGCTGAAAATACAAGAGCCGCAGCATCCGTCTTACAACAATTTGCTTCATTCGTAAGTAAATTGGACGGACAAACAGCAGTCAAAGTTACTGGAAGTGCTACATCTCCTGTAGTTTCCGGTGCTTAGGGAAGCTGAAGTCTTACGGACTTTAGGCCTTCTTTTTTCTTTTATTTTTATATAAAATTCTAAGAGAATTGTGAGCGTTTATGAAAGTTGTTTTAAAACCAAAAAAATTTATAAAACCAATTCTTATCACTGTAATAATTATAGCTTTGTTATCTGGATTTTTGTATTTGACGATCAAAAATAAACCTATAACACAAGTAAAACACCACAGATCTATATTCACATTCAGAGACAATGTAAGAGACGCAGAGAAAATAAAAATAGTTCCTGATGAAAGCCAATTGAATAAGGCATTCTGGAATTATCGGATGACGAATATAACTTATTATTATGCACCCCTTGATGCTAAAACTAACGGATATTACAAAGTAGAGATATTTGAGCTGACGAACAAGTTAACACAGATGTATAACACCAGAAGACCCATAATCATTGTGAAGAATTTTGATGCTGAGCAGATAACTTCTTTTGAAAATGTAACAAGAGAGGATGAAGTATTAAAGATAATATTTGTTCCCCCAGGTTTGGCAAACGAAACTTATGTCAGAGTCGGTGGAAACAGGATCTGGATATATGCAAAGAATTACAGGGATTTTGACCTCGCTGTGATCAAGACAATATTGACAGCAATGCGGAAGTATGAACTAGTTACCTAAGCAAAATATAATCGCCCTATCTAATTCTTTTATAATATATCTGTGCTAACCCAGAATCAAATGATTTGATATCTATTAATCTCAATATTTTTTCATTTAACTTTCCATTAAAAAGACGTATGCCATCACCGAGCAAAATAGGTATCACGCTTATTATGAATTCATCTATCAAATCCAGTTTTAAAAATTCTTTTACTATTGATGCGCCGCCAACAAGCCACATGTTTTTATCTTCTTTATCTAGTTTTTTTATAAAATTCTTTGTTTTCTTATTTACAAAAATCGCATTTTCATCCTTTGTTTTTTTCTTGTCTCTAGTAAATACATAGCATTTTTTGTCTTTGAACGGAAATTCAGAAAAGGACAAAGTTTGTTTGTATGTTTTATTTCCCATTATTACTGTGTCTACGTTTTTGTAAAATTCTTTATATCCATAATCTTCTTCGCTGTTTTCAAAAGGAGACAACCAGTCAATTCTACCATCTTTTCTTGCTATAAAACCGTCGAGACTTATTGCAATATATAATGTGATTTTTTTCATAACAATTGTTGTGTTTCTTATTAATTATAATAACTGTAATCTGCCTGTTATTTGATCTATTATTTCATTTTTTTCCGGACCTATGCCCAGTGCCGTCAGAGTGCCAGCAGGAACTTCTGTGTGACCGCCATCTCTAACTAAATAACATGGCAGCTTTAGCTCTTTTGCCTTTTCATATAATGTCAATAACTTTTTTTCTGAAGAAATCGTCAACACTATTTTTTTGCAGCCTTCTGTTTCCCATTTCTTGGCTATAATCTTTTTTGCAGTTTTATATGATCCCAAGCTAGCATGGCAGGATTGCGCACACTTTTTTCCATCGCTCATTTCTATATCCGTTCTCAGCACAATTACTTGCTTGTATTCTGTATCCATTAAATCACTATTAATAGCTTGCAATAATTGTATATATCTTTTTCTTAAGATTATATTAATTAGGTGATTACATGAAAACTTTACTTATGTTGGCAGACGGTTTTGACGAAATCGAAGCATTCACGATTATTAATGTTTTAAAGAGATCAAATGTTCCCGTGGATGCAGTTGGTGTCATAGGCTCGATGATTACAAGTAAGAGCGGGATTAAGATTCATGTTGATAAAAGACTCCCACAAATAAATCCTTCTGAATATACAACTATAGTCTTGCCGGGCGGCCCCGGATATAATATTTTATCTAAAACCGCCACTATAAATGAGATTATCAAACGATTCTCCCAAGCCGGAAGAAATATTGCGGCGATAGGCGAGTCTGTTTCTATATTAGCTAACTTGGGTTTACTGGAAGGTAAAAAGGCTACAATAACTCCTGGCATGGAGAAGCTTTTAGATTATCCTCGAGACCAACCCGTAGTGATAGTGGACAACCTCATAACTTCACAAGGACCTGGAACTGCCTTGGAGTTTGCATTAGCAATAGTTAAAAAGCTTAAGGGTGATAATGAAGTATTAAGGTTAAAGAAGGAGTTAGCTATACATGAAAAACGGGAATACTGAAAAAAAGATATTGAAGAAATTAAGCGAATCTTTAGTGGCTAATAGATCAGAGTTGATTGAAGTAGCTAAAGATAATGGAAATATAGATAATGCCATTAGTTCGTTAGTTGAAAACGAACTTATAACACCTTTATATGGCTCGCATACTACTTTTGCTATTACGCAGAAAGGCATTAAGGAAGCTAAATAAATCACATCATTTTAATTTTCAAAATCCCAATTCTAGTCATAGCCCCGTGGTGTAGAGTGCAAACGCAGAATGGTCAAGCATAAGAGCCTCTGGAGCTCTAGACCCCAGTTCGAATCTGGGCGGGGCTATTTGTTGTTTTTGTCTTTTTTTCCTTTTCGTGTTATCCATCCTTCAACAGCAAAAGGAATTATCAACAGCAAGAACATGGATAAGATCATCAATGGCACATTGCCTATCTCTAGAAGCTTGTATCCGAGATAAGAAAGCATGAATGCTCTGGGTATAGATCCTATTAGGGTGAACAGAGTAAATCCTTTAATATCCATTTTTGCTATCCCGGCTGTTATTGAAAATATTTTGAATGGAATAAATGGTATTAACCTTCCTGCCAGAACGACAAAGTTGCCGCGTTTCTTGAAAAGACTATCGAGCCCGTTCAATTTTTCTTCTGTTATAAAGATATATTTGCCGTATTTGTTGAGTATAGGTCTCCCGCCCAAACTGCCTATATAATATCCTATTACTCCGCCAAATGTCGCACCTAAGCCGCCCCATATAGCCACTTCTAAAGGTGTATATCCTAGTAGAGTGGCTGCTGCTAAAACAGCTTCAGCAGGAACAGGTATGATACTGGATTCTAAAGCCATTCCAATGAAAATTCCTAGAGGACCAAATGCTAATGAGAAAGTTTCCAAGCTGGCAACTATGCTCTCAAACATAAAATTAATTTATTGTAGAAGTATATTAATTAATATATGAAACCAAAGGAAATTTTTGCAAAACTGAAATTGCAAAATAGAAACAATCTCACTGAGGCAGAGGCAAGAGAAGTCCTTATCCATTATGGAATACCTGTTGCCAAGGCAGAGCTTGTCAGAAGTTTTGAAGATGCCTTAAGGTTTGGCGAAAGGATCGGCTATCCACTGGTTTTGAAAGCCATTTCCCCTCAGATAATACATAAAACAGAAGCAGGCGGCGTGATATTAAACGTAAGAAATGACAAAGAGTTGAGACTGGCCTATCATCAGCTTCTTAGAAATGTCAAATCAAAAAGACCGGATGCTGTATTAGACGGGATTCTAGTTCAGCAGATGCTTAGTGGTGGATATGAAGTAATAGTAGGTGGCAAGTACGATCAGACGTTCGGTCAAGTTTTGGCGTTTGGTTTTGGCGGCATATTTGTTGAAGTGTATGACGATATAAGCTTCAGGATAGTGCCGATCTCAAAAAACGATGCAGAGGATATGATTGAGGAAGTGAAGGCAGTTAAGATATTGAAAGGATATAGAGGCAAGAAGCCTGCTGATATACCTGCGCTAGTTGATATAATAATGAAAACTTCTAAAATGCTCCAAGAAAATCCGGAGATCAGGGAATTAGATATCAATCCCGTCTTCGCAATGAGTCAAGGAGCGATAGCAACGGATGCAAGAATAATTATAGAGTGAACTGATGCCATCTTGGAAAACGCACATATTCATTAATCTTATCATCTTTCTTTTCTGGCTGAAGTTGTTGTTCCTTTTAAGACCAGAGACTGGCATCTTTTATGTTGTTGTGATTTCATTATTTGCGGTGATAGTATCGGTTTTTCCTGATATTGACACGAACAAAAGCAGGGTAAGGAACTGGTTGGCATTAATTTTAGCTGTGATGATGACGATCCTATATTTAATAAATTTCAATCTAAGTGAATGGTACAGCGTAGCATTATTTTTTACTGTTTCTTACTGCGTAATAAGATTCTTCCCGACGCATCATAGAGGCTTTACTCATACTCTAAACTTTTCCTTTATCCTCTCTCTTATTTTGTTTTTTATTACTTACTTCTTTCTTAGAACAGATATTTTGACCTCTTTTATGACTTTTATTATATTGTTCGTTTGTTATAGCTCGCATTTGATACTGGATAGAATCATTAAAATTCAAGATTAAAAAGCAGTTTACCCCAATAAGCGTCGTTTCTCTGTTTCTACCTTTGCTCTTAGTTCCTCAAAACTTTCTCTGTTTCTTAATTCAACTTTATGTGTATTTGCCAAATCTAATGCAGCATTTATCAAATCCAGAGCAGTTGGTAATTGTTCGGTAGCAAGCGGGTCATTAACCATCGCCTCTACTTTTTTATAACAGGCATTACTTACATTTTGGATAGCTGATCTTCGAATATTACTCAACACAATGGATTCACGCGTATCTAGATATGCAAAAACTCTGCTAGTAAATCCTAAAAGAGCGTCGATTCTACTTGGCATTGAATAACGAATAAATTCTGCTGCAGATGAGGGTTCTCTTCCAATATCTGGTCCATCCACAATCATCGAATATAAATCTCCTGAATGACGTATTACGAAGGTGCTCAAAACCTTTTTGTATAAGTCATAGACATCGAATCCGCCTTCCTTCATATTCCCATAACCACTTCTAATATCTCTTTTTCTATCTTCTTCAACAAATCTGTTAGATTTCCCAATTCTGTCTAACCTTCCACCGACACTTGTTAAATCTAGAATAACTGGTTGTTGTGGAAGATCATATTTATCATCAAACGCAATTCCAATTATTTGAGGAAGACCATCTTTATCAAATTTACCATAATCTAAATATTTATCAACAGTTGCACGAGTCTCTCTATAATTTCTCCACGCGTCGTATGTAGTTTGTTGTGATTCTGGTACAGTTCTTCTTAAAAAATAACTCGCTGTTGGATGAGAAGCTTCCAGAACTTCACTTAGTCCCATTGTTAAATCTGCTCGTGTAATCATTTTAGTCACTGTATAGTAGCTATTTTGAATATATAAATATTTCTATCGGATGGTAGTGATATCAATCTTTTCAATTACAAAATCCTTTATTATTATATGCAAATAAAACCAATAAAACTGACTTCTAAGTCTAAAAAAATAGTTGATAAAACCAATAGATACGTTGTCAAGGGCACGTTCACCTATCCACTAGTTATAAAGAGCGGAAAGAGCGTTTTTATTCAGGACGTTGACAATAACTGGTATTTGGATTTCAACTCTAATGTCTGCAGTGCTAATATTGGATATAATCACCCGGAAATTGCAAAAGTATTGAAAGAATATTGTTCTTCCAGTGCTCATAAAATTGCTGGTCAAGACTTCTATTCTGAAGAACAAATGAAAATGGCTGAAAAACTGATCAAAATAACACCCTCAAACCTAACAAAAGTTTTTCTTAGCAACTCGGGCGCAGAAGCGATGGAAAACTCAATAAAATTTGCTTATAGGAAGAAAGGCCCTTTGTCAGGAATTTCTTGTACCGGTGCTTTTCATGGCAGGACTCTTGGAGCTTTAACCTACACTTTCAGCAAACCTGTACAGAAGAAAAATTATCCCGAGCTACCTCATATTAGGATAAATTTTTGTACTAGTGATTCCGACCCGAAAATAGATGACATCAAAGATTTACTGGCTAAAAGAAAAGTAGCATTTGTAATGACAGAAATAGTTCAAGGGGAAGGCGGTTATAATATAGCCAGCCAAAAATTCATAAGGAACCTAAGAGAAACGACGAGAGAGTATGACGTACCGTTAATCATAGACGAGGTGCAGTCGGGCATAGGAAGAACAGGGAAGTGGTGGGCCTTTGAGAACTACAATATCAAACCGGATATAATAGGCTCAGCCAAGTCGCTCCAGATAGGTGCTACTATATCCTCCAAAGAATACGATCCTAATGAGGCAGGCGCGGTATCCAGCACTTGGGGAGGAGGGGATAGAATAGATCTAGCTGTTGGATTGAAAATGATTGAAGTGATTGAGAAAGAGAAACTCATTTCAAAGGCCAGTAAAACAGGCAAGTACATTTTATCAAGATTAAAGGAGTTGGAGAATGTTTATCCAGACAAAGTGTTTAACGCAAGAGGACTGGGATTAATGCTTGCTATCGATCTCCAATCAACTGAGATAAGAGACAAGGTTGAGGAAAGAGCATTTAGGAACGGGTTGCTGCTCCTAGGTTGCGGATCTAAAAGTATCAGAATAGTGCCGCCACTTATTATAAATGAAGAAGAAGTGGACATGGGCATACGAATTTTAGAGAGTGCCATAAAAAAGATTAATTAAGTCATTAAATACCGTTTTTTATGCTTAGTTGAATTATTTAACTATTTTATAGTGAAAACAAGTTTTAATATTGTTTTTTAATTAAGAAAGATCAAATAAACACTGTAAACATGATTTAAAGTAATATAAAGTCTTCTTTTGTTCCTAGTTTGGTGCCTAAAAAGATAGGTTTAAGAACTCAGAAAATATAGAATTCTGTATTATGGCACTGAAGCCAGAGAGGAAAATGCCGGTCCTCAAAAAAATAAAACATCTCTTTGCAGGAGCAAGGGGGTGGATCCAAAAATGCATAATTAATGCATTAAAGTCACCTGCTTCTTGGGCATCTGTCTTTTGGGATAGTTATATAGCAGACGAGTTTCCAGATCATATGATGAGATTCATGAAACTGTTTATAGGACTGGCCTTCGTTATAAAACTAATAAGCGGAGCGTTCGTGGGATTGTTCCTGGCTATAGATGGTCTTTATTCTATTTACAGACACAGATTTGAATTGACTGTTACCAAGAGCTGGAAGGAAGATGTTCCTCGTATAGCTCGTTGCCTCTTAGGTATAGTTTTGATTGTAGGAATGGCTTAAAAACTTATTTTTATTGACTTAAACGTGTTTCATACGTCCTATGATTTGAATAAATTAATCCGGTTATAATAAGTTCGCTAATAGCGAATACAAAAAAGTCTACAACTACGTTCCCGTAAAATAAAAAAGGAACAGTGTGAATAAAGGCACCTGGAGCGCAAGCCATTGCCAATGAGCCTATTTTTGGAATATTTAACTTTCTTCCTAATCTGTATAGTGGTCTTCCTACATAGTTTATGTACCAGATAGTAGGAGGTGATCCATCTCCATATATGTGGCCATTCATGAGAATACTGTTCGCTACAAAAATTTAAACTTGAAGTTTAATAAAAAGAGGATGGATCAAGATAAATTATTAGCAGTTCTAATTTCTAGATATGCAGCTCATCTTAAAAAAGCCTTTTCTTATGTACAGCAAACTTATGGTGACCAAATAGCAAACAAATGGGCATTGGATGCAGCTAGCAGATATGTGGATGCTTTTGATCCCGTAAAATTGGGAGAAGCTAGTATCGATATACAAGAGTTCAAACGACATGATTATGAATTAATGATTAGAAGAGCAATAGAAGAAGCGAAAGCTGCTGATGTAAGAGTTTCTGCGGGACTTGCATTGATGAATCCGCCCTATGATAAAATTTATGAAGCAGCTAGAGCGGCCACCAGGGTAAAGAACGGATTAATAGATAGAGGTGAAAGAGAAACAAAAGCTCTTCTTTCATTATCTTCGTCCGCTATTGACGAAAGCGGTCTTGTAGGTCAAGGATTCTATAGTATTAGGCCGTTATCCGAATCTGCATATAAAGCTGATATCAATGGATTTAACGACTTATTGCAACAAGAATTTCGATTGATTTTATCTTTAACACAATTTTTAGCAGGTAAGATCAAGACTCCTCTTATAGGCGGTAAAATAAAAGATCAATTGGATGGTCTTGTAAAGTCACATCTATTAAGAATAGGAGTTGAAGATCTTCCAAACTGGGAAGCATTACCAAGAGACTTAGAAGTAATAAGTAGAGCGTTTTTAGAAAAATATGTTGCAATTGAGAAAGATATATACCAAAGGAGATATAAGCAGTAAATCTTAGCTTAAAATAGGATATACCTTATCTAATCCTAAAATCTTAATTAGTAACGCCTTTTGTACATGCAGACGGTTTTCGGCCTGGTCAAACACCACTGAGCGATTGCTGTCTAGCAACTCGCTCGTCACTTCATTCTCTCTATGCGCTGGTAGACAATGCATGAATATTGCTCCAGGTTCTGCCTTCTCCATTAATTCCAAATTAACCTGATATTTTGGGAGGAACACTTTCATTCTCTTCTCCTTTTCTTCTTCCTGTCCCATGCTATAAAACGCATCTGTATATACCACATTCGCATTTTTAACAGCTTTTTCAGGGTCTATTACAATTTCGATTTTTGATTTCGTGATCTGAGAGTAGCCTTTAGCAATTTTAATCATCTCTTCGTTAGGTTCGTAGCCTTGAGGGCAAGCCACGGTTATATCCATGCCCATCTTTGAGCATCCCAGAAGAAGGGAGTTGCAGACGTTATTACCATCTCCAATATACGCTAATTTCAATCCTTTCAGATCTTTAAAGACTTCTCTTATGGTAAATAAATCAGATAAAATCTGGCAGGGATGAGACAAGTCACTGAGAGCGTTGATCACAGGTTTATCTAGATTAGAGGATATTCTTTGAAGTGTTATATGCGAATAAAGTCTAACAATTAAACAATCAACATATCTTTCTATAGAATTTGCTGTATCTTCAGGTGTTTCGCTTCTGAACATCTGTGTTTTTTCGCCGTCAACATAGAAACTATTTCCTCCTAATTGTTCAATTCCGATTTCAAAAGAAAGACGGGTACGTGTTGAGTGTTTGAAAAATAGGAGAACAAAGGACTTATTTGCAAGAACTTTGCTAAAGGGTTTCTTTTTTAGTTTACTTGCTAATTCAAATATCTCTAGCATCTTCGATCTTTTTATATCATCCAATGTCAGAAAGTCTTTCTTCATTGTCTCACAAATGTTATTTTCGATTTTTGTAAATATAATAATCGTACATAGATTTGATGATTTTTACGGCTTGGTGAAGATTGTTAAATACGTATATATCATTCTCCTTCATCATGCTTCTGACCTTTTTCCAATCTCCGATTCCAGGAACAACATCAATTATCAGTTTTTGGCTTTTTCTAATAAAATCTGATATTATCTTAACGTCTTCCAATTTTAATGTACAACTTTTGAGCATATTTATCAATAAAACAGCATCGACGTTTTTGTCATTTATAACACTCGTTAGGCAATATTCAAATCTGGATCCGTCAGCATCAGCAATAATATCTAAAGGATTCAAAACAGAGATCATAGGATATTTTTTCTTTATTCTTTCTACTGTTTTATTTTCAAGTTCTGCTAATTCCAATTCGGAACCCAGTAATATGTCAGCTGCCAATATAGAAGGGCCGCCGACATTTGAAATTATAGCTACTCTTTTGCCTCTCACGTCATTATTCAAAGACAAAAAATACGATGTGTAATAGAGTTCGTCTATATCATTAACTTCCTTTACTCCTAACTGTTTGAAAGCAGACGAATAGATTCTGGATTCACCTGCAATGCTTGATGTATGAGTTAGCGCTCTTTTGGCAGATTGCTGATATATACCACTTTTCAGAGCAACTATGGGTTTTTTTATTTTTCTCACAATGTTTATAAAATCCTTTCCATTTTGCAAGCCTTCTATATATAAACCAATAGAACGGGTTTGCTTATCTGAGTTTAAAAAATGAATTATATCAGAAAATCCTATATCCCATGCATTGCCTAGCCAAATCAACTTGCCTATTCCACCTATAGATGAATTTTGGCTTGCAATATCTAATAGAGCTGCTCCAACACCTCCAGATTGCGAAACTATGGAGTGGTTGCCTCTTCTTGGAAATGCATTTTTTTCAAAGGTCAAATTCAATCCATTATCCGTATTTATTATGCCACATACGCTGTTTGGTCCCAGAAACCTTATTCCTCTCTCCTTGAACCTTGAAATTATCAGTCTTTTTTGGGAGTAGTTGCCTGGCAATATAACACAAAATTTGCAGGAAAACTTATCTACATTTTCTAGCAGATCTCTTTCATTTAACAGAACTACGTACAAATCTGCTTGAGGAAAATACTGGCCTTTTTTTAAATCCACAAAGAATGTTTTCCCCCCGAATCCACAAAGATTATTCTTTATGTTGTCAAAATTTTCTGGAGACGAAATATTTTCATTTATATTCGTATTTCCAATCAGACAGATAGATTGTGGGTAGAAAAGGGGTTCTAGTTCTTGCATGAATATATTTTGTTTTATCAAAAGAAATGTTTTATTAATGTATTTTATATTCTACTTACATTTATTCTTCCTAAAATACAAGGTACATAGAGAAAAAGTAATACCAATCTATTAGAAGTGCATATTTCATAATTTCTTTTTTCATCATGAGAAAACACAAAATCGCCTAATCCACCATCTGACATATCTCTGAACCCAAATAGTCTCAAGTAATTGCTCAAAACTTCAGGCAAATCTGCGTTTTTAATATAGTTTGAGGATATGCTATATCTTGCCATTAAATGCAAGATAAAAATTGAGAGATTTAACTTCTATGTATTATTGATTAAAGTATACGCCTTCCACAGAAATGATTCCTTCATGATTTTTTGATCCTTCCACTTCAAATTTAACAGGCAAGAACCTTTCAATAACATCTATATTCGTAAGCACGTGATCGGTTATTTTTTCAACAGTTATCTTTGATTTTCCTTTAGCCAATGCCATGAAAATTAAAAGCTGGTCAGCCATATATTTGTCCACTGCATTATTTGACTGCAAAGATTCTATAAGCTCGTTAGCGGCGTTTGTTGCCACGTCTTCAGCTCTTACGCCTCTTTCACCTAAAGCACTTCCACCCAGTAACGATTTTTCACAAACACCAATACAGGTTATGCTGCTCCCATGACTTTTTGATTTGGTTGACGTGCTCACAAGAGAAAATTTGGCTTTAGGATATTTTTTCGCTAGTATTTCCATAGCAGTTTTATTTTGTCTTTCTGCAATTTCCGCTGGCAAGTTTCCACAAATAGACTGTATGTTTATGCCTAGAACGTTTCCTCTTTGAACTAAACTAACACACTCGAGTTTTTTTATAGGATTTACTGCTATTTTTATATTGCCTCCTCCAAGGGGGTAGAATCCGTAATTTTCAATTTCTATATGCACATCGACACCCATTTTTTTTAAAAATGGTAATAAAACAGAACTGGTATAATGGATTGTGGGCGACCACTTGACATCTGTCCCACCAATTATTTCTAATGATAAGGATTTTTTGGAAAAAATCAAAACAGGTAAAAGTGTTTGCAGTAAAAGAGTAACGCTACCGGCAGTTCCTATATCAATTCTATGAGATTTTACATCTATTTTAGACGGCTTAAACAGTATTTCTGTTGACCATTCATGCAAACCTTCCACTTCTGCATCGCAAAACTTTTTCATTACCTCGATTCCAGTCATGTGTTGTGGTCTCAATCCCGGCTTAGAATCAATCTTTCCTTTCCTGATATTCATTATTTTAACAGGATAATTCGTCAGAGCAGAAAGAGCAATGGCCGTTCTTAATACTTGACCGCCGCTATTCGAACCATCAATTTTTATCATGAAATAAAATTAAACGAGGCAGTATATTAATGTTTATCAGGAGCAGTTTCTTCATTTGTCTTTAATCCGCAACCATATCTTCTGAGTTTTAAATCTACTTGATGTTGACACAATCTTTGAGTATAAGGGCAGAACCATGTTCCTTTGCCATCAGGATCTTTTTGATTATACGCATCAGAGCCATTATTGCCGACACATAAATTTATTACTTTTAAATAAATCGCATCGTCATTAGCATCAGTCATTTTCTCATTCTATTTAATTATTCTAAATCTTTCAATACATTATTGGCATAATCAACTATTTTCTTATTTATGTTCAAATGAGCTTGTTCTATTCTTTCTCTTATTATTTCGTCCTTGCCCATTGTCTTTTCAACTGTCCATAAAACAAGTAAATTATTCTGGAGTTCTAGCCAAAAGAAAGCCTTTTCTAAGTATTTTTTCATATCTTCAGTACTTTTAGCCTTTAGGGCTTCTTCTTTCCAAACAGTGTAATGTTTAGAGCAAGTGGCTACTATATCAGAGGGTTCTAATTTCATATTACTATATAGTGGTTACAATATATATAAACATTACTATTAAGTAGTAAATAAATCGTTATCGAATACTAACTGGACGATTCGAGGATCCAGTCTGGTTCCGGAAGCACTTTTAAGACCTTCTAGAGCCTTAGTACGATCCAACATATTCTTTCTAGTTACAGAAGCATCATAATCATCTGCAACTCTTACTATTCTTGCTTCTATTGGAATTTCCTCTCCTTTCAACCTTCTAGGATAACCTTTTCCTTCATAAGTTTCGTGACTATATAAAACTCCACGAGCTATCGGCAAAACCATATCATTCATAAAATTCAAATCTCTAGAGAGCATGTATCCAAAAGAAATTACAATCAAATATCCGACAAAAGAATGCGTTTTTATCCAGGCGTGCTGGAACGGGTTTAGAGGCCCATCATTATCTATCCAAGACGAAGGAATAATAATCTTCCCAATGTCATGAAGCCTGGCAACTTCTTTAACTATATATTTTTGTGGCTCATTCATAGGACTGTATACATTCAAACCAGAACAACAAATTATTTCATTACAATATCTCTCTACCCTTTCAGAATGATCAAATGTATCTCCGCTATGCAATCTTAAAGCATTTGTCAGATACTTGTCTATTCTGTCAAATTTAGATTTCCATTCGTAAGATCTTTGGTTCACAAAACCATATAAAACAATAAACTTTTAATCCTACCCCAGTCTTTCAATAAAAACTTAAATTTCATATTTCTTTTGTATGTCAGGAGAAATAGCGTCAAATCCGTGCACTTCTTTTAACTCATTAGCAAACTCTTCTGTCTTATCTCCGTGTATACAGAATATCTTTTCTGGACTTATTTTTTTACAAAGTTTTAGTAACTCTGTTCGTGATGCATGAGAGCTGAAATTGAATCTTTTCACAGACATTTTTACAGTCAAATCCACTTCTTCGTCAGTAAATTTGCCGGTTTCTAGTAAACGTGCTCCACCTGTTCCTGGGCTTTGAAATCCAGTAAGAGATAAAGAACAGTCTTCTCTACCAAACATTTTTTTAATGTAACCTACTACAGGTCCACCCGATAACATGCCAGAACCACATATGATGACGCACGGCTTTTTTATTATTTTTTTTCTCATATTAACGTTATCAACAAATTGCACATTCATTCTTTGCAGCACTTTTTTCAATATATTATACTCTCTTTGCAGTTCCGGATAAGCATCTAAAATTTCCGTTGCATTTGCAGACATCCCATCTAAATATACAGGATAATTGACCTCGAACTCATCTAATACTAAGAGTGTTTCTTGTGACCTGGAAATTGCAAACGAGGCGACGAGTGCAACACCTTCATTATTTAACGTGCTTCTTATATGTTCAATAAATTTTCTTTCTTCTTCACTTCTATTTGGGTGATCTCTATCCGAGTATGTACTTTCTATAACTAGCGCATCCACGTCTTCAATATCAGTATCCGCTCCCTTCATCAATCTTGTGTCTTCTAGTTTAAAATCGCCTGTATAAAGAAGTTTTTTCTGATTTTCTAACAATATCATAGAAGAACCTGCTATGTGACCGGCATCATATGCAGTTATCTTTGAATTGCCGATATTGAAAGGTTTCCTGTAATTGAACGATTTAAAATTTTTCAAAGCTGCTTTCGCATCTTTTTCGCTGTAACCCAATGAATAATTTTCATGCTTTGCAATTTTTATCGAGTCAAAGAAAAGAATTCGTGACAAAGGAGAGGTTATTTCCATCGAATAGATCGGACAGTTCTGCCCCTTTCTGAATAATAAAGGCACAGCACCGACATGATCTAAATGCGCATGCGTCAGAATAACAGCTGATAGTTTAGTGTCAGGTAATCTTGGAAATCTCGGAGGTTCTGTTTCTATCTTTAATCCATAATCCATCATGATACTCTCAGAATTAGTATCGACCAAAACTGCTGATCTTCCTACCTCTTTTGCTCCGCCTAAAAATGAAACTTTCAATTTAATCGCCAATAGAATAAAGTTATACATAAACACTCTATTAAATATATTAATCTTTGTGCGTCAGTGATCCAACGGCCAAGATTCTAGCTTCCCAAGCTAGCTATTCGGGTTCGAATCCCGACTGGCGCATTATTTTTTCCTACTTCTTAGTGCAAAATAATCTTTATATTAAGACTTAAACAAATTCTATTAGATGTAAATGGCAAAAAAAGAAATGAATACAAAGGTATACCATTTAGTGCTGGTAGCTTTAGGTCTCTTAGTGGTATTAGCAATGCCGGGAGGTCCTCTTATGCTATCCGATTATCACCAATTGCAGCATTTAATCGCTGGAGGGTTGGTGGCACTATTAGGTGCACTACTTTACTTAAAGAGCAAGTAATTTTTGATTTGTTTTTTCTTTATTTTTTTCTTTAACCTTTAAGAAAATTTAAAGCTTTATAAATCTATACATCGTTAATTTGTAAGTTAACAAGAGGTGTAGCGAATGTCAAAGCGCACCGGACCAACAAATCCGATATTAAAAAAATTAATAGAAAGTTTGAAAAAACAATCCCTTGAAAATAAAAGTCCATTTCTCAGAGATATTGCTGAAAAATTAAATAAGCCCAGAAGACAAAGAGTAGAAGTGAATATAGCGCACATAGAAAGACATTCACAAGAAGGAGAGACCATTATTGTTCCCGGCGTTATCCTAGGCTATGGTGATTTATCCAAGCCTATTACTGTTAGCGGATGGAAATTTTCAAAGTCAGCTGTAGACAAAATAAAGCAAGCGAAAGGAACTGTATTAACGATTGAAGAATTAGTCAAAAATAATCCAAAAGGCACAAATGTTAGAATAGTGTGTTGATAAATATGAAAGTTTATGATATCTCAAATAAAATAATAGGAAGGACACTAACAAGAGTCACTAAAGATCTACTAAAAGGAGAGATGGTGCATATAATAAATTGTGAAAAGGGTTTAATCGCTGGCAATCCTAAATATACAAAAAATCATTATTTAGAAAAGGTCCAGAGAGGAGACAAACATCACGGACCATTTTATCCAAAAACGCCACAAGGCATAGTGAAAAGAATAGCAAGAGGAATGATCCCATACAAGTTGAACAGAGGCAAGAAAGCATTGTCCAAATTAAAGGTTTGGATAGATGTTCCAGAAGAATTAAAAAATATAGAATCAATAAGTTATGATGATGCAGACGTTAAAAAGCTTAGAACTAAATATATTACAATTGGAGAATTATCTCTTGCATTAGGAACCAAGAAAAGATGGTAATATGGTAAAACAAAAGGAAGAAATAAAGAAAGAGAAAATAATATTCGGCGTGGGTAAAAGAAAAAACGCAGTTGCGCGTGCGAGAATCAAATCTGGTTCTGGCAGAATATTAATAAATAATACACCACTCGATTTAGTTCAACCGGAATACTCCAGATTAAAGATTAGAGAGTCAATATTATTAGCTGAAAATTTAATTAATCAAGTTGATGTAAATGTTGATGCAAGAGGAGGAGGTATAGCAGGACAAGCAGATGCTACTAGACAAGCAATTGCAAAAGGATTAGTAGAATATTTTGATAATAAGAATTTGAAAGATAAGTATTTGGAATATGACAGAAATTTGCTCGTATATGATTCTAGAAGAACAGAGCCTCATAAACCCTCTAGATCGAGTCAAGGCGCAAGACGCCATAAACAACGTTCGAAGAGATAGGAGGTAGATTAAAATAATAATTCCAGTTCGCTGTTTCAGTTGTGGAAAGGTTGTTGCTCACTTTTGGGAAGATTTTCAAAGAAGAATAAATACTGGTGAAAGTGGAGAAAAGATTCTGAATGATTTTGGGTTACAAAGATATTGCTGCAGAGGAATACTTTTATCCCACGTGGATCTTCTGAAAAAAATATCTAAATTCGCTTAAACTTAAGTGAATGAATTGAATCTAAAAAACAAAATAAAAGAATTTTTTTACATAGATTCTTTACATGAAAGAAAAATTGTGCCGTTTTTAATTTTTGTTTCGTTTATAACATCTTTTCTTGTCGGAAGAGGTTTTGCATTATTCTTGCCGCAGAAAATTATAATTATTAACGGCTATCACATTCATCATTTCTTTTTCGGTATATCCTTCATTTCAATTGCAGGAATAACGGCACTGATATCACACACACTTAAAAAAATAAAACTCGCTTCTGTAATGTTTGGTATAGGATTAGGCTTGATGACTGATGAAATAGGTCTTTTGCTTACATGTACTTCAGAAAATTTTGTGTGTAATTATTGGTCTAGATTGACATATGATTTTATTGTGATAATAATTTTGATATACTTGATCATAATATTTTTTGATCCGATGTGGTTGAAAAGAAAGAAAGCATTAAAAGCTTAAAAATATAAATACAACAATACAATTCTAGGAGATGGATAAGATTTCAAAAGATTTAGACGAAAAAAAGAGCGGATGGCCCAAGGATAGATTGACTCGTTTTGAAGTTGCTAGAGTTATTGGGGCAAGAGCCTTACAGATTTCATTAGGTGCTCCTATTCTAATAAAAACAGAAAAGAACGATTTTGATCCAATAAATATTGCTGAAAGCGAATTTAAAGAAATAAAAATTCCTATGACAATAAAAAGACCCATGCCAGACAATAGTACTGAAACAATCGACATAAAGAAAAGTATTAAAAATTGGTTAGAAGAAAAAAACGGAGAAATTTGTTAAAGTATTGTTTTTTGTTGCTTGGTCATATAAATTTTTGCTCTTTATCTGTATAGCTTATTCTTATCTAGTTATCTGCGCATTTCTTACTGTATCAAATAGTTCTTTTGCCTTTCCTTTCTCAAAATGCCTTCTTATTGGACTTAATATTTCATCTAATGCCTGAATAGTTTCTTTTTTTAAATCAAGCGGATGAAGTTTACCGTTCTTGAATTCTAGCTCAATATCTGAATAATCATGTATTTCCATGTTCCCTCCAAATTTTGGAGACCTTTCTATTGTTCTAGATTTGAATTTTCTTAAAATAATGTATTTCCATATTTCCAATATAGGATTTCCGTCAACAATTTTCTCAGGGCAAAATGCTTTGTTTATTTTTTCTTCTATTTCTCTTCTAGAATCATGAATGAATACAGCTGTTTGTGGTTTAGATTTGCTCATTTTAGCTTCTATTTGCATCGTTGCCGTCTCTTGACCCATTCTACCTTCATCAGGACCTTGTAAACCAGCAAGAAGATGGTGATGAACGCAGACTCTTGTAGATTGTTCTAACTTGGGAGCAAGTTCTCTTGATAATATAGTCGCTTTTCTTTGGTCCATACCCAACTGCAATATGTCTGCTTTAAAGTAGAACGGATCCCACGCCTGCATCATCGGATAGATTAGCTGAGCTGTATATTGCATTTCTGCTTCCTTTCTTCCCATGATTGTAGCTGCTCTTATTGTTCTTTGCACTGTTGAATTTTTTGCGATGTCAATAACACCTTTCCAATAATCAGAATCTTTAACAGCATCACTAGTCCATAAAATTTTAACCTTTTTCATATCAATTCCGCATGCCTTCCAACCCTCTAGATAATATTCGCCTGTCTTTTTGATCAGATCTAAATTACCGCCCATTTTGTTGTTAATGTAAGCAAACCAATCTGCTATCCATAAAATGAATTCGCATTGAGCATCTAGCATGTCTTGAATTTTTATTGCACGTAAAACAGCGGAGCCTAAATGCATTTGGCCAGACGTTTCAAACCCGTCATAAGCAGTGGGATGGCTTTTAGTTTCTAATAACGTTCTTAGATCTCCTTCAGTAATTATTTCTTCTGTTGGTGGCGCCCTTATTAAGTCAATTCTTCTTTCTAGATCCATTAAATCACCTTAAATGATATCTCCAATAACTGTTTAACATCTCTAAATCTTATCTTATCAATTTCTATTTTCCCAACTTCTCTAGTTGTTCTAGTATGTTCTTTATTACAACAATTTATATTCCAATTTTCAATTTCTAAGATTTTAAGCTTAGTTATATGTGATGGCACTGGAAAGACGTCGTATATAATATTACCAAATATATCTTCCGCTTCTTTTCTATCTATTTCTAAAATCTTTACTTCGTTATTCTCGTTTATGCAATTATTAGCTTCTAGTTCTATTCTTTGTATTTCTTCATTTGTTGGTTTATTACCACATTGAACCGTTAGTCTGCCATTAGAATCGTCTACATAAACGCTTGTAGTTAATACTGTTCCTAAAACTTTTTGCGTAGCTCCTTTTACAATATGCAGGGCTGTATGCGTTTTTGTTTCTTCGTTCATACAATCAATGGTTATATCTGCAATTTTAGCATTTGAATGTTTAACTATTTCATTTGGTTTAATTTTCAATCCGATAAACTCAGATCCCCCAAATCCAATGACAAAATTCTTTTCTAACACTTTTCCATCAATCAAAACTGCAGTTTTTTCTGGTAAACATATAGGAGGGGTCCCGCCAGGTTTTGTATTTAAAATAGTTTTCAATTCATCTTTTGTTGCTAGTCTTGGTTTTTTTAATCCAGATATTCCGGAAAGTTTTTCGATATCAATTTTATCTACACCTAAACATATAGTAACAATAGTATTATCTTCGCTTACAAAAAGCAGTGTTTTTATAATGTTTCCTATATAAAATCCTGTAGCCTTTGCAGCATCCTCACTTTTTAATCCTAATAATTTATGCTCTATTATATCAGCTTCAATTCCTTTGTTTGCTATGAACCTCTTAATCTCGTTCACTTTATCCATTTTAATCACAATTGATGATTTTAAAATTTTTTACAAACTCTTCATTTTCTTCTCTGCTGCCTATTGAAACTCTTATCCAATTATTACCGAGACCTATGAAATCTTCTCCATTTGCTACTTGAATGCCTCTACTTAACAATTTTCTGCAAACGGTTGCCGAATCTTGTCTTGTCTTTACTAAGAAAAACGGCACGTTAGTTTCCCTTTCTGCTTCAGGCATTTTTCTTTTAATGAAGGACCATTCCTTCTTTAAAAAATTTAAGCTCTTCTTCATATGTTCTTTGTCCTTTATTGCCTCAAAAGCTATTTTTTGATTCACCAATGACACGCTAAATGGTGATATTCCTTCTCTGAGACTGCGTATATTTTTCCTCTTAGATATAATAAACCCAACTCTGACGCCTGCTATACCAATCTTTGATGTGGATTTTATTACAATTAAATTGTCGAACTTTTTTATCATTGATGTTGGGTCGAATCTGCCAAAATCACTAAATACACAATCAATTACAAACATCTTATTTTGATTTTCCTCGAGCAGTTTTATCAAATCACCTCTTGATATTTCCTTAGTTGTTGGGTTATTTGGCGTACATAAAACTACAACTTTCGATTCTGGTATATCATTTATATTTTTAAATGTGATTACATCTGCATCACAAAGCTGCTTTGCTACAATGAGAAATCTAGGAAAGGTTGGTATGTGTATACCTATTTTATCTTTTGGATTTAACAAATGCAATAGTATTATTTCAATGGCGTCATCTGCTCCAGTAGTTACCATAATGCTATTAGTGTCTATCTTATGATCTCTGGCTATCTCTCTTTTTAATTCATACAACTCAGAATTATTTGGATATTTTCTTAGTTCTTCAGTGGAAAATTTTATTACTTCGTTCCAATTTATTTCTGGTTGTATGGGATTTGCAGTCATGTCTAACTTAATTTTTCCCTTTCTTTTCATCCAGTAAAATTCTTTCCTGTTTTTGTTTTCTATACATTCTCTGAAAAAATTCATTTTAATCACCATTTTTCCAATTTTGGTTAAGTATCCCACGGGGGAGAGTTGAACTCCCAATCTTTCGGTCTCTATAGAACAGCTGCCGGTAACAAATACATAGTATTCATCTACAGCCGACTGCTCTGCGATTGAGCTACCGCGGGTTTCATTCACTATAGACACCATTTTGTGGTAACTCTAAAGAAGTTCTGTATTTCCATGATGCGCCACCTCTTAATAATCTCTGGGCTTTTTCTCGTGCTACTTCTATTTGTTCCCAATGACCAGGAACGTCTATGGACAACTCATATGGCCTCGGTATTCTGTCTAAAACCCATTCATATAATGTTATTTTATCTGATTGTTCGTTCGTCATTAGTATCACTCCTATTTGTGGAAATTAAACCAATTATCAACTTTCCCATTTCAGTCACAAATGGCTTTTTAAAATCAGAAGAATTACCAAAATCAATTAATCTTAAATTTCTCAGTATACGTGCGTTTAACTTTAAAGTAGAAAGAGGTATATTGAAATCTTTTGATATTGACGCTAATACAAAACTTAGAGAAATAGGATTATGATCAATGCTCTGAAGAATCAGAATCTGATTTTTATTGAGTGCTCTAACCAATACTTTCCTCAGGTCTTCCCTGTTTCGATCTGACAAACATATTGGATCGGCATCACTTTCACAGAGATATTATTATAGAAGAATACTATATAAACCTATTGGACATGTTAACGTATCTATTGTAATTATTCAATTTTTATATTAAATTAATCATAAACCAAATATGCCGGCGCATTACCCGGACATTGTTCCACACCACTTTTTAGATCCATATCTGACGGTGGAAAACCAGAATAAAGTTCTCTCGCATATCCTTTAAGGAGTCTATATACATCAAGATGAAATTTTCCATCAGGCGATATCCCAACTTGATTATATGCTTCTGTTATTTCTCTGCATATAAGAATGAAACTCAATAGAATCACCTGATAAGAACTTTAAAAATTTTTGATAATCTTACATAACCGTTTACCTCAATTAATCCACATTTTTTCAAGGAATTTATATTGTTCCAAATACATGATTGAGAACAATTAAGCAAGTAAGAAATATTTTTTACGCTTCTTGTTACGCTTTCATCTCTATTCTCGTTTAAATATTGTAATATATTTCTTTGTTTTTTTGTTAGTCTGTTTTCAAGTAACTTTCTAATACATTCAACAAGTTCAGACTCAGGAATAGATATTATCTCTTTCTTATTTACAAGAGGCTTTTGAATTGGATTGGCATCATAACCACTTTATTTGTATCAAAGTTTTATCAAATTAATAGTTTGAAAACTTTTAAGCTTGTTGTACAGGAAAAGTTAGAGTGATATGAGTTTCATAATAAATCATTTTAAAATTTCTAAGAAATCCAATTCCTTTCTTGTTGGCATTGCATTATAGGTTCCTAATTTTGTTGTAGCAAAAGCACCAGCTCTGTTGGCAAACTCCATTGATTTGTGCAAATCTCTCGTTTTTAAATATTCTACAACAAAAGCTCCTCTAAAAGCATCTCCGGCAGCAGTTTCGTCAATAGCTTTAACTTTGTTACCTGGAAAATATGTAGATTTAGTTGAATTTTTTTTGAGGTAAATAGCACCTAATTTTCCTAAAGTTACAATAATATTATTCGCACCTTTTTTCACTAGTTGCTTTGCAGCATATTCTGCAGTTTCAACATCAGTTACGTTAATTCCAGTCATAGCCGACATTTCATATTCATTAGACGATAAAAAATCTATATGCCTATAAAAATTTTCTGGAAGAGGCCTTGCTTGTGGTGCGGCATCACAAAAAATTGGTATATTTCTTTTGTTGAATTCCGTTATAGCAAATTCTATTATTTCAAGTAGTGGTTCTAGTGTTGTATAAAATAAGTCAACCTTTATCAAATTTCTGTCAACCTTTCTCAGAAAATCAGAAATATGATCTTTAGTTATTCGAATATTTGCGTTTTCATTCACTATTATCGTATTTTTTCCCTTATGATTTACGCTGACGATGACAGTTCCGGTTGGAGAAAACGAATCTATGTCAATAAAATCTGTGTTTATACCGTCACCGTTCAACAGTTTCTTAACTTCTTTTCCAAAAGAATCATCACCTATTTTTCCTAGTAGTATAGCATTACCTTCTAGTCTTGACATGGTTACTGCAGCGTTCGTAGCTTTACCTCCAGGAATGAATTTTAGGCCTTCGCTTATCACTGTTTCATTTTCTTTAGGTATTCTTGGTACCTTTGTCACAATATCTAAATTTATTGCTCCTAATACAACTATATATTTTTTTGGCAGTTTCTTCATATTACTCAACAGCTATATCAACAACCTCTCCTTTTATGCATTTATTTATATCATTAGAATTTATTTCGATCCCAAAATAAAGATCACCCGACCCAAAATTTACTTTTTTAGTATCGAAAACTCTTTTATCAATGTATATAGGAATTTTTTCAATAATTATTGGACAAACTTCGCCGGGAGAAAACGGCGTGTTCTGTTTTAATTCATCCTCATTAAGAAATCTCGTGTTTTTGGTTTTTAACAATTCTTTCAGTTTTTTATTGTCTATTTTGAATGGCCCGGGCAATATAACCACAGCCATAGTATCGTTATCAGCCCTCACTATAAGCGTTTTACAAACTTCTCTTAGATTGATATTTGTTAATCTAGCTACATCTTGTGATGTTCTTCCAGTTCCGCCAAGTTCAATAATTCTATAAGGAATATTTAATTTTTTTAATTTTTTAACGACTCTTATTATATTGTCATTCATGATATCATCATATGAGTTCAATGTTAATATTGCTATTTTTCTTATTTATGGTTTAAATTACCCATTTACCGTCTTGAATCAAAAATTTATTATCGGCTTTCAGTGTTGGTTTAGCAATAATACCGTCTAAATGGAGTGGAACATCTACATCACCACCATATGACACGTTATTACCTAACGCAATGTGCACTGTACCAAACACTTTTTCATCCTCCAAAATATTTCCTATAAGCAATGCTTTGGGATTGCATCCTATACCGATTTCAGCAATATTTCTGCCAAATTTCCCAACAGCATTTACATCATTTTCTAAAGATTCAGATCCGTTTATTTCTATAGCGAAGCCGTCTTTAATCAACACTTTTATATTGTTTCCGTATCTCCCCCATTTATCTATTATCAGTATACCATTAGATTCGCCATAATTTGGCGCAGTTTCTGTTTCACCAGCAGGCAAATTTCCAAAATCACCACATTCATGAAATATTCCAGTGTCCATATCCCATTTATAATTACCAATATTCAGTGTTAGATTTGTGCCGTTTTTAGATGTTATATTCAATATTTTTGCATTTGATATTTTCTTATTCATTCCTTCGCAATTTTTTTTCACAATATTATAATCAGCGGTCAGGCCGCCTCTTGTGAAAGATTCTATTAACACATGGGGCATGGACGCCCCTCTTATACCGGCTTTACTGGCGTTTCGTCTTGCTTTTGTATGAGACAAAGATTTGGAAGTCGCAAAAAAATAAACATCATATTCCATCATCAATTTTGTGATATCGACTCTTGGTTCTTCTGCATCCTGTTTTAATGGTTCCATAAATACAATGTCGGGTTTTGCCTTTACTTTTAGACACGATTTTTTCAAAGCTTCTGCTATTTGTTCTGGCATGTTTTTATCTGTTAAAATAAGCACATGTTCGTTTTGTTTTACTCCCATGCAATTAACTACTGCATTGTCAGATCCTTTTATTAGTTTCTGAATTTGAATCATTTATTTCATCTTCTTTAATTCTTTCTTTCTTTCTTTCCATTTTTCAAACAATTCTAAAGCATTATGAGCAACATTATCTTCACTTGTTTTTAACAGATCGGCAGCTTCTTTTAATATATCTGATTTTTCTTTCAAATATTTCTCTGCTACATCTCCAGAACAATATTCCAATCTCACTATCCCGTCTTGTATTCGTTTCGTTCTTAATATTAATATGAAGCCGACGTCTTTAGTTTTTTCAACATGTGTCCCACCGCATGCTTCCACGTCTATATCTTTCCCTATAGAAACAACTCTAATATTTTTATTAGGGGCAGCCCCGCCTTGATAGATTCCAAACCCATATCTCTTCTCTGCCTCGACTCTAGGTAACCATTCAATCTTAACTGAATAATTTTTCAGCATGATTTCGTTCGCTTTCTCCTCTATTTTCTCAATTTCTTGTTCTGTTAGATTGTCGTAATGTGTTATGTCCAGTCTTGCCTTATCTGTGTTTTTTTCTGTTGAATGCTGCCATATATGAGAACCTAGAACAAATCTGGAAGCTGCGTTAATAATGTGTGTTGCTGTATGATGCCTCATCAGAATTTCTCTTCTAGCTTTATTTATTCTGCAGCTTACATCTTCTCCTTCTTTTACGCTGCCAACTATTTTATGCAACACAACATTTCCTATTTTTTGTATGTCCATAACTGGATTTGACCCAATGAATCCCATGTCTGATTTTTGCCCTCCTCCTTCAGGATAAAAATATGTTTTATCAAGAACTATCCACTGATTATCTACAAATTTCAAAATTTTTGCACTAAATTCAAATTTGTTTTGATCATCGTAAAATAATAATGGTGTTTGCGGCAAGCCAGAAACATCTACTGTCTGTTTTTCAAATTTATCTTCTTTCATGTGTTTGCTTGTAACTTTAATATAAAAATCAGACGGTACCTTAATGTCAGGATTATATTCTCTTATTAATTCAGGTGTTATCCCATCAGAATCGTACAACTCAATCAATTTGTTTTCATCAATATTTTCACCTTTTTGGACAATATCTTCAACTATTCTTTGGGTTCTTTGTTTAGTATTACTGAATCTTTTTCTTTCTACATCTAGTATCTTGTTTATATCATCAATATGATTCACTAGTTCAGGTGCGACATATTTTAAATGTTTAGCATGTAACTCACAAATTTTTGTTAAGTCCAATGCCCACTTGTTTTCATCTATGAAGCTGAAAGCTCTCCTTAATATAACGCGAAGATTATATCCACCACCAACATTAGAAGGTAGTGCTCCATCGGATATTGCAAATGTTAATGCCATTGTGTGATCAGCTATTGCGTATATTGCCTCCATCGGTTTTACTTTTTGATTCAAAACATCAACAGAGACGTTTAGTTGCTTTGCTATCAGATCTCTTGCTTTTTTAATATCCTTTACTTCATCTAAATTTAGATTGCCCGCAAGCTTTGCATATTTACTGAAAAACTCCCAATCCGGATTTATGTTTAATTCATTTATCAAATGTTTGACTACAGGTTCAAAAACCACATCATATTGTGTTGGAGTACCGTTAGTTATCCATGCTAATCTTTCCAAGCCTGCTCCCATATCAATAACCTTTTCTTTCATTTCAGTATAATTATCTGGAGTTCCGTTGAATTCTGTAAAAACCGCGTTACCGACTTCTAATCCTCTGACAAAATATTCTAAAGATGTACCAAAAGCAGCTGGACCTAGCCACATATCTTCAATAAAAATTATTTCGTCATTCTTTATCCCAAATTCTTTTGTCAACAAGTCAAAATCCAATTCTATGCATCTATCTTTCCAGTATCCATTTTTACCATCATAGAGACTATGTTGACCTATCATGCAAAAGCATGTTGAATGTTTGCCAGTAATGCCAACATTGGGTATATCATTGAATCTCAAACAAAATTGCGGGACTATTAACGGATTTGATGGAAATTCAAAACTCAGATTACCATTTTCTATTCTATAGAAATCTATTATAGAAGCAATGTTGAAAAATAGAGGGTACCATCTACAAACAACGGGATATCTCCTGACAGATGCATGACCTTTTTTTACAAAAAATTTTTCAACAGTTTTCCACGTATCCATGTAACTTAATTTTTTGTTTGTTGGAGGATCACCTATAAACTGATAGGTTTGGCATGGTTGATCCTGACACAATTCTTTATCAGGTGTTAATGTCCAAAAAAATTTACCACAGTTTTTGCATTGTTTTCTAACAAATCCCTTCTCTTCAAATAATTTTACTCTCCAATATCTGTCTGGATTTTGCTGGAATTTCTTCATCACTTGCTTTTTATCTATAGACATAAAATCACGTATTATAATTTATCTAATTTGTCTTTTAATAAACTGTATAAATAACAAGAAAATAAATTTATTTAATAAATACATAAAGCACTAAAGAACCAGCTGTCAAACCTGATAATATCAAACCTATTTTTGCATAAGTTGAACTATTATACCAAGCACTCAGTATTGGGTTCCCTGATATTCTATTTGAGTATGCTCCCATTCTTGCTTGTTGATCTCCTATAGTTCCCCTATAATTATTACTCATAAAATAATTTACATGGAAACAAATAAAAGCTTATCCCGCTACTGTTTGCTGTTGTTTTAACATGAATAACTGACTTAAAGCTTCTATCATTTTTGGTTCATAAGAAATAAGATCTGTAGCTGTTATTATGCCAACCAATTTGCCATCGTTTACGACAGGCAATCTTTTTAATTTCTTCTCAACCATCATTTCCGCAACATCTTCTATATTTTTATCCATATCTATCGTCACTACATCCTTAGTCATTATATCTTCTACCTTTGTTTTTTCTGGATCAGCTCCTTGAGCTACAATTTTTTTTAAAACATCAGTTTCAGACAATATGCCAACTATTTTATCTTTATCTAAAACTACTAAACATCCTATATCCAAATCTGTCATTATTTTTGCAGCTTCTCTTATATTTGCATCTGGTCTAGCTATAACAACTTGGGTCTTCATCACATCCTTTACTTGCATATTCATAACAAATTATCTGGAAGTCTATATTATTAAATGTTCTGCTGGTATATCAGATAATGACGGATTTCTTATATATGAACTATAAACATATTTTAGATAAAATGAACCTGAAAAAAATAGATCCTATAACCAAATTCGTATTTGTAATTTTTGTTATACTTGTCTCCTATGTTGTTTTCATGTTTATTTTAAAAATATTCTTCAAGCCAGCAAATTACTTAGAAAACAATATGATGAGAATGATGCAGGGCATGTCCGGAAATTCATATTTTAATACACTTGCATTAGTTTCTATGATATTTGCTGCCGGTGTAGGTGTAATAGTATCATACTTACTAAGACCAAAATTAAAACTCAAAGATAATATAAGAGAAATGGCTTTCAAAATAGTCAGAAAAAGCTTATCTGATGATGAAAAAAGGATGCTAGATGAAATAGGAAAAACTGGAAAAATAACACAGGATTCTTTACGTTTTAGACTTGAATGGAACAAAGCTAAAGTTTCTACGATCTTAACTAATCTTGATAAGATGAACTTGATACAAAGAGAAAGACAGGGTAAAACGTATAAAGTGTGGTTATCCAAAAAATAATTTTATTTAGATAGAAAAATACAGTTTTAAACCGTTTAAATGGCAAGAAATATATTCTATCTGACTTATCTAATTTTGGTGATTTTATGAAAATTAAGACAGAAGAATTGCTATTGATCGGTTCTGTCGGATTGATAATATTATTAACTGCAGGATCTGCTATAGCACAATCTGACACGAATGATAATGACGATAGCATGAACATGAATTCAATGATGCGCGAAATGAATGGGAATATGAATAACGGAATGATAGAAAGAATGCAAGAAATGATGAATAATAAAGAAATGCGAGATAAGATGAAAGAGCACATGACTGATTGTCCTATGATGAAATCTATGATGGATTAATCATTTTTTTGATTCAACTTTTTTAGCTGGAGTTTCCTTATCAAAAGCTATACTTATTTTCTTTTTATTAAAATTAAGTTCGCCTGCATGTTTGCCTTTCAGTTCGCCTATTTGGATTTTATTTGCTCCTACTTCCAACTGCAAGTTTTTAGAATATTTGTTTAAAATCTTCTGCGTTTCGTCATCCGATCTTAAAGTTAAAAATATTTCATCCGAAACAATAAAATTACCTTTCTTTCTCATTTCTTGTATCTCTCTGGTCAATTCCCTATAAAGTCTCTCTTGATATATTTCTTCATCTTCTATAAGGTTCAGGTATAGTTTATATTTATCAAACGTGCCTTCTACAAATTTGCCTTTAGGCAATTTTCTGACAAATTCTATTTTCTTTACATTGCACATTGACAATAAAACTTTCTGCAAACTCTTTACAGTCTGTCTAACTCTTTTCTCATTTGTCTGTAAGAGCATTGCTTTGATTGGCCATTTTAATTTAATTTTCGCTTCTTGCCTTGCAGATGAGCAAGCTTCAAACATCTGTTTTGCTAATTCCATCTGGTCTTCCAAATCTTTGTTTATCATTTTCTTGTCTGCTACTGGGAGGTCGAGCATATGAACAGATTCTATCTTTTTCTTAACGGGTTTGACGATTTCTTGATATATATGCTCTGCAATGACCGGCGTTATTGGGGCCAGCATCTTAACTAAATTTTCAGTAATTGTGAATAAAGTGTAGTAAGCCGCATCTTTATCGCTTCCCGTATAGGTTGGCCAAACTCTATCTCTTATTAATTTTATATACCATCTTGAGAAATCATTTAAAATGAAATCAGATAGTTTTTCCAAAACTTTATGATGATTATACTCATTAAATTGTATATCATACTCCAAAATTAATGAATTAAGTTTTGACAATATCCACCTATCTTCAATCTTCAGTATGGGTCTTTTGGACGGAATTTTTGTTAAATATGTTTTTACAAATTCAAAAGAGTTTTTCAGTATATTTAATGTTTTTGATACGTTTTCAGCATCAGTCCAATTGAAGTAAAAGTCATCCCAAGCGGGGCTAGAGAGCAAATAATATCTCAAAGTGTCTATGCCATATTTCTGAACAACGTCTTTCGGTTCAACTATATTACCTTTACTTTTTGACATTTTATTTCCATGCGCATCCAAAACAAATCCATGAAAAAGTATTCTTTGAAATGGTTTCTCATCAAATGTTATGACGCTTGTTATAAGTTCTGCGTTCCACCATCCTCTAATCTGATCAGGCCCTTCGATCTGCAGGTCTGACGGCCAAAATCTTTTGAAGGTTTCTTTATTTGTGGGATATTCCAAACTTGCCCATCCAGCCAATCCAGCATCAAACCACACATCCAAAACATCCGGGATTCTTTTCATCTTATTTCCACATTTGCAATTCAGTAAGACTTCGTCTATAAACGGTCTGTGAAAATCTTTGGGCGCCGGTTTAGGCAATTCTTCTTTTGATCCTATTACTTTCTGTAAACCGCATCTTTCGCATTCCCATATGGGCAACGGTATACCCCAGTATCTCTGCCTAGATATAGGCCAATCACCCAATGTCTGCAGCCAATTATCCATTCTCTTTCCAGCCCAATCAGGATACCATTTCACTTTTTTATTTTCTTCAATGAGCTTATTCCTGATTTTGGTAACTTTGAAGAACCATTGTGGAACAGCCATAAACAATAAAGGCGTGCTACAACGCCAACATTGCGGATAATCATGTGCTATTCTTTCTTGATGGAACAGCAATCCTTTGGCCTTAAATTCGTCAATGATCTCTTTATCCGCTTCTTTAGCCTTCATTCCACTAAATCTTCCACATTTCTGATCATATCTTCCATTCATCTTGAGAGGCGATACTATTGGGAGGCCTGTCTCTTTACCTACTTTATAATCCTCCTGGCCATGACCGGGAGCAGTATGAACTAACCCCGTTCCCTCTTCTAATGTGACATACTGATCTGAGAGTACAACTCTATGGGCATTCTGTAAAGAATCGATAAACAGAAAAACGTCAGATAACGGCTGTGTATATTTCTTGCCCTCCAGATCCCTTCCTTTAACAGTTCTTATAATTCTGTAATCTGTTGCGCCTACCTTTTCCATCACTTTCTCCACAAGATTGTTAGCCATGATCAAAACTTCTCCTTCCACTTGCACGTATGCATAATCAGCATCTGGTTTAGCCATAATACCTGTGTTCGATGGCAAAGTCCACGGCGTTGTTGTCCAAATCAGAAAGTATTCATTATCGCTCCCCTTAACAGGAAATTTAATGTATATAGAAGGATCATTCAATTGTGTGTATTCTATCTCGTTATAAGCCACACTTGTTTCGCAGTGCGGGCAGACATGAACAGAATACACGTCCTTATACAAGAAGCCCTTTTCAAACCCTACCTTGAACGTATGCCACGCACCTTCAATATATTCATTGTTTAGTGTCAGATACGGACTGTCCCAGTTCATCCACACCCCCAAATCCCAGAACTGTTCGTTCATAATACCGATAAATTGGGTAACATAATTTCTACACTCCTGATTAAACTTCTTAACACCTAGATTTTCAATATCTGACTTAGATTTAAAGCCTAGTTTTTGTTCAACCTTATTTTCGATCGGCAAGCCGTGAGTATCATAACCTGGTCTGTCCCAGACATCATGACCACGCATTCTCATGAGACGAATGTACGTATCCTTGAGAATTTTGTTCCATGCCGTGCCTATATGAATATAACCCGTTGCATAAGGCGGACCATCTAAAAAGTACCACTTTTTCTTTCCTTTCCTTAAATTCTTGGCTTTTAGGGGTATTTTATTGTCCTTCCAAAATTTCATTATCTTCTTTTCTATTTCTGATGTGTTATCCAAATAAACACCTTATAGAAAAAATGGTATTTGAAATAATTAAAACCTTATTGTGATGTTTAATATCGCAATAACAACTTTTTTAATTTCCAATACATATTAATTCTATATCAGGTAAGGGTACCTACATGTCAGAATGTGAAATTTGCGGCAAAGAAGTCCCCATTCCTATTAAAGCAAAAATAGAAGAAAGCATACTCAACGTATGCGATAAATGTGTTCATTTTGGAGAAAAAATTGATCTGCCTCAACGAGCAGCGAAAAACATAAAACTTCTAGCTAAAGTTGAATTAAACGAAATCATTTTACTTGAGAATTATGGAAATATAATAAAAAATACCAGAGAAAAAATGAAACTCTCAAGAACGGAATTTGCACAAAAAATAATGGAGAAGGAAAATATTATTAGAAGAATAGAAATGAGTGATCTAAAACCAGATAATAAATTACTGGATAAAATAGAGATCTTCTTGAATATTAACCTGAAGGAAAAAAACGAACAGAAACTTCAGAAAAAGGACACGAAAAAAGCAGAACTGACAATGGGCGACGTAGTCGAAGTCAAATAGATATTTAATTTTATATCTACAAGTGAGTTTATGCTAACAGAAAAGGAATGGAAAGATTTGAAAAGGAAAGAGATGCTGCTTAAAAGAACAGCTGAAATATTAAGAGTGGAAGAGAAAGATGTTCCAAGAGTCGTAAAAAGATTCATGGATGAGATAGAAGAAATGGATAAAAAAATAAAGGGCTAAATTTCGCCACTTATGCACCAAAAAGGCGTTGTTGTTAGTGCCTTGCAAACTTCTGCATTTATATCATTTATTGTCGGGTTGTTAAGAGAATCTTGAGTTTTTGTGTAGAAATTTCTGATTTCCAATCTACTCTCATATTCTTTCACGGATTCTATTTCCTGAAGATAGATTTGCCCTTCAGCTTTGTTTGTTGTTATGTCTTCCAGTTCTTTCTTAATTGATTCGCATTCCGGGCAACCAGTACCATAATGATATTCAATCATTGTGAACCCGCTCTGCAGTAAATAATCATGAACCTCAGGAGCAAATTTGGTTTTTACAATTTTTTGCTTTAATATATCCTCAACTTGTTGTCTAGGAGTGAACACGCTCAATATAGCAAATGTCGCTGTAGATCCCAGCATAATTATTATAAAAAATAAGGCAAGAATTTTCTTTGAATCTAATTTAAGTTTATTCATTTCATCTCCTTGTTCAATATTTTTATAATTCAAAGCACATAAGCTTTTTAGGTTTAAATGGATATCGGCAATTTAAATATTGAATGGGTTGGTCACTCAACGTTTAAAATTAAATATAAAAATACAGTAATTTATTTTGATCCATACATACTAGATAAAGATCCTGAAAAGGCCGACCTTATACTAATAACTCATGAGCATTTTGATCATTGTGACAATGAAAAGGTTCATATGATAAATAAGTCTGATACAATCATCGTGACTAATGTTTCTAGCGCTAAAAAATTATCAGGCAATGTCAAGATGATAGAAGAAGGTAAAGAAATTATTGAAAAAAGTATTAAAGTGAGGGCTGTAAACGCCTATAATGTTGGCAAACCTTTTCATCCAAAGGGGTTTGGAATCGGTTTTATCATAGATGTTGACGGCACAAGAATATATCATGCTGGAGATACGGACTTGATACAAGAAATGGCAAATTACAAAACTGACGTAGCACTTCTTCCGATTGGAGGTACATACACTATGAATGAAGAGGAGGCTGCTAATGCGGCAATTCTAATTCAGCCAAAAATAGCTATTCCCATGCATTTCAATTTTATTAAAGGAACAAAAGCAAATCCGGAAATTTTTGAGAGAAATATACAAGATCAGTCTTTGATTGAGGCGAAAACATTAAAACCTATTGTTAGACCATAAATTAGTATTTACGGTACCGATATTAATTATAATTATGTTCTATATTGGTAGAGTTATTGGTGCCTTATCAGGGACCTGCATGTTAACAGCTATAGCGGCAATTGGATATGTAAGTAGAGATCCTTCTATAAATGCTGTTAATTATTTGGGTACACTTCCATTTGTGATTACTTTGGGTCTTTTATTCGGATACGAATATGATAGGGGAGTAACAAGACAATAAGTTATTTGAGAATAGTTAATCTAGTTATATTGAACTTAAAACAATTAGTATGTAAATAAGTTAGATTTAAAACAAAAAAATCTAAACCTGTGTCAATCTGGCTTGTTCTCCTCTATATACCGAAGCTGTCGGGGGAGTCAATATCAAGAAGTGTTCGTCTACTCCGACTATATCGCCGTTCATTGCTGTACATGTTTTCTTGAGTCTTTGAACAGATCTCTTTAGTTCACCTAAATCTTTATCTTTCAATGGTTTAATTTTCAGTAATACAATATTCCCTTCTCTTAACAATTTTTGAACTCTTTCGACGTCTCTATAATCCTCTAAACTTTCAATCATAACTTGTACTTTTTTGCTGTCGTCTGCTGTTTTTTCTATTTCAACAAATTCTTCTTCGTCCTCTTCTCTCCCAAAAAGTCCTCTAAAAGGCATTAAGTTTCACCTCTATTCAGGTTTTGTATATTAAACTTAAATAATTATGGTAAATCTAGATAAAAAGCTTTTATTTTACTGCATGATATGATAAAAATTGTGCAGATTTATCAATGGCAGTATATTTATCAAAATATTGATACTAAATGGAAAGCAATTTAAAGTTTATTTGTGTTTTTAGACTTTATGAAATCTAAATCATTGATTTTTAGATTAGTTTTTGCGTTACTTTCTCTAGCTATGATTTTCTCTCCGTCATCCTCAAAACCAATAAACAATACCGTTAATGGATATGATACACAAACTATTTCAAGAGTAATGCTTTCTCAAACCCAAAATGCTCAAAGAGAACTTAAAGGTAGATTTCCTAATTATGTTAGATTTTTAGAAAGCTGCACCGGTTATAATTTTCAATCTGAACCAACAATAAGAGTCAAGCCTGAACCTGGTGGTGGGGCCAGATATTTTCCTGAAAATGGTGGTAGTATTATCTTTGATTATGATTCTGTTGTTATTACTCAAGAAGTGGATACTCAAAACGTGGATCCCAGATATCTATTACAATCAGAAACAACCTTAGCTGAAGAGAAAGCCAAAGCCCTTCATGAACTTAATCACGATAGAGAAGCTGAGTTACGCAGAAACGATGGTTCGTTAATGTCTGATGTTGAAATTTCATTAGAAGAAGGCAGAACTATTCTAATTGAAAATCACTGCATGATGAATGGTAATGCAGAAGAACGAACGTATGCAGAATCTCTGCATTTAGCATATATAAACGCTTACAAACCTGCTATGGATATCGTCTCTAAATCGGATCGTCGTACAGTAAACGGTTCATGGGCATATGGCAGAGTTCTGATTGTTGTAGTTGGAGTAGAACATATAACATCAGTAAAACATGTTCTAGGATATCATGCTGTATATCAGTATGTAAAAAATAGAGTTGCACAGGGTGTTGATTGGCTAGTAGCTGTTGAAGAAAGCAAATACACAGGTTTGGATATATTCAAATAATTAAAGCTTATTTTTCACCAATTCTAGCATGCTCACGACGTTCCAAATTTGCGTTCTAGTATAGCCTGGCATATTGGGATCATTTGTAATTTCGTCAAGAACGGATATTGCCGAGCTTAATTTAACATCCCACTCATTTATCATATCTTCAATCAGACTTTTTTTAGCTGATTCTGCAGCGGTTCGAATATTCCTAGGAACACTTCTGTCATCTATAATCTCCGATAATATTTTTACTATAGGTTCTACATCTACCATAATGACCGCCACTCATTGCCCTATCATCTTTTTAATCTTTGGTTCAATTTCTTTTAACTTATTCGTTATTTTATCTTCTGTAGAATTTAAAGTTTTTAATCTGATTTCTATATCATCCAGTTTTTCCTGCATTTCTTTTTTGATTTCATCAGAATTTCTTTTAATCATTATAGGTCCTGCGATTTTATAAGCCTCTTTTGAGCCTGTTTTATTCAACTCCTCTAGTGCCTTTTCAAATTCCAATTTTTGCAATTTAACATTTTCTTTCTGGATAAGTATCTCCTGCAATTGTTGCTGTAATACTTGAAATTGATTAATAACATCTCTGTCTTCCGCTGTTACCATGTTAGCCATTTGATTGCCTCTTAAACTATATCAAATATGAATTAGAAACAGTCTTTAAATGGTTTATCTTTATTCGATCAATATTTTATCCGGCTAAATAACTTGTTGAATATTCTCCTGCCTTTGTTCCGCCTGCATTGGACAATACTATATGCAATGTATAGTACTTGCCGCTCGTTAAACAAGGATAAAAGTCAATAGACCAATTGCTACCCGTGAATGCCGTACTGTTTATGTATGCAGTATCGGATATTGATGTCTTAACTACTCCGCCTGTTATTAACGATCCGTTATCCGCATCTATTCCGTATCCAGATAAAGAAACGTTTTGAACAGTACACGCGACTGTCGCTGTAGAAGGATTATCTGTAACTATTTTTAACTGATCAAACCCGACAACCTTTGAATTGTCTGTCACTTTCAATCCTATAGATTCTGATTCTTCAGTACATGCACTAAAAACAAGCGACCAGTCACCATTATTTATTAGCCCTATACTCTTCTCCTGTTTTTCAACAGTTATTGCAGTAACATTCCCAAGGTTTATTTTACTCCCGTTATAAAAATAAAATGATGTCCCATTAACCCTGACTTCGTGATTGGTGCAAACACTAAAAACAACTGCTGGCAATAATGTGTACAATACTAAAATAACCAATAATAATCCTGCTATCTTTTTCAAGAAATCACTAGATAATTATTATAACTTATAATAAATTATGCTTACTTTGCTTGGACTCTTTTAACGGTAACCGGTCTTTGTTTTAAAAATATCCTGTACCCGCAATAAGGACATCTTATCCTGTTATCTAATTTTTCGATAATTTTTTTACAGCTTAAGCATTTAAAACCCATTATATATCACCTGATGTTTTAGGCTCATACGCTCCACCGCTAAATTTAGCCGAGCATTTCCTACATTGCCAAATACCTGCAACTACTCTTTTCACAGAATCTTTTTTGCAAACAGGGCATGTATGTTTTTGTTTTTGTTTTTGTTCAATTTTATTTATTGCTACTTTTACTTTTCTACCGTATCTGACGCCATACCTGCCTGTTATTCCAACTTTTTTTGTTCTTCCCATGTTATCATCTTATTATTTTAAAATCTCTTTTTGTGTTTATACTAGACAATATTTTTTTGAGTTGATCATCCGTTATAATACCTTTTATTTGATCATTCTGATACAATTGCAGCAAATACATTTCAAGATGGTTTGCCAGATTTGGATTCACCAGTCTTAATCTTGCCAATCTTTCATACGCTTCTTTTTCCAATACTCTATTCATTACAGTTCTTTTTAAGTTTTCCATTTCTCTTGATTCTTCTTCATTCAGTTCGTCATTCATTTATTGGCCTCAGAGACAATCTTTTTGACAAAATTATCGCCTTTCTGGCTAATGATTCTGCCCGGTTTTTTACCCTTGTTCTTTTCCACAAAACCTACTGTCTCCAATTGCTGTAGTATCTCTCTGATTGATCCGCCACCTGATCTAACTGTTTTTTCTGGTTTATGACCTCTCTCTTTCCTACCACCATAATATGACCTTAATCTTGAAACACCAACTGGACCATTCAAATAAACTCTTCTCAGCAAGGAAGCGGCCCTAATATACCACCAATTTGGATTGCTTGGCGAATATTTTTTGTGTGGTCCTGTTTTTGAATATATAAAATTTTCTGGCATCTGCATTTCTTTCATTTTTAAAAATTCTTCTGCACATTTATCAATGAAGCTTTTCGTATCCATTTCTCTTATCAATGTTCTTACCATATTTTACACCGATTCTTGACCTGATATTAATACATAACCAGTGGTTATAATTACTATAAATAACCCACCTACTAATAATATCAGCATCAAAACGACTATTTGAGCTGTACCTATTTTACATATTTTAATATTTTTATTTTTATCGCATGATGCCTTCGCCTTATATAAAGAATCCAAAATAAACAATATGGCAAAGGTTGATATGAAAACCACTAAAATACCTAAAGCTATTATTTTTATGCTTAAAGCCATCGACTCACTTGTATGGATATCTGGAAATATAATTGCAGTTCTGACATTTTATAATTATAGCCTTTGTTCTAGAATCCAAGTGAGTTTGGGATGTTTTGCCAGGCATCAAAATAGTATTGCATTTCTTACAAAAATTCCTTTTCTGTTCTTTATCGAGCCTAACATTATACCTCAAACCTATTTTTCTGGCAAGCTCAACATATCTTCTGCTTCTATTAGGAGTTGAATCGTAAGTAGATCCAGCTAAAGAGAAGAGTTTCTCTATTCTCTCCTTTGCAATTTCTAATTGCCATTCTGGTTTTTTACGTTTCATCAATAATATAATAGAACTTATGCTTAAAACTGCTTTTTGGATATCTTAGTTAATATGAACGAAGTTCCCTTTCCACACGATTCCAGGTATGATGTTTATTTTTATTCTCATTTTCAAACTTACAAAACAATGCATACAAACCAGCAGCAACGAATAGTAAGGGAATAATATGATATGTATCGTTAGATAAAGTATAAAGTCCAAGTCCTCCTAAAGTAAGTAAACATCCTGCTGTTCTAGCAGCATAATAGGACAAAGTTGTCATAATATAAAATGAAACTAAAGAGATTAAAATCATCGATGTTTCAATCTCTAAGCATGAATTTCTCAATTTCATTCCTTGCCTTTTCTCTCCTTGCCTGATGTTCTTTTAAGAATTTGTTTAGTTTATCTATCAGTATCTGTTTTAATTCTCCTGTTAACAGTTTTCCGGATTTATAATCATCATGTATTTTCTTTAGTTTTTTGTCATTCTCTTCGAAGAATGTGAGCCATTGATAAGATACATCTACATCAGGGTTTCCTCCTTTCTTCCTGTGTTCCTCTATAGTTGCCTGGCCACCAGAATAAGCATACTTCATTACTTTATCATGCACTTGTTTGGGGTCATCAGTAGTAAAAATTGCAGTATGTGATTCAGATGACGACATCTTGCCTTCATGTTCTATGCCTTGTAGACCTGGCAGAAATCTGCAAAGCAACGTTGCGGGTTTTGGATAACCTAAAGATATGGCAACGTCTCTCGTTAATCTGAAGTGAACGTCTTGATCTATCGCGCATGGAATTAAGCAGTGTGTCTCCCTTTTCTCTAGAATTGTTGGCAAAAATGCAGGGACGGATTGCATGGATGTGTAAAAATACTCTCCAATATTATTAGAGTCTGTAAAGCCGAATGTTGATTTAGCAGTCGAAACAGTAATTTTTTTCGCTACAAAACATGCGTTTTTATAGAGAGTCTTAGCGTACTCGGTATTCAGGAATATCTTCGTTCTTTTCGGGTCAAAACCTAGAGCAATTATGTCCAATATATTTTCATATGCCCATTTTTTAGCATCATCCATCGAAAAATTATCTTTGAACAGAAACTTTTCCTCGTCTGGAATTTCAAACAATAATGTTGCTTTAAATTTATCCTGAAGCCATTTTGTAAATATCCACGGGATCAAATGACCTATATGAACAGGACCTGACGGTGCTCTTCCAGTATACAAATAAAATTTCTTACCTTTTTCTAAATCATTTAAAATTACATCAAAGTACATATGAGCGAAGAAAATCCCCCTTCTTAAAAAATAATGCACCTCTCCAGTGTGTTTCTTCATTCTTTCTAATAGCTTATTGTCAAGGTGTTGGACACCAAATTGTTTTATTAATTTACTGTAGTCTATATTTCCTCTGACTTCCCATGGTGTGACAATAAATTTATCTCTCATATAATCATCTATACTATTATTTTTTTACGTTAAAAACTTCAATATCGCCAAACTCTAATTTGTTCTCTCCCAAAATTTTCAAGTAATCGACGATATCTTGCATATGGCCTCTGATTTCGTTATCTGATATACTAAATGGGCAGTAACACATAAACATAAAATTTTTTGTTCCGTCTGTAATTTTTGTTCTTAAGTCTGGGCCATAAAATACGCTAGATATTATTCCATTGTTATCAGAAGCGAATATGTCACCTTTTTTTAGTTTTTGCTGTTTACCATTTATTTTTACATACTCATCTGTGCCATCTGAACAAGAAACTCTTATTTTTTCTCCAAGTCTACCCGTATCATGGCCGGCCGTTAAAATTATATTTTTCAATTCGGCCATAAACATACAAGTGACAACAGAATTTACAAGAGGGATTTCCTTGTTTTCTATAACAGATTTTATTTGAAACTCCATGGGTACTTTGGAATCAAATTTTTTGTAGAATGCGTTATATTTTATTATTCTATCCAATCTTTCTGTATCTTTATAGCTCTCTCTTATCATCTTTTCTAATTCTCTCTTCTTTGTAATTAGATCCTGATTTAATTCCAACTTGCTTTTTGTTTTGGCTTCAAAAACTGAAACCTTTAAATCGGGATAGGAGGACTTTAGATTTTGGTTAATTGATAGCTGCATTTAATCACTCCTTATATAATTTTTTATGATATCCCTCTTAATTAAAGCAATTGCCACGACTTCATCATGTACACCCAATCTCACATTACAGGCCGCGCTTATCAAGACATGAGCGTCCATTTTATCAATGCCAACTTCATATACTAAAAAATCGAACATATCATTTACAGCAATCTTAGTGGCAGTTTCCATATTCTTTTCTATAGCAACCGTTACAAATTCCTCTCCCGTTTCTATTCTTGGTCGTAAAATCTTTTGTGAGGTCAGATTTATTTTAACTAAAACCTCGCCATAAGTTTCTATAGCACAAAGCGTGGGTTCACTCTCACCCATCAATGCGTGCAAATCTCCAATATATAGCAATCCACCTGAAACAAATACGGGTAAATGAACGGTGCTTCCTTTTCTAACAAGATTTATGTCCATGTTACCTCCAAAATAACCCGCTTTTAGTGTTGAAACAGGATTTTTCGGTGCGGTGCCTATACATCCTATCATGGGATCTAGTTGTATTTTTATTTTGTCGTTGAGTACGAGCTTCTTTTTTTCAATCTTCATTATCTTTATTCCATATACACGACCATTGAGCATCCCCCAATCTTTTGCTATATTCGTCCCTTTATGGCCTACTTTTATATCTAATACATCCACGGATAAGCTCATTCCCGGCTCTGCCCCATTTACATAAATAGGACCCGTACAGGGATTAGCGTATTCCATTATTTTCTCGTTTGGCCAATCAGATTTCTTTTTAATCATTCCCGAAAAACAGTCTTCTATTTTGAGCTTTATTATTTCACCTGGGTTTATAGTAATTACAGGTTCTTTTTCTTCGAATGCATAACTAAATTCTTCTATTTTTTTCATGGCCTTCTCTCCGTTCCTCGCATAAAGAGTCCATACTCTTCCATAACTAGTGATTTATGATCTGTACATCCAAGAGTGCCTTTCATACATTCTTCAGCACAAGTAGCGAGTATCGCATCATTATATGCAATCATAGAATGCACTACTTGTACTGGACATTGATATGGCTTACCGCCTTGTGACGCATGTTCTTCTTTTGTTCTACCGCCAGTTGTAATTGAATATTTTATTTTATCAGGATCATCACTCATTAAATGAAGTTTATTTGTTTCACTAGCAGCATACATTGTACTTTCTTCATCCAAACTCACAGCTTCGCAGTATGCTAATACTCCTAAATTTTCACTTTTGTATCCAAAATATTTTGCAATTCTTTTAGCTGTTATTACAGGACCAGCGCATCCTTCATCAGACACCACAACAGTATTTCCATGATCTTCTACGCATAGAAGGATATCTGATATTTCTAAAGCTCCTAATGCAAGTTGAAGGTACCCATCTCCAAGAGGATAAGCATTTAGAGAATTTCCATATTTCATGTAAGGCAATATTCTCGAAAACATTTTCAATCTTCTAGACATATAAGGTTCTTCTGAAACATCTATTACTTCAAATTCTCTGTTATTAAGTAACTTTCTTGCTTCCCTTTCATTTCTTTTTATATCTTTATCTGGCAGTAGTCTGTAGGTTCTGTATTCATATGTAGGTATGAGAAATCTAACAGGATGAATATTTTTCAACGAATCTGCTATTTCTAAAGATGGGTAAACAGATAACCCAATACCACCACTTTCAAAACACATGCAGGTAAGGATTGTTGCATCTGGATGGAATGGTATGTAACCTATTAAGTGCCCTCTTCTAATAATTAAACTTTCATTATACAAATCGGGTAATTCTTCTGCTGGTCTTAATGGTAACCTGCTAATTTTTTCTGCCATTAATGGTATTGAGCCATATAAAAAATTCGACATACAATCATCCTTTCAAAATTTCAAAGGTTTTTTTGATCAAAATATTTGTTGTATCCAAAACACTGACATTAAAGTCTATTTCGGATGTTACAAGTTGTAACTCGGTACATGCAAGAAGGAGACAATCAGAACCCTGTAAAATTAATTCACTACATATCAGATCTATTGAATCTGGATCTTTCTTACCCTCAAGTATATCTACTATCAATGAAGAGAGCGTTCTTTGTCTCTTAGTTGGTGGTATTGTGAATTTTATTCCATTTCTTTTTAATTCCTTTTGATAAATTTCACTCTCTATTGTTTTTGTCGTGCCCAATATTCCTACGTTTTTAAAATCATGGGAAATTATATCCTTCACAGATTCTTCGACTATGCTAATAACAGGAACAGACGAGAGTTTTCTGAAATCTTCTATGAAAACATGAACAGTATTGCAAGGTATCACTATATAATCTGCGCCTGCCTTGTTTAGCCGAATAATGCAATCTTTTATGAAGGGTAATATCTCCTCTTCGTTTTTCGAGTGTATTATTATTTCTCTTTCTAAACGGAATGGAAAAGCCACGTTATCTATGATCAAAGAGGGGTATGAGTCATCATATTTTCTAGCTAGTTCTATGAGTTTTAAATAAAATTGGGATGTTGTCTCTGGTCCCAACCCTCCCACAATTCCTACTATCCGTTTCTTCTCTTTCTTTCCAAACAGGTTCACCAGTCATCCTGACTCGCCTCTCAATTTATAGGTTTTACATCTCATGTCCCTAAAAACAAGATTTTCAAGAACAATGTTCCTTTGTTTAAGAAAAGAAAGGCAATATTTAATATTTCTAACCGACAAACCTGTTCTATTTCTAATTTCCTTTTGATTTATACCATGAGAATCAGAACTAGACAAAACTAACAATATCTTTCTAGCGGACTTCGAAAGTCCAAACGTCTTCGCCAGCCATTTGACTCAACAGTATTATACAATTGTTACTTATAAATCACTTTCGATCGATGCAAATCTATTGAAGCAAAATATGCCTGATTATCATATGTGGTTTTATTGGTTCATACTCTACGATTGATACCATTTGTTTTTTAATTTTATCATAACCCTCTTTATATGCTTCCAATATGGCTTCTCTTGCTCGGGGAAACGCGGATCCAAGAATAGCCAAATAGTAGTTATGAATTATTTCAAAGGCATACACGTCCCCTATACCGTATTCTCTTAACCTGTCAATTGTTGTTTGAGGACACGTCATACCATATGCATAAATCACTAAAACTGATTTCAGATCATCTGGTTTCATGGATAGAAGCATTTCTTCTGTTAGCTCCAGGCTCATATTATTCCTCTGCAGAAAACTTAAGCAAGAATCTTTAAACGAATTTCCATAAGTGCAAAATAAAATGTTTTATTAAATATATTCCATATTCTATTATGCTCCAGGTGATAAAACACATTGATATTAAGGGTAAGCAAAAGGGCATCGTATCGATTGCTATTTCTAATGTCATAAGAGAATTTGAGGAGAGAGCGCATGTGAAGAGTTTAAAGAAGTTAGATGTTTATGTAACAACAAATCCTATTGCTGTTTGTAAAATAATTCTAAACTCTGGAAAAAGGCTGAAAGTAAAGAGACACGGTGAGATGAGAGAATGGGTATGCGGCAACAAGCCTAACTTTTCATACTGGGAGAAAGGAAAATCGCCCATTATAATGTTAAATGCGAATGAGGAAATATTTCGGACAAATAATATTCAAGCTATATCCGGTCTTTTTGCCCATGAGCTGATGCACTTGTTGAATAAACAAGACGGAATAGAAGATATACTGAATGAAGAGATGGAGAATGCTGCAGACAGAATTTTTTATTTGTTAGACAGGCATAAACCGAAAAAACCGTTTACGATTGAAAGATTATTGGTATCATTTACAAGAGTAGGATCGACAATGACGCTACTTATAAAAGACATACTGGCTAACTCCCGTGTCATGGCCTTTGGATTTGACAATCAGCTTTATGAAAATTATAAAGTTGTCTTGGAAAATGCTAATAAAATATTCTATACAGAAAACGGAATTTTAAATGATCTAAAAAAGGACAAAAAACATGTGTTGGATGATGCGTTTTTAGCATATATAGGATTGAATATGACATGGGTAACTTTCAAAATGTTTCAGAATAAAAGATATCTCGAATTAAAAAATATGGTTAACATGAAAATTCCTGATGTAATTAGAAAAAACGGCAAACCAGTAATAGAGGATATGATGAATTTAAGATCTGGAAAGGACAGAAAAACTATAAGAAAACTGCTTATTTTGGCAATCAATAACTATTATAAGACTGTAGAATATTTTTGCAAAAAACTATAGATCATATTTAAATTCTTATATGATTATTAACGTTGTTTATATGAAAACAAGATATGCTTTACTTGCTGCAACAACAGCTTTGTTTACGTATGCATGTAGTCTTTTACTTCCTGTGTCTCCTACTACAGTCGCAGCTACTCCGACATATGCTGCAACAACACGATATAGCATACCACAAGAAGGAGGCGACACTATTGATACGAGATCTCTTGATGGTGCACTTGTAAACGCGGGAAAATTAGAAGAAAATTGTAGGTTCAGGCCTTCAAAATATGATTTATATGCATACGCCAGACAACAGGGACCTAATACACCAATAGAAACCGTTGTACAATTTCAAGATGACTCAGGAGTAACATATGAACTGTATATTCCTATTGGATCAGATGTGGGTATAATTCTAGATGTTAATGGCAATAAAGTTTGTGAAGTTCCAATTCATAGATAGAAAATATTCAGCACAATAATCCTATATGAGCAAACATTTAAGTTTGTAAGATTTAACTATTCTAAAATTAAAGAATAAAAATCAAAATATTGAAATATTAAAAGGTGAAAGTATGGCAGATTTCAAAGTTGTAGTTTCGGATCCAAAAACAAGGAGATCATATTCAGTTATTGTCGACCAGGACAAAGCAGCTGGCATTGTAGGAAAAAGAATTGGAGAAAATTTCAATGGAGATATATTGGGTTTGTCTAGTTATGAATTGCAAATAACTGGAGGAACAGATAAAGACGGTTTTCCTATGATTCCGAGTGTTCATGGGCCAGTTAAGAAGAAAACGGTATTATCTCATCCGCCCGGATTCAACCCGAAAATAAAAGGACAGAGAAAGAGAATGATGATACGGGGGAACACAATATCCAGAGACATAACTCAGATAAACACAAAGGTTATCAAAGAAGGCAACAAGCCGCTGGAAGAATTACTTGGCAAGAAAGGTGGAGACGAACCAAAACCTAAACAAGGTGAGTAATTTCAATAAAAAGTTGAATCTAAAATTTATCCCCGAGGTTAACATAGGCTTATTAGGACACGTTGATCACGGCAAAACCACTCTTGTTGATGCTTTAACTGGAAAATGGACAGACACTCATTCTGAAGAAATCAAAAGAGGTATTACAATAAAGTTGGGATATGCTGACGCTACTTTTTATGAATGTCCAAAATGTAAAAAACACGCGTCAACGAACAAATGTCAATCATGTTTCACTGATACAAAACCTCTACGAACAGTGTCTTTTGTTGACGCCCCCGGACATGAAAGCCTAATGGCAACTGTTTTGACAGGATCAGCTATACTAGACGGTGCGTTGCTATTAATAGCAGCTAATGAGAAATGTCCGTTGCCACAGACCCGCGAACATTTAACTGCTTTAGAAGTTGTAGGGATAAAAAATATTGTTATAATTCAAAATAAAATTGATTTGGTATCTCAGGAGAGAGTGAAAGAACACTATGAAGAGATAAAAGAATTTGTAAAGGGAACCATAGCAGAAAATTCACCGATAATTCCTATCTCGGCTCAGCAAAAAATAAACATTGAATATATAATCGAAGCTATCAATGAATTCATACCCACGCCAAAAAGAGATGAGGCAAAAAATCCTAAGATGTATATTGCAAGAAGTTTTGACATTAACAAACCCGGCTCATCTGCCGACCAGTTAGTTGGTGGCATATTGGGCGGTTCTGTTGTCCAGGGAGTTTTGAAGGTTGATGGAGAAATTGAAATAAGACCCGGGATGAGAATTGATAATGAATGGAAACCAATATTTACAAGAATAGTTTCGTTGAGAAAGGCGAGTTTTGAAATAGAAGAAGCCGGACCCGGTGGGTTGCTTGGCTTGATGACAAAACTAGATCCTTATGTAACTAAAGCAGACGTCCTCGCAGGTAATGTTGTAGGATTACCTGGAAAACTACCTAAAGTAAGAGACAAAATCAGAGTTGACTCTAAGCTTTTGGAAAGAGTTGTTGGAACAAAAGAAATGGAAGGTATACAAGAAATCAAACCAAATGAAATGCTCATGGTAAATATTGGTTCAATGAGATCTGTTGGAATTGTTGGTTCAATAAAAGGAAGGAAGGTAGAAATGAACTTAAAAATACCGATTTGCGGTGATGACGGAGACAGGGTTGTCATTTCAAGGCAGGTTCTTGGCAGATGGAGACTAATTGGACACGGAACACTGATCGGATAAATGATCTTATCAATATTATTTTTAATAGAAGGTATCTTAATTCAATGAGCGAGACGAAAATGAAAAAAATAATTTTAGATACAAACATGCTTTTGGTTCCAGGCCAATTCAAGGTGGACATATTTGATGAAATCAGAGAAATTATTGAAGGCGAAATTACATTTGTTATTACAAATTCCATCAAAAGAGAACTGGAAAAAATTACAAAAGGTGATAGCAAGGATTCGTCTGCGGCGAAAGTTGCTTTAGATATGATAGAAAAAAATGATGTGGAGATTGCTGATGTCAAAGGAAAAAATACGGATGAAGAAATTGTAGATTTGGCTGATAAAAATATCATAGTTGCAACCAATGATAAAGCGCTTCAAAAAAAATTGAAAGACAAAGGCACTAAAATAATTTATTTGAGGTCGAAAAAGAAGTTGGAAATATTTTAACGTTATTGAATCTTATTACTTGCTTGGTTTTTCTCCGCCAACTTCATAATCTTTCAACGCTTTTAATAAAAATTCAGCACTTTCAGAAGGATTTCTACCACTAGCGTATGCTTGAGAAAGAGGTAAGGAAATTTCTATTGGGAGTCTTAATAATAGTTGAACTATTGTTGAATTATAAATCGAGTAAGCAATGCCTGAACCGAAATCTGATCCATAGGTCATAGATTTACTCGCAGCATATAATAAATTCAGGGTTAGTCTGGTTTGAGGTTGAATATCTTGTGTTACCATAATACAAACTGTAAACTACAATCTTTAAATTTCTTTTTCTTCCAACAGGTAAACTAATTATATTTTATCTGCTAATGATTATTCATGACAAAAGAAGTTGCTCTTATCCTAAAGCAGAACGAACGAATTTTATTTGGAAGAAGATCTAAAATGAAAGATGTCATGCCTAATCTCTGGACGCTGCCTTCTTATCCATTAAGACCTGGGGAAACACCTGAACAAGCATCCATGCGAGCGGCACAGGAGCTATTTGGCATTAAAGTGACTGTTGAGAGAGTACTTCATAACCACTTTTTTATTGAGAATAAGACTGACAGAGTATTTGTTGTTTGCAAGATATCAGGGGGTCAGGTAGATATTAAAAAACCTGAAGAACTGATAGAAATAAAATGGGACAATTTTCCTGGTTTTTTCCAGACCAATGACGAGTCGAAACTGGCCGAAGATCTAAAATATCTAAAAAGATTTCATCACCTTTGGAAAAGCGTGTAACGTCGACTAAACTGATGTTAAAAAGCATAAAGAATTAGTATAATGCTTACAATAATTAAACAGGACAAATAATACTTTATAAACATTAAATTCATTTAATTAAGAGGTAAATCATGCAAGCAAATGACATTCCTACAGGAAAAGACGCACCTGATAAAGTTAACGTATTCGTAGAAATACCCCAAGGAGGATCAATCAAATATGAAGTGGATGAAGAAACAGGAGCGTTGTTCGTAGATAGATTTCTTTATACGGCAATGAATTATCCTTTCAATTATGGGTTTGTCTGCGGAACAAAAGGAGAGGATGACGATCCTTTGGATATAATGATTTTGTCTTCTCAGCCAGTACAAGCTGGTGTTATACTTCCTAGCCAACCGATTGGTCTTTTAGAAATGAAGGATGAAGGCGGAATAGACACGAAAATAATAGCTGTGCCTTCTGCTAAGATAGATCCGGTTTTTGGACAGATAAAAGATGTCAAGGATTTGCCTCAGGTCGTTAGAGATAAAATCAAGCATTTTTTCGATCATATGAAAGAACTCGAACCTGGAAAGTGGGTTAAAACGGGTGAGTGGAAAGGTTCTAAAGAAGCAAGAGAAGTTATAAGTACAGCAATGAAATCTAACAAGAAATAGGAGATCATATGTATAGAATTGTCACAGTAAAAACGAAGGCTGGTGTGCCTCCGACACGTTTTGGAATGCCGCTTCAAAAAGGAATTAAAGAAAGCATTGCAGAAAAATATGAAAGAGTTGCTGACAAGAGATATGGCGTGGGTCTAGTGGTTCTAAAAATAAACGAAATAGGTGAGGGGAAAATAACCGCAGGCGATGCATCAGTTTATTATCCTGTTACCTTTGATTTATTGGTCTATAAACCTGAAATTCAAGAGGTTGTGGTCGGTGACGTGGTTGATAATACAGAATTTAGCGCGTTCGTAAGAATCGGACCGTTAGACGGATTAGTGCATGTGTCGCAAATATTGGATGACTTTATAAATTATGATGAAAGAAACTCGATTTTCAGTGGTAGAGACACAAAGAAAACATTAAAGGAAGGTGACTCTATCATTGGAAGAATAATATCGTTGAACCTAGTCGGCGGAAAAGAGAATAAAATTGGTTTAACCATGAGGCAGCCCGGATTAGGTTCTGTTAACTGGATTGAAGATGAAAAGAAAAAAGCAACAAAGGTTGTTGGAGCGAAAAAGTAATGACAAAGAGATTTTATGTGTGCAGGCAATGCAGAAGATTTACTATGAATAAAGAGTGTGTAGTCTGTAAGTCCAGCAACTTGTCAGCAAGCTGGAAAGGTTTAGTAGTAGTTAACGATGCTACGACAAGCGAAATTGCACAATTTCTTGGTGTTTCAGTACCAGGGAAATATGCGCTATTTGTTGGATAAATTATTCTACAATTTTTCTTGTTGTTAATCAATTAATGTCATCAAAACGATTAAAAGAAAGTATCTTAATTGGTTTAACCATTAATAGTTTGAATTAAACCAAGATTCAAAGAAAGATTATTAAAACACAATATTCAACTAGATTGACTTGACTCGGAAATCGGTTTAAAAGTTAAGGTGTAATATCCCCATAATTCTCCTGTTCCTGGAGTTCTTTCTATTTGACCAACTAATTTCCGACCAACATACAGTTCATCTGGTTTAGGTTCTATGTTAATTTGAACCATGGCATCGGCATGTTCTCTAAGATATGCATAAAGAGGTTCTTTTCCGGTAGACAAATCTCCTACGTCTCTTAAATATAGTTGTAAGGCTTTCATAACATATCACAATATATTTGCTACTATATGATGACTAATATATAAGGATTTCTATAGTAATGTCCTAAAGAAGCTTTTGTCCATTTAGAGTCTTGGTCTTCCACCCTGAACTACACGCATTGTATATGCTGAGAGTATACTTGATGTCATATATATCATTTTTTATTCACTACTCAGGAACAATTAAACTTTTAAAGGTTTGGATTGAAGTTATTTTATGCCCGAATTGGATGCTCAAGTTGTTATTGAAATATTGCCTCCCGATGCATTGCCTGCTGGAGTAGGAGATAGAAACGAATGGTTATTGAGAATAGCATACGAATGGTATCAGCAACAAGATGAAAGAAATGGACTAGATTTCAACAGTTTTGCTAGGCAATATGGGCACGCTACACAAGACTGTAATTCAAGAATGGATATGTATTTTTACGGCGATTATGTAACTTTCAAATATCAGTTGCTTCATGGAATTCCTGTCAAAGCATTAGAGGAAAAGAATGTTTTTGGTATATACATGAGGGAACATAATGACAAGCGAGAAGACATTCAGAAAATACAAGATTTGGGAGATTCGTGGGAGATGTTTTTAGAAGGGAGAAATATAGTGCATGAGAGAATTAATATATATAGATAATCAAGAAGATTTTGTCCATTTAAAGTTTGAATGGAACTAGGAAATCGGGTGTTTTAATACCTTAATTATCAAAAAATTAATAAATGGTAAGCAAATACCATACCCACGAAGCTCTTTCTTCTGTCATTGTATCATATTGTCATGAGCTATGTTTGGAACTTTTAGAAACTCTAAAAGATTTATATAGTAAATAATAAAAAAATTAAAGGGTAAATGATTGAATGAGTCTGAAAAAGATTGTAATATCTGGTTTGGTTGCTGGATTGGTATCATTTTTTGTTGGCAGTGCTCTTTATATGAATCCCTTTGTTTCCGAAATTTACGCTAAATACAGTGATTGGCCTGGCTTAAGACCTATGAGTTCCTTTGGTGGACTCGGTAATTGGCTATTACTTATGTTGTTTGGTGGTTTGTTTTCAACAGTGTTACTTGCATTTTTATATTCTTATACAGAAAGAGGGATCGGACTGAAACCTGTTTGGCAAAAGGGCTTATTTTTCGGTGTTTTGTACTGGCTTGTCTCAAGACTCCCAGGTGCATACTATATGTGGTTGATGTATACTTATCCCAACATACTAAATATAGTAGAGTTATTCAACGGGCTCATAGGAAGTATGGTTGCTGGATTGGTTTTAGCAATTCTGTATAAAAAATTGAAATGAACAAAATTTTGATCACTATAATCTAAATAAATTATAAAAATTTAGACAAACATACCTAGTAAAAGGTTATAACAATATTATTTGAAAAACTAAATCTTCAGTCCGCGATAAGTTTTCAGTTTACATAGTCCTGATTTAACTCGTACTACTCTTTCTTCTCTTCAATCGATACTTCTTCTTTTACAGGTTCTTCTATTTTCGTTTCTTTACCTTTCTTTTTAGGTTCTTCTAAAATTAGAGGTTCTTTTCCCCATAGATAGGCCGTAGCAACACCGTCATCATCTTTTCTTACTTTTACTTTTATTTTCCCTGTAGGATATTTGCTTCCATGTTCCCAGATTTTCTCGGAAATTGAATTATCTATCTTCACATCCTTCGTTTTCATATGTCTTTCCAAGAATTTTCTAACGAAAACTACGGAATCATTGCTTTTCTCCCATTTCGGAGAAGTTAGCGTTCCTCTTCTTATGTTGATTGTATAAGCTCTTTCTTCCATTGATATCAGAGAAGATATTAACAATAATGTTTATTAAAGTTTACTTTTTATCTTCTTCGAGAAGAATTGTCATCTCTAGATTCTTTATACAAAAGTGCAAAATTTTTGTAATCAAAAATTCTTTTGTTTCTAAAATTTACTATATAGTAGTTACTATATCAAGACTTACATATCATAAAAACATCAGATCAAATATTCTATAAAAAATAAGAGTTTACCATCATAGGTTATCATCTTTAGCAATTTAGGTCTTTTGGGCGATTAGTAACAGTAGGCTGAACATCTCGAGCGAACTCTTGATGCGTACACCTCTGTCCTATCAATCCTATAGTCTATAGGGGCCCTATACGCACCACCGATAGTTGCCTATCAGTTATACGATTCATCGTCTATTTTTGAGGACAGCTTCCCGCTTAGATGCATTCAGCGGTTATCTGATGATGGCGTAGCTACTCGGCGTTGCATGTACAACCGATTCACCAGTGGCCACGAAAGGGCGTTCCTTTCGTACTCACCCTTTCTTCCTCTCAGACGACAGCACCTCCAATAGATAATGACCGAACTGTCTCACGACGTTCTGAACCCAGCTAGCGTCCCCCTTTGATCAGTGGACACCTGCACCCTTGGCTGCTACTGCGCAACCAGGAGGGGGGGAGCCGACAGCGAGGAAGCAACACGCTTCGTCGATTTGGACTCTCGGAAGCTACGGCCCTGTTTTGAGGGTATCTAATACTATATGCTTCCAATCGTGATTTAATTTTATCTTTTGGGAAACTTTGACCTAGGTATATGCATAGACATACTCTTGGTGCGATGGATAATATCTTCGCATTAGATACTATCCCCGAGGTAGCTTTTCTGATACCACCAGCACCCATTAAAGGTAACTGATGTATCGCTAGCCCACGCTTTCGCGGCTGAATCCTTTGTTGTCCAGGATTCAGTCAGACCAGCTTTTGCGCTTACACTCTACTCCCGATTTCTGACCGGGATGAGCTGATCTTTGGGCACCCTTGATCGATTGTCAAGGGTGTACCGCCCCAGCCGAGCTGTCCATCAAGCATTGTCCCGCTGTCGCGGTAAGCGTTATGCTTGCGAAAGGGTAGTGTTCCACTTTTGTCTCATCTGAACCCGGAAGCCCAGACTAATGGTGACTCCTACCTACGCTCTGCATCCACAACCATAACACAGCACCAGACTACAGCAAAGCTCTACGGGGTCTTCACTTCCCATTGGAGGTCTCTGGCCTATTCACCAGAAAGCAGGTTCACTGGGTCCCTGTTTGGGACAGCGAGGAAGTCGTTAAGCCATTCATGCGGGTCGACAATTAATCGACAAGGGATTACGCTACTTTACGACGGTCAGAGTATGCGGTGGATAGTAGTCTTTAGTTCAACTAATAATCCAACAGCTCTCCAACTTCCTTTTATTGCAACAATACAGTGCCAAGAACGACTATTAAATATCTGCCCAGGTAGCTAATTCATTTTGATAATGTAAATAATATACCACTACCCATTACCGCCGCCGTTGACCGGGGCTTCACCCGATTGGATTCGAGCTTAACACACCGGCACTGGGCAGGCCTCAGGGACTATACAAAACATTTCTATCTAGCAGTCCCCTATGTTTTTGCTAAACAGTCGCTTCCTCCTTGTCACTGCGACCTGCGATCCGATTAAAGATCACAGGCACCATTTATACCAAAGATACATGGCCATTGTTGCCGAATTCCCTAAACAGGGTTATCCCATCACATCTTTCCTTTCTCAGGAAGGGGCACCAGTGTCGGTTCTGAGTACGATCATGAAGAATCCTTTCAAAAACCATTTTCATGGCCTCCAAGATTCAGTCAGACATCCCATAAGGGACGCTATTCACACTTTCACCCAATTCTCCTCATTATAAGACTCCTTGGGCTTCAGTATTTAACTTACGCTGACCTATCTCGAAGAGTCTGGTTTCTGACTTGCGTTGCCGCGCGTATCTTCATGGCATCTGAATATTAACAGACTTCCCTTTCCCTAAACTATGTTAACGTTTATGGTTAGGATCGACTAACTGTCAGATGATCGACATTGCTGACAAAACCTGGCCCTTAAGATGACTGGGGTTCTAACCCAGCTATGCTGCTACTTGTATCAGGATTTTCATTCCCAAACGATCCACACGATCTTACGACCGTGCTTCGACTCATTCGGGACGCCTTCCTACCACTTCTTTCGAAGTTCAAGGTCTCGGTAACTAACTTAGTGCCTTCCATTTTGGGAGCCTGAAACCTCGATGGGTGAGCTATTACGCACTCTTTAAAGAATGGCTGCTTCTGAGCCCATCTTCCCACTGTCTGAGGATTCAGACGTCCTTCACCGTTTAGTTAGTATTTAGGCACCTTAGCCTTGATCGGGGTTGTTCCCCTCTCGGGAGCCCAGCTTTCCCGGACCCCCTCACTTTTAGCCGTCTACAACGATAAGGGATTCGGAGTTTAACAGAAAAGCTGAGGATTTCTCCCCTTGACTTTCCAATTAGTAGCTCTACCCCCTTATCTATCTCGGGCTATGCTGTACTGAGATACATTTCGAAAGGAACCAGCTATTACCAGATTCGATTGGCTTTTCACCCCTATTCCCAGGTCACCCGAGAGGTTGGTTCCCATCAACGGTAGCGGACTTCCATCTAGTTTTCACCAGACTTCGTCCTGCCCAGGAATAGATCATCTGGTTTCTGGTCTTATCCCAGTGATTTCCCACACTTTCGTATGGCGACCCATCCTTGCGGTACGGTCTTGTCGCTTTCGCTACGACTTTCATCTCACCACTGAAATAAACTCCCTGACCCATTTTTCAGAACGGATATTGCAACTCTGCTTTCGCTTTTAAGCCGCAACTGAAAATATCTGTTTGACTTCAGGCTCTTTTTACCTCCCGTTAAGGATACTTTTCAATTTTCCCTCACGGTACTAAATGCGCTATCGGATTCTAGTTATGTTTAGAGTTGGATGTAAATGCCACCCGAATTCACGATCCAAAATCAAGGACCATTACTCTGGATACTTGGCATTTCACTCCTCACATTCCTCTACGTGGCTATAACACTCTATGGCACAGCGTTCCAGCTGACTTTGAGTTCATGAGTTAGAGAAGACCCAAGTCCAAAACACCACATCTCTTTTAGTTCATCACCAAAAGATTCGGTTTGCTCTACATCGCTTTCGTTCGCCACTACTAACGACATCTCAATTGATTTCTTTTCCTGCGGCTAATAAGATGCTTCAGTTTTCCGCGTCGACTTTCCTTTCGGAATACAAGGGGATTTCCCATTCGGAGATCCTAGGTTCACATGCTGCTTGCGCATACCCTAGGCTTATCGCAGCTTACCACGTCCTTCGTCGCTACTAGAACCTAACCATTCGCCAAACAGAATCTTAGACCTAAATTTTTGCTGACGATAACCTATGATGGTATCATTGCGTTTAGAGCGTAAACGCTAACTCCTTCGCTCATCATTGCATCTTGATGAGTTGCACCAATGTAGTGTTTTTAAAACAAGGCTCAAAAGGTGTCCTTTCTCGTCATTAAGAATCAGAGAGACAGTTCGAATATCACTGCCTTGAAGTTGCCAATGAAATGGCTAATATTGCATAAAAACACTGTCAAATATTTTGACTGTAGGATTATTTAAATCTTTGCTGTATTTTAGAGAAATTCCCTGTCAAATTCTTCTAAATCCTTTTTCTAATTCGGGTATATTCAACTCTGTTTCTTTTGATGTCCTAATTCTCGACTTTGAATACCTAGAAAACATTAGCGTCTGCTTTCTCTTTGAAATTTTTTTATTTTTAGCTTTGGAATTAAGCTTCAATATATAGTTGTTCTCCTTTTCGTTTAATCTTCTGGCTATCCTAAAGAACGTGTTATACTCCTTTGTAGACGTTTTCATTATACTCTTAATAATTCTTCTCGTCAATCTTTTGCCTTTGCTTTTCAAATGCTCTATCAGCACTGAGTAAGATACGTATTCGGCAAAGATCTCTTCTCCTATATCATCCTTCAAATGACAAAAAGCATGGGAAATGCCATGCAATAAATGTTGAAAGCCAGAATAGTATCTCCTAGACAACAAGCACGAATTCAGGCAAACATACTTTTTCTTGCCGTAAGTAAAAAAATACTCGTTGCAATCTTCACTTTTAGGGAATCTGAATATCCTTATCCTTAAATTCTTCAGTTTTTTGGAAGAGAAACTGGATGGTGCGTGCCTCAACAACGTGTTTTTTACGGATTTTAAGTCGTTTTTTAGTTTCCTGACTAAGACAATATCCGTATTTTTGACAGCTATATCTGGTAACATAACGACCAACACTCTAATTGGTTGTAAGGAAAGAGAGGATATAAAGTTGAAAGAATGGGTTACTTAAACTTTACGGAAGTCTTTTAAATTAACTGGAAAAAGCTAAGATATAACAGAATTCAAAATCATATAAAAGTTGTCAACAATGTAATAACTATTGTTTTGATCGACGAAGGTTTAAATCTCTACAACCAGCATAACAATCTGCCCACATTTCATAACCTACTCCTCCTACTTGAAAATTTTTGGAATAACCCCTTACTGTAGATGGATCCCCGGGTACTGTTCGTCTATACCATTCCACAATTTCAACCGCTTCTTCTGGTTTAAGGATTCCATAAGTCAATAAAGGTTCTAGGCCATATCTAACAGCTCCTTCTATATCATCTACTTGTCCTCGAATAGAGATTAAGCTTAGGCCAAGCAAACTTTGATTTCTACCTATTCTTGGCATTACGGCTCTAATAAAAGGTAGAATATCTGCCATTCTATTTTCGTTCCACACAGCATCAGGATTTTCTTTTAAAACGGCTTCCCATTTTTCTATAAGCTCTGGAGTAAAATCGTAATATAATTCTGCTACGTCCATTGAAAATACCTTGTGAATAATATCAACTTAACCTTTAAATAGTTTTCTATAGTTACTACTTGAAAGATACGAGTGAATTCTCCATAATGCCATACTTAACTTCATTTCAATTCAAATCAATAATACGGTGTTAATGGACTGGAGGTACATTTCCAGTTGAAAATCCTAGAAGTTCGTTTTTCTCTACCTCTAGACTCTCCAAGCCATGTTTTTATCTTTTCAGAAGATTTTCTAAAGTTTTTAATATGCCGCCCTGTTATATCGCCAACTCCATTATAGGAGACTTCTCAGGGCGGCAATCGTATTTATGGAGGTGTTGTGATTGAACAGGAACAGACATTTTTCATGGTGTATTGACTGTGGAGAGTTCTCAATATTTGAATATGATATATGTTCTGTCTGTGGAGATAAAGAGGTGGGTTTTGAATGAATAAAATCGAAATCTTAAACACTTATCTTCCTGATGTTTTTGCACTGCCTGAATCTGTCTTTTTGCAGCAGATAAAAAGGGAGATAGAAGATCCTGAAGAATTTCTTAAAGCCTTGAAATCGGAGGGTTTGGTTTTCGAGCCTAAGCAAGGCTACATACAAAGGGTGAAAGAGAAAAAAACGGAAGCTCCGACAAAGCCTAAAGGAAACGCACCGTTAATGAAGGAGTATTACAGTCTTGGTGAAGGAAAAGGAATATCGGCCACTGTGTGGGAAAACAACGTGCAGTTGCAGAGGCAGGAGAAAATTGATGGGAAATGGGAGGTCAAGCAGGAAATCAACTTAGCCAAACCAATCTTGGAAAAACTTTTTGTGAGAATACCAGTTCTCTACAACAGAATCAAAATCGAGGAGGACAAGGAATGACTGAATCATACGACTTAGACAGGCTGCGGGATGTTATTATCGGTGCCATCGGTTACATCAATAGGAAAGAACAGAGATCCGCCACATACGACGACATAGTAAGTATAATTCAGGCCAATCATGGCAGGCGGTGGAACACCCAAAGCATCGGAAGATTAGTCAGAAAGCTTCGAGAGGAAAGGAAGGTGTTCCGATATTCTTCTGGTCGAAATGCGACGTGGTTTTGTGTATCGTTCAATGAAAAATGTGAGGTGCTAAAAAATGGGTGAAATTATTATATACGGAGCTGGGATAGCTTTCACTATTATTTTTTGGTTATTTATTGTATTATGTGTTTTGTTACTTTCGTGCATTATACGCTTGGTATATAAAATGTACTATGTCAATGAGAACAATAGTAAGCCCAAACGCAACACCAAGAATTTTAAGAGGTTCTGATTTTATGTACGCTCCAACAACGACCAAGAGTCCGCAGAAAGCCAACGATCCTGCTAAGGATAAGTTTAGGTTGACACCGCCTTTAGTTGAAAGATCCATGCAAACTATTGATATTTTTGACAATATAAGTGTCAATTCCATACGGATTAGGTTGCCGATAAGTTCGAGTGGAAATGGGGGTAAATGAGATGTCGGCAGATAGTGACAAAGTCAAAAGAGATGTGTTTGAAAAGGATAGAGAAGAGTTGTTACTGTTAAATACTGACGAAAATCGGCAACAGCATCCGTATATCCGTATTGACAACATGGATAATAATAATATTTATAATAAGAGGGTTATGGGAGAATCATTACTTACAGATGATGACATAGTCAGAGAAAAAACTGACAACAATACGGATATACGGATAGAATTGTCATTTTTTGATTTTACCAATAAAGTTAATTTCATCCACCCATTTTCAGTTGACAAAGAAAAAACATGCGTCAGATTAGACAAACCGCATAAACAGTTCCTAAAGAGATACAACATCAACCTCTCAAAGCTTGTGGCCTTCATCATAGAGGAGATGGCAAGGCAGGTCAGCTATTACATTCCCGAAGCCGAGCCGCCGAAATGGACGGCTTCAACCAAATGCATCTCATGCGGGGAAATGCAGATAACCAAGTCAATACGGATGAAGTGCAGGAAATGCGGGAAATTCTTCAGGATAATGGGGAAAGGCTACAACAGGATAATCAGGCAGATCACAGGAACGATACTGGATGTCCAGCAAAGCTACATCATATCAAAAAAGAAGAGGTCGGGATAATGATGTTGCTGAGAATGTCATCAAGGGTATTGCTTTACATCTATTCAAAGAAACTGACGACTGCGAAGGAGATATTAGGAGAAATAAATATATCCCAGTACATGCTGTACAAAATCATAAAAATTTTATTGAATCTAGGCATCATAACAAGGAAAAAAGCAGGGAGGAATGCAGTCATAACTTTCAACCAGAAGCATAGCGGCTTGTGCGAAGATCTGCTGAAAATTTCGGAGCGGAATAAAAACAATATATGAATAGGAGAATTACAACAAATTTATTTTTTCTAGTATCAAGTGATAAGAATGAAAAATAAAAAGGATAAAGAGCTTATGAAATGGAAGACTGAAGAAGGCAACGATCTGATAATCACATCGACAAGCAAGAAAATGTTCGATGTGATACGAACTTTGCTTAACAGGTCATTGGAGAATGATGAACGGCTCAAAATATTATTAAAGAGAATGAACTTTTTCTTTTTCATGATGTTGGTCGGGGGAATATTTTTTGGAATTAGCTTATTTTATCTGATAATAAAGTTTCAGGAATGGCGAGTCCTGAATACATTTCTGGATGCGTTGAGGTCTATCGCTGCGGCATGCAAATAACGAAACTGAAAAGGATTCTCTTTTGGTTTATTTAGCTGGGCTTCGTCCTTGGCGGTATAGTCAGACCACACAGGCAACCGTAAATTAATGACTGGAATCCTCAGGTATTCGAAAATTTGTGGGTGATTGATTAATGAAAAAAAAGGGAGAGAGTGGTTTGTTATGGCTTTTGATTGGAATAATCTTGGCGATCTTGGTATTGATGATAATCGGGAAATTGAAGCTGGGTTGAACATGTTTGTCGAGTGCATATGGTGTTTTGTGAAGCTGAGAATAAGGAGAAGATATGTAGAAAAGGCCGTGTGCCCGTACTGCAACCACAGAAAATATTTGAGGGAGATAGAGCATGCAAGGGTTCAATATTAATCTTTCGAGCAGGCAGTGGCTGATATTGATGGTTTTGATATCGATGGCTGGATTTGTCGGGGGGATGTGGTATGCTGAATCGGCGTACAGGCCAGAGCTGGAGAGATGCATCATGCAGATAAACAATTTCAACAATCCAAGTCCGCTGGAATTTCCAACATCGATTGATTGAGGCGATGATATGACAGGCTTGACACACAAGAAGATAGTTGAACACTGCATAGAGAACGGTGCATATCTCTCTTATCTGATCAGGGGTGACAGAAGATTGTTCTGCCCATTTGTCATCTACTGCGAACATCAGGTCGACACGGGCGAAAGGAGATACATCTGCGGAATAAAACACCCAGATCTCAAAGCAAGAAATCACATCGAGGATTTGTACGGGTGATTGAATGTTTATAACAATATTTTTGACGATCTTCGTGCTGGCATTGTTCGGCCTGCTCTGTCTCAAGTTTGTATGGAAGAGCAGATACCAGACTTGGGAAGACTGGATTCTCGGAAGATTCCAGTGCCCGAAATGCAGGGAGTACAACTACAGCTTCATCATGTTTTCAGACTGCTCGTGCGTGATCATAGACAAGAGAAGAGTCATTGAAAGATATCTCGGATGCATCAGATGCATCCGAGATATCTTTCAATG
>JAGVVZ010000011.1 GCA_018304545.1 Candidatus Aenigmatarchaeota archaeon | reverse complement strand
TACTTTGTTATCTTTCCATTCTACTGTTCTTAAAGAGGAATCAATTACAGTATCGTCCATAAATCATCTCAAAATCAGGCTTTTTAAAAATCAATTGGAAAAATATGTTTTATCAAATAATCCTAAATCTAAAAGAATAAGCTTGATCAGGGGCAAAATGTTAGAGTATTGTACAAAAAACAAAATAAAACACAGAATCATTCTACAGTATCATTCTCCTCGGACTTCTTTTACTTCATTTTGTATACTATGTTGAATGTGTTACAATCACCCCTTGAAATAAAACAATCAGATATTTTTGAATCTATAAAAAATTAGAACTCAACAGAGAAATTAGCTCATTAAATCCAACTGATGAAAGCTCATCTCTTAATCTGACAAAATGGATTCACGATATTCCTATAATTTATTATCCTTATGGATTATAGTCTGCTGTAATCAGATTCAAGAACTCACTTCAAGAAAATGTAAAGATGCATGTTTTTGCTGAAGATGTCGACCTTCAATTAAAATAAGATGAATATTTAATTTCTTTCCCATGAAACAATTCCATTATGACAAGTCTCTATCGATGATCATATTAAAACTAAATAGAGATGCAAGATTCTTAAAGAATATTTTCAACAAAATAAAATCGAATACGGAGAAATAATGCCAGTTAGTGATAGCAGTATATCAAAGATAATCAATCTGATTTATCCCTTGGATTATTCTACAATATACAAGGTTGTTTTAGATGTGGCTGATCCAACTTCAGTAAAATCAATTGATTATGTCAAGAAAAATCTTGAAAGAATTTAGACAGTCCTTGTTGTAGTGATGTTTTTGGCTCAGAATCAAATTCTTTTTTGCCAAAGCAATTGATGTCTGACTAAAAATATTGCCGCTAATTTCGGGCTTAAAGTTAATGGGTGAATTTTTACTAGATAATTTTAGTAACAGATTGGTAAGTTCTAATACTGGTCATTGGCAGCGGAAAGAGCACGTAGATTTTGCCAGTTTTTTCATCTATATTTTTAATTGCAAAGATTATACGATAGAGGATTTATCTATGTGAGTAAAGCGACAAATTAGATTTATGATTTGTTAAATTTTAAAATTAAGTTATATCCTAGAATTACTAAAATCAAAATATTGAATGTTGGAATAATTCATCCATATTTTGATGTGACAGGAGGTGCAGAGATGACTAGTTTGTCTCTAATAGATGTATTAATTAAAAATAATATCAAGACAACGCTATATTGTGTTACATCTCCAGATATTGAGCAAACAAATTTATTTTCTATTCATCAAATCAAACAAAAAAAATTTCCGATGTTTTGGAGATATCAAAGAATGACGGAAGTAAAAAATATTTTTAATTCTGTTTCCAATGAGAATATACTTTTTGTAATGAGCGGTGGTATGACATTAGAAAAATCTAACGCAAAATTGGTATACGTATATTGTCATTCCTCCTTTTCAGGGGAATTAGAATTTGCAAATAGGGAATTTCATGGAATAAAGGGAATATACTATAAAATTATTCAAAATAGGGTTAAAAAAAGTATTAAACTTTTGAAAAACAAAGATATTAAATTGATATCAAACTCCAATTTTACTAAAACTGAAATTAAAAAGAATTTTGATAAAGATTCTCATGTTATTTATCCACCAGTAAATATTAACAAATTTTATAATATTTCAAATAAACAAAAAGAGAACAAAGTGATCACAATTTCAAGATTTTCTGTTGAGAAAAATTTGGAATCTGTAATTAGGATATTTAACAAAACAGATTTTTTTTGTGAATTAATAGGTAATGTAAAACATAAAAATCAGTTCAAAATATTAGAAAATTTGCAAATAATGAAAGGGAATAAAGTAAAAATTTACAGCAATATATTGTCACAAGATATTATAGAGTTGCTAGCAACAGCGAAAATATATCTTCACACATCAAAAGAAACATTTGGAATTTCTGTTGTAGAAAGCATTGCAGCTGGATGCATTCCCATAGTTCCAGATAATTCTGCCCATAAAGAAACTGTTCCGTTTGAGGAATTACGATATAAAGATGATGAAGATGCGGTTAAAAAAATTAATGATGCTATGTGTGGAAAATTTGATGATCTAAGACCAAAATTATTTAAACATATTCAAAAGTTCTCTAATGAAATTTTTCAGAAAAACATTATTGATCTAATTGGGAAAGATAGTCATACTCCAAAATTTCATTATTAATTAAAGAATAATTATTCTGAGCCTTGGGCATAATTACTTCCAATTTTGATCAGTTTCTCAAATCAATTTAATGAAAAAAGCTAAGGATCATCTTATCTCTGGGTTCATTGTCTAGATGAAAACAAAGAAGACAATCCCTAGCAAAATAAAACACGAGTCGTTCCTTATTGGTATTTTGTATTTGGTTGGAACATTGTCCTTGTGTGAGGATGCAATAAGGCGTGGACGACCGTATGTTTATCCAACCATTACAATACTACAATTGCTAGTAATCAAGACATGGATGAGGATTCCAAGCAATAATACTCTGCATTATTTTTTGTCACTTGAAGATGCCAACAGGAAAAAGATGCTAAATGTTTGCAGATTACACCAGATTCCAGACAGGAGAACATTTGACAGGAGATTCAAGGTATTGCCAATAAGACAAATCATTGCAAACATGGAATCTGTGTTTCTATCAGAAAAATTAGTTGATAATACAACTGCATCAGTAGATAGTTCACTGCTAAAAGCAACAGGTCCGGTATGGCACAAATCAGACATGAAACAAAATAGAATTCCAATATCTGGGATTGATGTGGATGCGAGATGGGGATTCTCAAAGACAAAAGGATGGATATTTGGCTACAAGCTGCACATGTCATGTAGTACGAAAAGACTAGTAGTTCCGTTATCAGCGGATTTTACCACTGCAAACATTGCAGACAATCAGATGTACCGTTCCCTTGTGAATCCACTTGCAGATTTGTTACAAAACATAATAGCTGATCCTGCATATGACGATGGTGATCTGTATCGGATCAGTAGTGAATGCAATATGAGACTGGTCTGTCCTATCAAAAAGTATGATCATACTCCACCAGAACGGCTTGCACTGGTTGAATTTTATGAATCAGAAGAAGGTCAAGAAATTTACCAAAACAGGAAAATATCCATCGAACCACTCTTTGAGATACTCAAGGATACGTTTGGCATTAGAGTATTGCCGGTAAGAGGATTTGAAAATGTGAAATCATTTGTGCTGGTTTGTGTTTTGGCATATCAGTTAATGGTGTACTACAATTGTGTAACAGAACAAGAAAACCTGTGTAACAGAACAAGAAAACCCAAGAACTGTAAAGCGTATGCTGTGTAATTAAGGTGCAATAAGTTTTTTGAGATGAATTATGCCCAAGGCTCAACTATCTAACTACTTGTACTCCCCGTATAGGTGGAGTGGCAATTGCTAGATATGATGCAACCACAGATCTTGCTGGTAGTATTGGATACAAAGCTACCTACAATGGAAACACAGGATATGTGACCGCAGGTCATGTAGTGGATTACTTCAATACTGGTAATAGAAAAATGATCCAATCCCCTGGCACTGGCAATCTTATTAGTGATGGAACAAATATGCCATTTACTAAAGTTGTCTCCGCAGGTGATGTATCATTCCAAAAAACATCTGTAAGCATTGATGATGACATCTATTATAGTTCTAACACCAAAATAGATGTTGCAAGTTATGCTACAGCTAGTTCCCAACATACTGGACAATTTGTCTACAAAATGGGTGCCGGAAATGGTCTAACGTATGGACAGGTAAATGCCCATTTTACATCAGTAGATACATGGAGAGCGACTGCTCAATCTGTAACTGGTGATAGTGGTGGTACTATATTCCAAATCACTGGATCTTCTGGTGGACAATACTATGGTAAAGTCTTCGGCCACGTGTATGCAGGCGGTGGCGATGTGTTGTACCAACCAACTGAAAAGATCATAGCCCTCTACGGAATATATCCAGCATATTAATATCCCTCCCTTCTTTTTTTTACCATGAACAAAAAATTCTTCTCAATAATTGGATTTGCTCTGCTTACTATCTCTGTAGTATCAGCTAATGCAGAAGAGTTTGATTTTGAGTTCATAGATTCTAAAAACCATACAGTCTCATACAATTTAACAAATGCCACTCTTTTAGATATTACACAAAATCCTCCTTATGGCTTTATCTTTAAGGCTAATGGAACAAATGGTGAGATTTTTGTCAGTCTGCCAAAAACAATTCCAATACTCTCAGTTGAAAGTGTACCGGGTTTTGTTTTGTTAAATGGCCAAGAAATTGCTTATCTTCCTGATGATGATACAAATTGTTCTTATAATTTTGTAGTTTCTGTAATAGGCAACACTGAATTAGAGTTTATTTTTGCTTATTGGCCTGAAAGGCCACTTCCAATTTATTATTTGGATTTAGATGCTGAGTGTAATATGCCACTTGCCAAATCTATAATGGAAATAAAAAATAAAACTTGTTCTAATGAAAAATCTATAAAATTTATGAATATTAGAGATGAAGTTGTTTGTGTGTCTTCATCATCTATTCATAAGTTATTGGATAGAGGTTATTTGAAACCTACTGAATTTTTTATTACTGAAAAATATATTGAATAACTTCCTCACATTTTTTTCATTCTCTTAAAAATCATGGAAAATACTATTCCTACAGAGCCATTGAATAATCCCTCTAATGGCATTATCCATTTACCTCATGTGTTTTTAGGACTGTTTCTTTTTGGTACCTTAGAATTATGTCAAAATCTATGTAATTAGGAGAAAAAGAAAATGAAAACCAAGACAACTTTAGTGGGATCGATTCTAATTACATTAGGATTAGCCCTGTATCCTTTTTTATCAATATACTCGTATTTTGTATCTGTACCAATCATCATACTTGGCATTTGTGTGATTGTGTTTGGAAATAGTAAATTAAAGGCAAACAGGATTGCTATTTTGACATCGTTGATAATTATCATCTATTATTTGATCATGCACGTATTGATTGTACAAAGCCAAGCATTAACTTGAGTGTCCCTAATTTAATGTCGTGGCGTGTAAATATTTGACCAGACCCTTACCTGGCGTTTATGAAATTCTGTTGTAATTCCTTTCTCACTCTACTAATTCACATTGCAAAAATTAATTATTCTTATTCACGTTCTCCGATTTAGATTCTTTTTCTTGCAATAAATTATAATCCAACATTATCTTTGGGAGTTTGTCATCT
>JAGVVZ010000007.1 GCA_018304545.1 Candidatus Aenigmatarchaeota archaeon | reverse complement strand
ATTAACGATAAATTCTAAAGATTCATCACACATACGCAACACCAATTCCTATCACTCTCATTCGACACTAATTCTATGACCTGAATTTACGACAGAACCAATAAAACAATGAAACTTAAATAATCTTCGCAATGAACTTCATTAACTAATATCACATGCAGGGAGGGAGATTCGAACTCCCGAACCTACTAAAGGACTGGCACCTCAAGCCAGCGGAATTGGCCATGCTATCCGATCCCTGCTTAATACTAAACTATAATTTTATAGAAATAAAGGAATAATTATTCACCGTTAGATCCATTTTTTCTTGCATTTAAAAATGGAAAATGATGATATAAAAAACGTTTTTCTGCTTTGGAAGCTTTTCGTGCTTCATCAATTACATTGAACAAACTTCTATCCCCAGTTGAATAATCTCCTAACTGATAATATCCTGCACCTACACTCAGCCAGAACGGCAGACCTTTATCTATTGGCATAACACTTAACAAAGCCTCAACACGTTGTATTAATTCAAGCCCAACATCGTTTTCATCATCCATTATTAATAATTCATTACCTCTAACATGATTTATTGCCCTGCAATAATCTCTTACTCTCTCACAAACTGTGTGTCTTGTACCACCTGAAATTACGCCAAGACCGATAATATCATCACCATATTCTCTATAAGATCCGCCCAACGGATGAAGATCAAAAATGGCTCTATGAAGTACGTGTAAGCCTAATCTTATACAATTATCTCCGCTCCCGTGTCCAAAATTTTCATTAGCGTATTTTAAGCCGACCACATCGCCAGAAACAACGACGAGTGGTTTTTCTAGTTTCATATACCTGTAAACATCTCTTAAAAATGCTCTATAATTAGGGAGTCCGGATAAACTATCAGAATAGGAGTAAACATAATTAGCAAGAGCTTGGTCTGGAAGTAATGCTCTTAAAATTCTAAACATTTCTCCGTAATTCCCGCATCTAACCACATCTGCTAAATATCTCTGAACTGTGGGGTCCATAAAACTCATAAAATCATAAGGAAGAGTGGTCATAAAGGTTTAAAAACTTATTTGTAAGTAAGCAATACCTTTTGTATTAATTTCGAGGTCAGAATTTCCGTGTTTTTATTGTCATTTAACGGTCTTGTCTCAACAACATCCAATCCTACCAGTTTAGAGTTATCCAATATCTCTTTTATCAAGACTATAGTCTCTCTGTATAATAATCCTCCTGGCTCTGGAGTGCCTATACCTGGAGCAATAGATGGATCAAAAGCATCCATATCTATTGTCAAATAAACTTTCTTGTTTTTAACGAATTTTATTAGTTCGTCCATATTCGGATTGACCAATATTTTATTCTTTTTAGCATAATCGTATTCAAATTCGTCTCCTGTTCTAACGCCTACTAAACAAACGTTTTCCGGTCCGATAATTTCACAAGCTCTCCTAAGCCATGTATTATGGGTAATCTCAGATCCTTCCCACACTTCTTTCAGATCATAGTGCGCATCCAAGCATATTATAACGCAGTCTCTAGGCAATGCTTTCACTGCACCTAAACTAATCGCATGTTCACCACCCAGCATCACAGGGAATTTTTTTTTTGACAATATCTCTTTAATCACACCCGCTACTCGGTCAACTGTTCTTTCTGGATTACCTCTGACGGGACTTATGTCACCTATATCAACAATTTTCTTCTCTTCCAAAAGATTCTTTTGCAAGTCTATATCAAACGGCTCAATAAAGTTGGATGCTTCTCGAATAACATTAGGGCCGAATCTTGTACCTGTCAAATAATCAACAGTTGAATCGAAAGGCACGCCAAACACAACTATTTCCGCATCATCTATCTTATCTGTATTTGACAAAAACTTGCTAGTTGAATACAAATTTTCCATATTGCTACCTTAAAACTTAAGGCTTATGCTAAATTTAAATCTATTGTGTGACTATTATACGAATTTTTTTCTAAAGTTCACCATTTCGTTTTTAAACGTATAATATCCTATTTTCTTTCTATTGTTTTTCTTTATCAATCCGAAATGTTCTTCTGTCGGAATCAAATGATAGAAAAAATCGTAATCTTTCAAACAAAAATAAAATATTCCTTTCAGATATGATGTCTTATTTATTACGCTAAAGGCTTTTTTAATATACTTCTTTTGCCCATGTTCAGTATATTTTATTGGGAACCATGTACTGTATCCCAGTTCTGTTAATATTAGATTCTTTTTAAATTTTCTGTGCACCAAGCTCATTAGTTTGTTCAAGTTTTCTATTTTCTTAAACGGATTAGTTTCAGCATAATGATCAATTCCGATAAAGTCAAAGTCCAAATTCTTATCATGTAAATGCTTAAAATACTCTGAACAATTGTGGTATATGTCCCAGAAACCGTTAATAACTATCAAGGAATTTTTGTCCTTATCTCTTATGATTTTTGCAGCTTCTAGTAGAAAATCTGATTTCGCTTCTTTACTCCATTTCCAAGGAATTTTATTCCCTACATCCAACTCGTTGCTGATTTGATACAAGCTGGAATCAAAACAGAAGTGATTAAACGACTTAATTAAGAATTCTGAAAAGTTTTTGTTCAATTTCTTCCATGCCCATTTAGGTATATCATCTCCAACTATTAGACACGGCGTCAAGTCAAATGACTCCATTCTCTTAAGTAACCAATCATAAAATGAGAAATCTAACTTGTCTTTTCTTTGTTCAATTAGAATCCATCTTAGCGGCAACCTCACATATTTTAAACCCAAATCCTTTATATGTTGTAGATCATCTAATATGAATTGTTTATCAATATTTCTTACTCTTTCATTAATTATCCATTCCTGAGCGGGTTTTATTGGGTCATAGTAAATCCCCAAGTAAAAATTATTTTTCATACCTCAATCCTATTATCAGTACAATATAAAAAAATTTATATTAATAGATGGTTTATATAAAACATAAGATTTAATGGACTTTACAGTATCCTTTCTGCCTTTAGCATGCCTACACCAAATATTCCAATAAACCAATTAGGCGAAAGCGTAGTCACTTTGAAACCAGCATTTTCAAGAAATGAAATCAATTCTTTGTAATTATATTTCAAATCAATATTATCATGAAACTCTAGAATTATTTTATCTATTTTTCTAAGTGTTTTAACCGGGGTAGAAAATAATACATCATATTCAGCGCCCTCAATGTCCAGTTTCAAAACATCTATATTATTGATATTGTATTTATCGAATATATCCACCAGAGTCATACAATGAATAGTTTGTGTTTCATTTGTTTCTGAGTTGCACAGTGAATGACCAGCTTCGTTATTATTTGATACAAATAGTTGTGCCGTGCCTTTTGATTTATTAACACCTAAATTATGGACCACAACGTTTTTTAATTTATTTAATCTAACATTTTTTTGAAGTTGCTTAAAATTAGATTTCTCTGGTTCAAACGAAAATACATTTCCATTAATAGCATTTTTAGCAGCAAGTATTGTAAACGCCCCTATATTAGCTCCCACGTCAATAACCATATCATTTTCTTTTATATCAATATCGTATAATTTGCGTTTCCACACTTCGTAAACAACAAAGGCGTCCGAAGAATCCTTTCTAATAAAAAATGAGGCATCATCAACATTATGAATATATTCTTTATCCTTTCCAACAGATATAATTTTATTGAGCATTTTAAATGATATGTTTATCATATTCTGTGAAATAAGCATGACTTATAATAAGTTTTTATATAAATAAATTTAAACAAATAAGTGATATTTTGATATCAATAATAATTCCCTGCTTAAATGAAGAGAAATATATTGGAAAATTATTAGGCTCTATTTACAAACAAACATTCAGAAAATTTGAAGTGATAGTAGTAGATGGCAGATCGCATGATAAAACTGTTAATATTGCAAAAAATTACTTAAAAAAAATGGATTTAAAGATAATAATATCAGAAAAAAGAGGAATAGGACTACAAAGAAATTTAGGCGCCAAGAATTCCAAATACGATCGTTTGTTATTTTTAGATTCCGATGTTATTTTACATAAAGATTATTTAAAATATTTAGAAACTATAACAAGAAAGATAAAATTGGGCTGTGCAACTTGCTGGAATTTGCCAATAACAAGAAAAAACTTTGAAATTTTCTTATACCAAATTATCAACAGAGCCGTACTAAGTACTTTCCAAAAAATATGGCCGGCAGCAATAGGGACCAATATTTACTCAAATAAGACTTACCATAACAGAATTAATGGGTTCAAAGAAAATATAATGTGGGAAGATGTTGATTACATTAAAAGAATAAAAGCTAAGGGGGCTAAATTTTCTGTACTCAGAAAGCCAAAAATTTATGTTTCTTTAAGAAGGTTCGACAAGGAAGGCGCTATCAATTATATAACAAAATGCATAAAAGGTTTTGTTTTAGTTGCTTATGGGGGAAGTAAAAAATTGGAAAAAAGAATTGAATATAAACATGGTATATTCGATTAGAACGTCATAGCACTATTCAATATACATAAACCTGCTCTTGCATCAATGGGTTAATCATATGGAATTTTTTCGAAGCAAATCTACGTTTTAAATCTCCGAATATGAGCAAATATTGCTTATTTTATTTGTTCATGTTAACTTTGGCTCAACAAAGGATTAGACAGGTACTAGATAAATATAATTATCCGTCCTCCTTTCTTTTTCTCTTTTTTTACATGCTATAAGACAACTGCTCAATAGAAGACTTGCTATCTATTATCAATAATTCTCCTGCTTTTTGGCAAAAGGTTTTCAATTCTATTATCTCCCAACAAAGAAACGCCAATAAAATCGTTCTCATATTTCACTAATGCAAAATTGTTTGGACAGCAGTCTATTTTTTCACCGGTAAAATCAAAGCCTCGAATATATTTCTCCATGTTTGGTTCATCAACTAAAATTATATTTTTCTTTGAAGTTTTACCAACTAATTGGCAACCTTCTACAGTCAAATGAATCCTGTCCTTTTTTAGTTTTCCAAAACAGAGTCCGAGTGAATTGATTCTTTTCATTCTGTTAAACTCAAGTTCCAGTAAACTCTTAGATGCCATCCAAATTTTATCATCAAACGTTACAAATAGAAAATAGTCTGATAAATCTATATCACATAAATAGTTGTTTCTCAGTGTTTTTTCTATTTCCTTTGCCCCTTTAGAGTTTAACATTTTTTTAATTTGCATATAAAAAACCCCTCAGTAAAGTTATCAAACGGATGAATCCTTATAGCATGTCTAACTTCTGGTAAATAGTCTCTGTTAAATGATTTTAGGCTTCGGTCATATTTAATTCCGTTTAACTCTATTTTTTCTGTCGTTAAGCCTAATTTACCAACTGCAAAATCTATAACCTCTTCATTCTCTTCTGGATCCAAGGAACATGTAGAATAAACTATCTCTCCATTTTCATCTAAACATTTGGATGCAGATTCTAGCAACTGCTTCTGTAATCTGCTTAATTCGTTCACCTTAGATAGATTCCACGATTCAAATACGTTTTGATTAGTCACAAACGTTCCAGAGCCACTGCAAGGAGCATCTAAGAGAATTTTATCAAATTTTATACCGTCCTGCCACAAAAACCTTCCGTCTGAATTTGTTACAACCGTATTAGTCACGCCGTATTTCTGTAAGTTAAATTTTAGTGCTTCCAACCTGTTCCTATCTAAATCATTAGCCACTATCAGTCCTCTGTTATTCATCATCATAGCCGTTTGAGTGGTCTTAGATCCGGGTGCTGCGCTGATATCTAGCACTCTCTCATTCTCTTGAGGATCAAGAACTATTGACGGTACCATGCTAGCAGATTCCTGAATATAGTAGTAACCCAGATAATATTCAAGCGTTTTGGATTTATTATCTTCTGTTTTGACAAAAAACCCATTGTCATACCATAGTATTTGATCCAACAACCAGCCTTTCTTTTTTAACCTATCCGCCAGTTCAACCTTAGAAATTTTCAGCGTGTTCACTCTTATTGAATGTCTTATATCATTTCTTGATATAGACATCAGTTTTTCATAATTTTTTCCAAAGATAGATCTGAATTTTTCTTCAAAGGGTCTTGGTATCAGCATGTTAAACAAATATATTTAGAAATACTCATTCATATTTTACAATACGAACCATATCACAAGGGATAGTCACGCCTTTATACCCACCAAAAGTAGCTACTATTTCTAAATGTGTAAGCAAATGCTCATAATCTAAAGTTCCTTCCTGGCCCGGTCGAACAACTCTTCCTTCATGTTCGTAGGGTTGTTCGCCCATATAGACTATTCTTGCGCCTGCCCATAGAAACCATGGTAATGGAAGTGTTTTAACAGTCATAAAAGATCATTTGAAACATAAGTTTAAATCGTTTATTTTAGCGATGTCAATTCTGGTTTAATATGAACATATTCTGGACAAACACGAATAAGTAATTCATCAGAATTAATCATGGAATGCCTGTACTATATGATGTCTCTCTCTATTATATGGGTTAACGCCTGCTCTTATCAAATTTTCGAATAACTCCCGATAATTATTTCCGTATACTAAAATTTCTGTTCCCTTTACCGCAGCCACATGTTTGTAAGATTCATCGCCGGAACCTCTCTCAATTAACGGAACAAAAAATGATTCTATTTTTATTTCCATAATTATTTGCCTCTATTCTGTATCATCTAATCATTCATTAATTACTAAGATAATCCACAGGCGGAAAAATAGTTGATTCTGGAACAGTAATTCGTTTCACTTCATATCCGACATTTCGTACTGCTTCTCCAATTATTTTCTTTTTCCGCTCATAGTCTGGATGATTACCGTGTAACATACCAACAATAACAGGTCCGCTTTCTGTCGGTGCTATATCTATACTATCGAACAAACACGTTGCATGTATTCCTATATCATCTCCCAAAGCCTTTGCAGCAGTATAAGACATCTGAGTCACAGGTTGCAAATACAGATCAACTAATCTTCTGTATAATACAGGAATACCACCATCTTTCATTCCTCTTGCAATCGAATAGGATTTTCCAGAACTTATTACATAAAGAAGCAATTCCAAAGCATAAACTGGCATGTCTCTATGCATTCTTATATAATTTTCTCCAGTTTCACCTCTTAAAATTCTCATTGCATAACTGCTCATCTCGCCAAAAAGTACAGAAGCAAGTATACCATCGTTCCATTGAAAGAACATTGGTTTGGCATCACCCTCGTAATAAACATCACCGCCCATTCTTTGAGAATTTAAAATAATATACTCATCACTTAGGACAAGCTTTCCTTCTGTATGTTTCAAAAAAGTTGGTGACGGTAAAGCAGGAGTCATTATTCTTTTTCTTGACTTTCTAAGAGTTCTGTTCATATCTGAAACATGACTTATTTCTGCTTGCAGCATATCATCAGCGGATAGAATTTGTACAGGTAAATTCAAAGCAACGCCCCAATAAGTTTCTACAGAACGCTTTGCAGATTCTATTATTCTAGGAAAATCCGGAGAACTAACGCTACCAGTTTCGACTAAGGGGCTAAATTCTCTGCCTACAGAAGTTGCATATGCGCCTAAAGTATTTGGTGTCATCCAAGTTCTAACGCCGGAAACTCTACTTTTTCTAGCTATCTCAGCATCCTCATCCATTATATTTTTTGGAGCTGGTAATCTCCCTCTATAAAACGCAAATTGAGTGATTTTTGAATTAGACATATAAAGAGGTATCAGATAATAGTATTTAAAACTTTCTATTTGATAGTAGTAACATTATAACGAAGAGTAATATTAAACCCCACGGTTAAGACATATAGTCTCTATCAAATATGCCCCCGTCGGGATTCGAACCCGAGTTTCAGCCTCGAGAGGGCCGTATCCTATCAGCTTGTTTGACCGGGCTAGATTACAGGGGCAGATTATCTAAAATATTTTTATTCTTTAAATAATCATCTTTTTGTCCTGTTATCGCATCAATAATCTCTACGTTGCCGTCACTATGAAACATAATCCAATAAGGATAATAACACATCTTATTTTCAAACTCGTTTGGGTTAAACAAATCCAATATTTTATCTAAAAAATCCCGTCTTATCTTTGACGGTATCACCTCGCCAGAATATCTGTAGCTCACCGTACTTTCAGAAATCTGATGCTCCAATATTTCCTCAAAATTCAAATCTATGTTGCTTTTGAATTCCAGCAGTTCCATCTCAACCAAGTTCAGCCTTTTCAATCTGGACATTATATCCATAAGCTCCTTTTCGCTGATTTTCAATTTAGATGAAATCGACTGAAAGTTTGAAATGCCGTAGCTTGTTAAAAACAGCAGCACTGCCTTTTCCTTCATATCTAAGTTTAAGAGTCTAGAAAGTCCGTCAGTTCTTATCAGTTTATCTCCTTTTAGATAAACCAATTCTCCTGTCAATCCATCCACATGCATGCTGTCTATTTTCTCTCCGTTTTTTGTCATAAATTTACATCTCAGTCTATGCAACGGATAGTAGACTAATTTGAATCTCTCCGTAGCGGCACTAACATATTTTTTGACTTCCTCCTCTAAAATCTTCGGATAGAAATACAGAATACTAGAATCTTCTTCTTTATCCTTCATCTTATCAGTGATCATCGCGGGGATTCCATAATGTTCGCTCCGTTTTATTCTTATGTCTATCAGCAATGGCTGCTCAATCACGCCTACTATGCATGCCGTTCCTACAGGCAAGGATTTTATTTGCCCCTCTAAGCCTTTGTTAATTCCTTCAACAGAATCCATGATTGATTTTAGGTCATAAGGATTGGTAACTCTTAAAAATGCCTGTGTGGTACATTGGGATAAGACGCTTTTATCTATTCTTGCGGGTCTTTGGGTTATTACTGACAGACCCATTCCGAATTTTCTTCCTTCCGATGCTATAGTCCTTAATATGCGAGAGCTCACCGCTTCGCCGAATCCCCTCTCCGGACAAAAGTTATGCGCCTCTTCGACAACAAACATGAACGGTTGTATTCTGCCTTTTTTTCTTGCTTCAAATAAATCTTTAGCCAGTTTGTAAACAACTATTTGCTGTATATCTGGTTCAACACCTTTCAAATTAATTACGGATATTTTTCCTTTTTTCACTAATTCCGCAGGATTCATATATCCACTATAGTCAAACAGGCCTGTGGATTTCAGCATGTCTAGTACAGGGATGACGTTCCATTTTGACTGGCTTTTTGCTTTCATAACCTCTCGTTTAATTTCATCAAGAGTATATTCCTCATTCTCAGAATCTGAAACAATTGAATATATGATGCTTAGCTGAGTACTAGACAGCTTAAACGGCAGCATATCCAGTATTTCTTGGTGAGTCAGCTTATTCCTGAATTTTAATCTTCTCGCATTTTCGGTTAAATTTTTCTCTAAACAGTATATGTCCACTTCTTTGTTGTACCCTTTCGGTTCTATCTCAAATTTCGGCATATACTTTTTTTCTTCTTCTTTGTTATTGGGTCTTTTTAATGTTGAATATTCGCCGTGAGGGTCTATTATTACTGCTGGCAGTTGCTTCTCAATAAATTCTTCTAATATGACACCTACTAAATACGACTTTCCGAAGCCGCTCTTTGCAAGCACTGCTAGATGTTTCGAGATAAGCAGTTTCGGATCCATATAAACTTTCAGGTTCTCAGACCCATCAAGCAATCCTATATACATTCCGCTTCCTTTCATGCCTAAAACTTTTTTAATCAGTCCGTCATCTGCCTTGTATACATATGAACCAGGCTTAAAAGGCATTCTCGGCATTTTTACTGCATCGTTTTTATCGGCGAATCCAAGAACAGAGACCGATGCTAAGGTGAGATCTTTATCCTGAATTATATCATCAATTCTCCCGAGAATCCAATGTCTTTCTGGATCTCTTGCCGCAACAAAATCCATTTTTCTGATTATTCCTGTAACTTCGAATTGATAGTTTTCTGGACTTGTCTTGCCGATTATCTTTCCGACGAGCATTTGATCACTTTATTAACTATAACAAATTTGCAAGTTTTTTAATATCTTTATTAGCGACGTGTGTGTAGATTTGTGTTGTTTTCAAATCTTTATGTCCTAGCAATTGTTGAATATATCTGATATCTGCACCAGATTCTAACAAATGAGTAGCGAAACTATGCCTTAATGTGTGGGGTGTTACATTTTTCTTAATTCCGGCTTTCTTAGAGGAGAATTTTATAATTTGTTGAATTGTCCGTTTGTTATATTTCCCTTCTCTTTGGGAAATGAAAATTGGGCCTTCTTCCTTTGTTCCATACATTCTTAACACATCAATCAGTTTTTTGTGAAGAAAAACTACTCTTTCTTTATCTCCTTTTGCAGTTTTTAGATGGATGATTTCCCTGTCAAAATTAATGTCCTGCCAATTGAGATTTCTTGCTTCGTCCAAACGAAGACCTGCATAATAAAGGAACATGATAACAAGCTTGTGCTTCAAATTGTTTGTAGAATCTATCATCTTGTTTACCTCCTCTTTGCTTAAGACTAAAGGTAACTTCAAGAACTTCCTTGCAAGAGGAAGTTTTTCTTCAAATTCAGCATTCAGAACATTTCTATAAAAGAATTTCAATGCAAAGTAAACAGATCTCATTGTTGATTTGCTTTTTGTGGAGTATGATAGAAGAAACTCTCTTGGAGTCTTGCTAGAAGCAAGAAAATCTTTTACGATGGAGATATAGGACTTTCCTGTCTGATATGAATACCTTCTGAGTTTTATTTCTTCAATCAGTTTACCAATTAGCCTATATCTTTCTTCTGGCGAATAATTTTTAATTTCAGTAGCCATAAAATCAATATACAAAAGAAGTATATAAAATCTCGCTTTTTATCCTAATCTAGGCCATTAAACGAATATTTATCTCGCTTAATAGTTGTTAAATCCGATCGGAAAAGAGAGCTAACGGAAC